>CAZEYD010000003.1:0-131120 GCA_964516745.1 Candidatus Woesearchaeota archaeon
TGGACATTAATAATATATTCAAACCAGACAAGAAAGGTGTGATGATTACTCTAAGAATAAGTGAAGAAAATAAAAACTTTATAGATAAAAATAATATTAGTCCAAGTGCATTTTTTAGAGAATGTTTAAAAGATTTGAAAGAAAGCACTGTTTTTAATAAAAATATTGAATTAAAAAAAGCATGGAAAGAGTCATATAATAAAGGAGATGAAAAATTTACTGTTTGTAATAATTGTGGCAAGATTTACTTTGCTAAAATTAAAGATTTCGAAAAGGGTATTAGACTCTGTAAAGAATGTCTTAAAAAACAATGAAAACCAAAATTCTTTTCATCTGCATGTCCGGATTGGACAGAAGTCCTTGTGCGACAGAAATTGTAAATAAAGATTTTTCAGATAACTTTCAGGCGAAATTTGCGGGAGTAGGACCATTCGCTGAAGTTATGGTAACTAATGAAGCAACAAATTGGGCAGATAAAATTGTTTGTATGAAAAAGATACATAGAAATATGTTATTTGAGCAATTACCTGATGCGAGAAATAAAGATGTTGAAGTTTGGAATGTTTCTAGCGACTATTGTAGGAACGATCCGAGTTTGAAAAAGGAATTAATAGAGAGGATTAAAAATTTTACATTACAATGAAAAAAGAGATTTTAATTAACACAGCTTTAATAAGCCTAGGGATTCTGCTAATTTTTGGAGCTTTATTATTTTCTTTTAGATTGTGGACAATTTTACCTCATTGGTTATTTTGGAGCTTATGGACTTTAGATATTTTAGGAAGTATCTTAACTATTTGGTTGTATGGAAAGCTCCACTAATTTTATAAATTACTTTTTGTTGTATTTAATATGGTAAATAGGCTATTAACAAAATCAAACTACCTTCTCGGACTGCAATGCCCAAAACTACTCTGGGTTGCAAAAAACGATAAAACTAGAATATCAGAACCTGATAAGGCCACAAAGGCAAGGTTTGAGGCAGGAGATATTATTGGAGTTTTAGCAACAAAGGTTTTTCCTGGAGGTGTTGATCTTTCTGGTATGGGTTTTATGGAAAACATTAATGCAACAAAAGAAGCTGTTAAAAATAGACAGACAATTTACGAGGCTGGATTTATGATTGACGATTTATTTTCTAGAGGAGATATTTTATTACCTGTTGGGGAAGATGAATGGGATATTATTGAGGTTAAATCTGCGACACGAGTTAAAGATGTAAATATTCATGATGTGTCTTTTCAGAAGTATACCTATAAAAAAGCAGGCTTAAAAATTAGAAATTGTGTTCTTATGCATATTAATAATCAATATATCAAGAATGAGGAAATCGAGCCAAAAGGATTATTTGTTCAGACAGGTATTAACGATAAGGTTCTGGAATATTCGGAAGGGATTCAAGAAAGAATATCCGATATGCAAAAAAATCTTAATTCAGATGAACCAAAATTTAAGATTGGAACTTATTGCTCAGATCCTTATGATTGTCCATTAATGGATGAATGCTGGAAAGATGTTCCACCTGCAAACGTCTTTGAGTTTTATAGGATGTTTAATAAAAAATGTTTTGAATTGCATGATAGAGGGATTGTCTGCTTGAATGAAGTTCCTGAAGATATTAAATTGAATAATAAGCAGAAGATTCAAAGGAGGCTGGCTATGACATCAAAGGAGACCCATTCTAAAGAGAATAATGGTAAAAAATATATTGATAAACAAGAAATTAAAAAATTTTTGGGCAATTTGCAATATCCAATTTATTATTTAGATTTTGAAACAATTAATCCTGCAATTCCGAAATTTGATGGAATGAAACCATATCAAAGGATTCCTTTTCAGTTTAGTTTGCATATCCAAAAAGAAGAGAGGGGAGAATGCGAACATATTTCATTTTTAGCAGAAGGCACAAGTGATCCTCGGCCTAAATTCATGCAAGCACTAAAAGATAATCTGGGAGGGTCTGGAAGTATACTTGTTTACAATCAAGGATTTGAGAAAGGTGTAATGAATGAAGGCTGTAATGCTTTTCCTGAATTTAGAATGTGGTATGATGAAAATATTTTTCATAGAATTAAAGATTTATGGGATGTCTTCAAGGATTTTTCTTATTATGATCCAAAACAAAAAGGCTCTACCTCAATAAAATATGTTTTGCCGGTAATGAGTGATTTGAGTTATAGCGAAATGGATATCAAGAATGGAGCAATCGCCAGTTTGGAATATGAAAGAGTTACTTATGAGAATATTGAAGACTCGGAAAGAAATAACGTTAGGGATAATCTTGAAGAGTATTGTAAAATGGACACTTGGGCAGAAGTTGAGATAGTCAGAGCTTTAATCAATTTGTGCGATTAACGACTTTTCCCAATAGATGATATTTGCCTAAAAAGGCTTTATTATGCCAAATTAGTAAAAAGAATAATAATTTAAACTTTGATTTACAATGATAAACTTATGAAAGAAAGAAAGAAAGATTTTATAACTGAATGTTTTGGATTAAGAAAAGAACAAATGGGAAATAAAAAGAGAATATTAAAGGTATTATCTCTCATTGTTGGCTCTATATTTATAGCAGAAGGGATTATGTCTTTATTACCAGAGACACTTGAAAAAGGTGGTCTAATCGGAATAGGTATAATACTCGTGGTAATATCTATATTATCAAAGTAATTAAATTTTGTGTCATAACATTTTTGTTTTAATACAAGAAATATTTCTTCAGAAGCTAGATGTTAATATTTTGAATTGTGCAAACAAGTATGTTACACAAAAAGGAGTTTTAATTTAGGGAAAGCCGCAATTAACTAAACCTCTTCTCACAATATTCTACCAATTCTTCTCCTTCGATGAATCTTGTTTCCGCACCTGTTCTTATAAAAAAAATCCTATGTTTATTAAGATCCAAGAACACCTTGGCATCACCCTTTGTGACTTTTACCAAACAAAGTACCTTATCATCTTCTACGGGAAAACTAATTTCCAAATATTCATCTAAATGGTTGTATATCTTTGCAGGGAAATATGGTCTAATTATTTCGTCAATTATCATTCTAGAATATCCATCTTCACAAGGATCTTTAAGTTTATTAAACTCATCCTTAACCCCTATTATTTTATCTACCATATCGTTTTTATTCTCTTTTATTCCTATAACCAAATGCCCTCCCCGAGAATTCATAAGGGCCGCAATTGTCTCTGCAATAATTACCTTAGATGCTTTCTGACCAAACATATGTAGTTCAGAAGATTTACTTTCTTTTATTTGTTGACTTGTCCAATGAAGGCTCCAAAGAGCGCTAGATTTAAATTCAATATTAAATTTTTCTCCTTTCTTTATTAATTCCTTTATGTTTATTTCTTCTTTTTTTGTCTCTTCGGTAACATCTTCAAACTCCTCTCCAAAAGTCTTAACTCTCCCAATGTTTTCATCTTCTAACTTAACCATAATTCCATGGGGGTGAGATTGAGCTTTGGTCAATATTTCTCTAACTTTCCCATTAACAATTTTATCATAATTACCCTTGAGAGAAATACCTACTTTTGATCCTATCTTTATTTTATCTCTAGTTATTTCCATTTTATTTTACTCTCCTGATTCTTTGAGAATGTTTCCCAGGGATATCAACTTCATATAAGCCATCACTTAATTTCTCAATCCATTTATATAAAACCTGAATATTTCCAGTTAAATTTCTACGACTTGGGATTGGAACATTTGTACAGTTATCCTGAATCCATTTTTTAACTCTTCCAAAATATCTTTCTTCTTCATTAATGAATTTTAGTAATTCACTTACAAAAGGAGATTTAAAAAATTTCCTTTTAAGATGGGAGACAAATTCATTCTCAGATAAATTTTCTGGGACATTATATAGTTCTGCATCATGTATTGCGCAAGCTATTCGCTCCCTAGAGCTACCTTTAAAATTATTTGAATATATTTTAAAAAAATCATCAATACTATAGCTCATGGGAAGTGTAGATATTAAAAAATCTTTCTTAGGGTTTTTAATGATCGGTTCTTTTATTTTTTCTAATTTGGGCAGGTTTTTTAGATCTTCTTTAAATTGTTCATAGATTTCTTCTGTAACTAATATTGCTTCATCTAATATTTTTTTAAAATATGAAATAGAACTATCATCTAGCTTATCTATTTTATTTATTAATTCATAATTATGATTATCTACTAAAGCCAAACCATTATTTGAAATATTAGCACTTCCCATTATACAAGAATCACAATCTCTGATAATAACTTTTAAGTGGATTTTTTGATTAAGATGTAAATTAATTCCCTCTTTTTCGCAAAATTTGTATAATTCAATATCAGAAGATCCGAACTGCATATCTCTTAGTTTCCAGGTAGTTATTACTGTTATTTTTTTTGCCTTGACATTATCTAATAATTTTTCTAAAACTTTTACTTTAATATAAGGAGAAATTATCATGAGTTCATAGCATTCACTAGAAACATAATTCTTTATATAAGAGAAAAATTCGTTTTTTTTAGAGGTTTTTAAATTATTCATTCCTCGTGGTCTCCCCAGGAACTGATATAATTCTCGAAAGAAATTTTATGTTTTTCTGAGAAGTTTTTTATATTATCTTCCATTTCAATTATCTTGCAAGAAGAGGTTCCTCCTAATTTTGTGCCCCTTAAACCTCTTCCAATCATTTGAGAATGCAATACTTCTGAGGTTGTTACTCTTGTAATAAAAAGGCAATCGACTTTTGGTGCATCAAAACCCATTGAGAGTACCCCATAATTACACAAAACTCTTATTTTCCCATATCTAAATGCTTTTATGGCAGCATCCCTCGACCTTCCATCAGAATCACCATCTAGGTGAAAAGAAGAATATCCATTTTTCAATAACCATATGGAGATCATTTTTGAATGCTCAATACTATTCCCAAAGAAGAGTATTTGATTTGTATCTTCATGATCTCCCAAAACTTCTCTTAATTTATCAGTAATTATTATGTTCCTATTACCATCTCTTGATATTTTTTCTATTATTTTCTTCGGAAATTCACTAAATTCCTTTTCAATTTTCTTAACTTCTTTTTCGTTTAATCCTATCTCCTCATTTTTATACACAATCGGATCATATTTTGGTTTTGCCATTATTCCCTCATCTATTAGATAATCGATTAGGAGTTTATCTGAATTAAACCTTAAGGGTATGATATTCCCTCTTCCAAAAAAATCAATTAATTTATTTGTACCTACTACCCCTTCTCTTATGGGGGTTGCTGTTAAACCCAAAATCCTGGTTCCCGTAGTTTTATCTATTAACTCCTTTATTTTCTTATTCCACTTATCGGCAACACACATATGTGCCTCATCTATTATAATAAGGCCCACATTAGATTTTCTTATTTTGCTTATGCTTTTTTCATTTAATGATTGAAAGGATGTTGCGATAAATGAACTCTCCTCCTTTATTTTATCTCCCTTTCCCCCATAAACTTCTTGTATTTTTAGTTCTCTATTTCCGAGATTTTCCCAAACATCAAAAAATTCCTCAGAAGCCTGTTGCAGGAGTTCTTTTGTGTGGGCTATCCAAACCACACTATGGTTCTTATTTTTTGATAAATATGAAGAAGCTATTTCCACAGCAGTTCTAGTTTTTCCAGTTCCAGTGGGCATATTTAACATGGCTCTTTTAAATCCTCCACTTATTTTATCTAAAGTTTCTTGATGTGCAATTGATTGATAATTTTTGAATATTTTAAATGGAGATCTGTTAGCAAAAGCCTCATTTATTTTATCTTTATCAACAGGATCTAGAAACTTTTTATATTTTAAAAACCAAGGGTAAACTATTGCAGAACCCTTTTTCTCATTATTGTATTCCGAAAGATTAAGCATAAATTCTGGTATGTCTAAAATCTTCGCAAGCTTTAGTGAATTCTTATTTAAACCCCAGGGGGTCTTTAATATTTCATCTATAATTGACTTCTTATCTTTTTTGGATATTTTTAGCTCTTTTGAAATCAACTTAAGTTCATTCTCCGTTAAATAAGAAAAAATTTTCTTTCTAAATGATTGATTACACATTTTAGGTATGGCAATCATCTTATATATTTGAGATTTTTCGAATCTATCATCTATTAATGGAGTCTTGCTCTTTCTCTCAGTCAATAGGGGCTCTAATATCTGGAGATATTCAGGTTTTAGAGCTTTATTTATCTCCCTTGAATCTATTCCACTCCAAAAATTATCTAAGATCATCTTAGTTCTCCTCTTCTTCTTCTGCTGTTTCTCTCTTTATTATGTATTTTCTAGATAGTTGTCCCCATCTTGAAAGAAATTCGTCTATGTAATGCTGCTGAACCCCACTAGGAGTTATTGTTGCTAGAGATATAATCATTGTTTGCAAAAGAATTTCCCAGGTAACCTGTAATTCGTGGTATTTTAATGCCAAGACTTCAGAGGTTAACTCTTCTTTCTCAGATAGTTTGAATAATTCGTCTTCAACATTCTCCATTTTTCTAAATAATGGATGATTCATATATTTGGCCATTATTATATCCCCTCCTTTAGAAAAATATTCAAATAAAAGATTTGTATCTTTTGGGACCCTTTTCTCATTATCTTTCTGGGTTACAAAGTGCCTATCACTTAATTGTTCCAAAATTTCCCTTCTTTCAGAGGTCTTTAATTTCAGTTTATCTAGAAATTCATTTGGTGTTTCTTTTGTATCGCTATCTGGTATATCATCTGGATCATAATCTGGGCCGCCATTATCCTTTTCTTTATCTTTCTTTTTCTTTCCCTCTTTCTTCCTATCTTCCTGAAAGTCTTCTTTTATCGTATCTCTTAATACTTTAACCGTAGATGCTACCTCCTCTTTTAGTTTCTTACGTATCTCTGAACTAAGTTCAACCTGAAATTTCATTGCTTTGGGTTTTAGCGTATCATCAATATCTGAGCTATACTCTATCTCTATACCCCACCAACGATCTAACGGATCATATCTACCAAATAAATAGTGATCATGTAACCAACTTACTTCTCTATTGTCTCTTAAAATTGAAATTTTACTGGAATCTCTAAGCTTGTTTTTTTGTCCAACTATTAATCTTTCTTTCACATTTATAGGATCTCTTGCTGAAGCATTTTTAGAGACATCACTATATTTTCTCCATTCTTTTGGTGAAAGTCCAAAATTAACTTTTATTTGACTAAATCCCGAACCATCTAGCTTGGGAAATTCTATCACAATGGGTCTTATCTTTTCACTACCCTTTTTATCTTTATCTCTATAAGGTATTTTGTAGAGAGGATCATATATTCTATCAATTAGTTCATCATTATAATAAATATTTCTTTTGATTTCATTTTTCTTAATTTTTGACTCCCAACTGTTCCCATTTTTTTCGGTTTTAACAACCTTGTCTCCCAGAAATTTTCTATAAGCTCTAGAAATCCAAAATGATATCTCCTCTTTATCTTCTTCAATATGACCCAAGTCTACTTCGCTCCATATAGTTATTGTACCAGATTTAAGGTCTGACCAATATTCCTTTAGTTCCTTTGGGGGTTCCTCTTTTGTGGCATCTTTCGGGTAAGATTGAGTAGTGTCTTCAATAATTGGATCATCTAAATAGAAATAGGCGTGATGCCATTCCCCCCCCTTTGTCTTTGAGTACATATCGCATTTTCTACCAGTGTTAAGAAATGAATAAACGGCTCCAACCCCAAATTTTCCCATTTTATCCTCACCACTGCCATTATCTTCATGATAACCGACAACAAGACAATCAGATAATTCTTCAGGATTCATACCACTGCCATCATCTATAAAGGTTATCTCTTCGGGTTCTTCAGTAACTAATTGTCCAAGTATCTTTTTCCATTTAATATTTATTCTTATATTTTTTGAATTAAATTGTATTGAATTATCTATTATCTCTCCTATGCTTGCATATAGTGGCATTAGGTGATTCCTGTTTGATTCTATGGCCTGTCTTTCATTTCCGTTTTTGGGTGAAAAGGGTCTTCTGATTTTCTCCGTTACCATTACACTTATTGTTGTATTTATTTATTATAAAGTTTACCCCATTTTATTAAAATATTAAAATATGCGCAAGTTCCCATTAACCCTTTTTGGAAGTCAAATTTCTCACCCCGGAAGTTAAATTATAGAAATGTTTAAATACTCTTTTTTACCATATTTTCTTATGACTACAAAAAAGAAAGATAACAGTACAAAGATGGATGAGTATAATAACTTTTCCTTTTCTGCAATTAGGGGAATTCAAGCCGGCCGAGAATATTACACCGTCATGTGTCAACTTAAATTAGTATCAAAAATATTTATTTTTAATGAGTCTAGTCTACCACCAGAACTTCGAGCCCAAAGGACATTAAACAAAGCAAGAATACCTGAAATAGTAAATTACATTAATGGAAATCCAGAAGATTATACTTTTTCATCTATTACTGCTTCAATCGACGGAGATGTAAAATTTATTCCTGCAGAGAAGATTGGGATTAATTCTCGTGTGGGAACCTTGCTTGTCCCAATGGACTCCAGATTTGTAATTAATGATGGACAGCATAGACGTGCAGCAATTGAACAAGCAATAGCTCTAAATCCAGAATTGGGAAACGAGACAATATCTGTAGTATTTTATATAGATAGAGGACTAAAAAGAAGTCAGCAAATGTTTTCAGATCTTAATAAGCATGCCGTCAAACCCACAACATCGTTAAGTATTTTTTATAATCACCGAGATAAATTTTCTAGAGAATTAATTTCTATAATGACAAAGGTACCAATCTTAGCAAATGGATTGACAGAAGTAGAAAAAACGTCAATATCTAATAGATCAAATAAGGTTTTTACACTAAATAGTCTATACAACTCTACAAAAGATCTACTCGGCAAAAAAGGTAAAAATATAGAAATTAATTCTCATGAAAAAGAAATCGTAATAGAATTCTGGAATGAGGTATATGATAAAAATGAGGAATGGAAAAAAATTGTCTCTGAGGAAATAACCCCCTATGAATTAAGGGAGGGTTATATAAGTGGGACCGGTATAATTCTTCATTCACTAGGTATTTTAGGTTTTAATCTTATGAAAAGATATCCAAAGAATTGGAAAAACAAACTTGACGGCCTAAGGAATGTTAATTGGAAAAAGAATAATCCTCAATGGGAGGGGATAGCCATGATTCATGGAAGAGTTAGCAAATCAAGAGATTTTCTAAATAGGACAAGTAAATTTTTAAGTGAAGCTATTGGCTTAGAGGGAATATAATGTCTGAAGAGTCTGTATTTGACACAAGAACCTTAAAAGATATATATTCTGAAATACAAAAAGTATACCTAAGTGATGAACGACCTTGGGTAATAGCTTTTAGTGGAGGTAAGGACTCAACTGCTGTTTTGCAATTGGTTTGGGAAGCATTAGCGTTATTAGATAGAGATCAATTAAAAAAACCTATTGAAGTCGTAACATCTAATACTTTTGTAGAGTCTCCTGTTCTTTTAGAATATGTCTCTAAAGTACAGAGCCTTATGAAAAAGGCTGCGAAAAAGCAAAATATCCCCATTAAAGTTCATAATGTATTTCCAAAAATAAGTGAAACATTTTGGTCTAATTTACTTGGGAAGGGATATCCTGCTCCAACGCAACAATTTCGCTGGTGTACAACAAGAATGAAAATTGACCCCATGGATGAATTTATATTTAAAGAGGTAAGTAAGTATGGTGAGGTCATATTAGCTTTGGGGGTTAGAAGTGCAGAGAGTCAGTCTAGAGCAAGATCTATGGAGTCCCATAAGATTGAGGGATCATTGCTTTCGAGACATACAAAATTCTCGCAAGCATTGGTATATACTCCAATTTCATCCTTTAGTACGGAAGACGTATGGACATACCTTCTTCAAAAAACACCTCCATGGGGAGCCAACAATAAAGATCTTTTAACTATGTACGCTGGTAAAAATTCTAAAGAATGCCCTTTGATCGTAGATAAAAATTCTCCTTCTTGTGGTGGTAGTCGTTTTGGTTGTTGGACTTGCACTTTGGTTAAAGAAGACAAAACCATGATTCAAATGATAAATGATGGTAATGAAAGACTAAGGCCTATGGCAGAATTACGATCCCTCCTATACAAAACAACCATCCCTGAAAATAAAGCAAAATATAGGGAATACAAGGGGAGAAATGGGAGACTAAGATTAAAAGAAGATGGCACAATCATTAGGGGACCCTATAAGTTAAGTTTTTCAAAGGAGCTACTTGAAACAGTTCTTAAGATACAAAAAGATATAGAAGAATCAAATATAGGCCTTGAGTTTTCAGTAATTAGACCAGAGGAAATCCATGAGATACGAAGGCTTTGGCTTCTTGAAAGAGGAGACTGGGAAGATTCAGTTCCAAAGATCTATAGAGAAGTCATGGGGCGAGACTTAGATTGGCTTGATGAAGACCTGGGTCTTTTTTCAGAAAAGGAAAACGATTTACTTACAAGAATATCTGAGAAAGAGGGCGTTCCTATTAGTCTTGTAAGAAAATTGCTTGATCTAGAAAAACAAATTCAAGGAATGACGAGAAGGTCTTCTGTGTATGTCAAATTAGATAAAATATTATCTGAAGAATGGAGAAGTGAAGATAAAATTGTGGAGGAATTAAAAATAGAAAATGATAATTAATAAATTAAAGCTTAATAATTTTGGAATATATTCTGGTGAACATACTTTTGATCTTAAGCCAAAGAGGGATAAAAATATAGTTTTAATTGGTGGTCAGAATGGCAATGGGAAAACAACTTTCTTTGAAGCAATACGACTATGCCTTTATGGTGCCAAGGTTCTTGATGGAGTTTTTAAAAGAAAGGAATATGAAAAATATTTACTCGAAAAAATACACAACAACCCCTTGAAAAAAGTTTTTAATGATTCTGCCTATGTAGAACTAGAATTTCAATATTCTACGCTTGGAGAAATAGAAACATATAGAATCATTAGATCATGGAAAGAAATAAAAAAGAATGTTGTTGAAGAATTCTTTAATATTGAAAAAAATAAAAAAACCTTAGATTTGGACCCTGATCAGTGGCAGGAATTCATTAATGGATTAATACCTCCAGGACTATCTAAGCTATTCTTTTTTGATGGAGAAAAATTACAAAATCTTGCAGGAGATTCAAAAGATGATCATCAACTGGGAGATTCTTTTGATTCTTTGATGGGAATTGATCTAGCTGAGAAACTTATAGCTGATTTAAAAATATATTCTTCCAAAAACCTAAAGACTCTTTCTAATGAAGATAATTCAAAATTAAAGGAATTAGAAGATCAAAAAGAAAATTTTTTAAGGTCTATTGAGGTTCTTATTTATTCAAAAGCAGAAGTAAAGACTAAAATAGATTCCATAAACTTGTCTATTGAGAAAGTTGATGAAAAGATTAGTCTTGAGGGTGGATCTTTTGCGGTCAAAAGAGACATGTTGGAGGAAGAGAAGAAAAAATTAGAATTAAAATCAGTTGAAGCAGAAGAACAAATGAGAGAATTGTGTTTAGGAAGACTTCCTTTTATGTTTTCTTCAGATATTAACAAGAGTCTTAAAAAAAGTTTAACCAAAGAAAGAGAATCAAGAAAAAAAGTAATCTTCAATGATACATTAAATGAAAAATTCAGTTTAATGAGAGAGGGCCTAGCTAATAATAAAAAGGTAAGTGATAAATTCTCTAAAAAAGAAGATCTTGATGAACTTCTGGGTTTAATTGAAAGTGAATTGAAAGTGAATTCAAAAAGTATTGATAAAAAACAGGTCCATAGTATTTCTGATGAAGAAGTTCAGAAAATATCATTTCTATTTGATATTGTGGAATCAGAAGATAAAGAAAAATTTCTTAAATTATCTAAGGAGTATGAAATATTCTCCAAGAAAATTCACATTCTTGAAAGACAAATAACCTTTGCTCCTGAAGAATCTACAATAAAGCCATATCTGGATCATATTAACGATTTAAATAGAAAGCTTGGATATTATGAATCTCAAATCAAACATCTTGATGAGGAAAAAATAAAAAAAATGTTTGATGTAGAAAAAATAAAAAGAGAAATAAAAAAATTGGAAGAAAAAGCTAAATTCAAGAAAGGATTAAAAAATAAAGCCATGATTGTAGAAAAAGTTCAAAAAGTTTTGGGTAAATATAACAATGAATTTAAAAAATTAAAAATAGAAGAATTTACTGAAGAATTTATTAAATCATTTAACTTTTTGATGAGAAAGAAGGACTTGTGTAATAAGATTGAAGTTAATCCTTTAACCTATGAAGTTACGCTCTATAATTCTAAAAATCAAAAGATTCCCAAAAGGATGTTGTCTGCAGGTGAAAAACAAATATATGCATTGTCAGTATTATGGACTCTAACAAAGATATCAAAAAGATCTCTCCCCTTTATAATAGATACACCCATGGGAAGATTAGACAAAGAACATAGAGACTCCTTTGTCCTAAATTTTCTTCCCAAGGCCGGTCAGCAATTAATTATATTATCCACAAATTCTGAAATAGACTTAGAATATGCGAAACAATTAAAACCATTTTTATCGAAAAAAATAATTTTAAAATATAACGATGGAGAAACTAAACCAGAGGAAGGGTATTTTAAAAAATAAATATGGCAAACTTTACAAGAATAAAAATAGGTAACGATGCGACATTAAAACTGCAAACTCTTAAGGGAAGAACTGGATTGACTCCTAATATTTTGTGCAGAATTGCTATTTGTTATTCATTGAATAAAACAAAAATAACAAATCTTATCCCGGTTGACGAGTTGGGACAAGAATTCAATAGACACACCCTTATGGGAGAATATGATTCATTAATTGTTGCTTTAATAAGAGAAAAATGTATTCTTGACGGACTAGATCCTGAAAAAGATTTTATGATGATCTTTAAATCCCATCTAAATAACGGCATTGTAGCGATATATGCAAGAATAAAAAACATATCGGATCTTGCAAATTTATTAGAATGAAAACACCTATATATCTAGATAGTCATGCGACTACAAAAATAGATGAAAGAGTATTATCTGAAATGATGATCTATTTTAGAAAAGATTATGCAAACCCATCTAGCATAGACCACATCCAAGGGAATCAAGTTTCGGAAAAAGTCGAAGAATCTAGAAGTGAAATCGCCGAATGTATTAATGCCTATGAAGATGAAATAATTTTTACAAGTGGAGCAACAGAATCTAATAATTTATCTATTCTTGGTGTGGCAAAATCTCTAAAGAGTAAAGGGAATCATATAATAACTACAAAAATGGAACATAAAGCCATTTTGAACACATGTTCAAAATTGGAAGAGGAGGATTTTGATGTGACTTATCTTGAAGTAAATAAGAATGGTCAAATAAGTCTTCAAAAATTAAAAGATGCTATTAACAAAAGGACTATCCTTGTTTCGGTAATGGCCGCCAACAATGAAATTGGATCTATACTACCAATAGAAAAAATTGGGGAAATATTAAAAGACAAAGATATACTTTTCCATACTGATGCTACACAAATAATAGCCTATAAGAAGATTGATGTAAAAAAAATGAATATTGATCTGATGTCTATTTCTGGTCACAAAATTTATGGACCCAAGGGGATCGGAGCGCTTTATGTAAAAAGAGGAATAAAATTAACTCCAATAATGTATGGAGGAGGACAAGAAAGGGGTATAAGACCAGGGACTTTAAATGTCCCAGGAATAATTGGATTATCAAAGGCCATGAGGTTAGTTAATGAAGAAAGAATAGAAAATTCAGAAAAAATACTGAGACTAAGAAATCTATTTATAGATATTTTATCAAAGAATATTGAATTTCAGCTTAATGGATCTTTAGATCAAAGGTTACCAAATAATATTAGTATATTTATACCAGGCATTGACGCAAAGGCCTTAATTACCAAAGTAAAGGATTATGTCTCTATATCTGCTGGTTCCGCCTGTAATACTGATAGGGTTAATCCTTCTCACGTAATGATTGGTATGGGCCATGATAAAGAAAGAGCATTTTCTACAATAAGAATAGGAATAAGTAAACATAATACTGAAGAAGAAATATTATTTGCTGCAGAAAAAATATCACAAGGTATAAATAAAATGTTAAACTTTTTTAATTGATTATACATAATTATTCCAGCCGAGGTTAACGGGAAGAAACCTAAATCTTTTTTCACAGCAATCTTCCCCGCATCAAACATTATTTTCATAATTCTTCTATCTATAACATTTTTGTCTATTGGAAAAATTGAATAAATATTGTAATAAATTATCTCTTAAATCTCTTTTTTGTTTCCTTGTGAACTTTCTCAAAGTCTTGTGGTGTTATTTCTTTAATCTTAAAATGTTTCTTTATTAGTATTTCCCAAGCTTCTAACATCTCGACTTGTTCATTTGCTCTTTCTACTATTTCTATATTTGATTTTATTATTTCTCTATTTGATTTTTCTAATTGTTCTATTCTCTTTTCATAATCTATTTTCTTTTGTGGTGGTATATCTTCAAACTTGTATATAGTCTTCCCAACTGCTTCCTTTACATCTTTATTACTCATGTGAGTATAAACATCACCCATCGATTTACTATGTCCTAAGAACTTCTGTGCAATTTTGTCTGGTATACTAGCATTTGTATAAAGTTCTGTAGCCCTAGAATGTCTTAAAATATAAGGATAGATTCTTCTTCCTAGAACATCTTGAGAAATTCGTCCTAACCATTGTGATGCTGTATCTTTTCTTAGTGGTTTTGAAGGATCTGATTTGGCAGGAAAAACCAAAGGATTAGAAAAATCTTCTCTTTGTTCTTTTAACTTCTGAAGATAAAATGTTGCTTCACTAACATAAACACTTCTTGCCTTATGTGTTTTAGTAGCATAAATGTTTAACTCGCTTATATCTCCCTCAACATTCAACTTTACTTTATTCCAAGTAAGAGTTCTTAGTTCTGCAGGTCTTAACCCAGATTCATATAATGTAATAAAAAATGTTTTCCAATATGTTCTTTGTTCAGCTTTCATAATTTTTTCTATATCATCTTTTGAAACTAATGTATCAGAGTTAATTTTCTCTTCATTAATCTTCATGTGAAGTTTAATATCTTCTAAATTCTGGAATCTATCTGACCAATCTTTAAACTTCCATCTAAGAAATCGTTTTATTGATGCTTTATACTCATTTTGTGTTGAATTAGTATTATCACTTGATTTTAACAAAGAAAGGTAATCTCTTAGGTCCTGTAATGATACTTTATCTAAATCCTTGTTTATGATATATCTGAATACTGTTATAGTTCTTTTATTGTTCTCTAACCGTTTTGCAGAACTAGAAGTGATTGATACATATTTAACAAATTTATTAACAACATCTTGGTCCTTTTTTGATAACTTTGAAAAAATCTTCTGAACTTCGCCTTTCTTAAACTTAGGATATTCCTTCATTCTAGTATAAAAACTATAACACTTATAAATGTTGACAAAATGTAAAGAACTATACTATTGAGGCATTGCTTGACTAAATTCTTCTCCCTATTATCTAATCAAGATAATTAACTTATCCCTTTTTCCTTTTTAAAAGTTGTGATTATGACTTCCATCATCATCTTTTTAAAACTAAACCACTTATCTTTTTTATGGATTTGAAAGAAATAAAAAATTGGAATGTTGAAATTGAGAAGAAGATTACTGCTAGGTGGAAAGATGCTGAGATGTTTGTGTTTGATATTGATACTAAAAAAAAGATTTATTCTATTGATACGCCGCCGCCGTATATTAATTCGCCGATTCATATTGGGCATGCGATTACTTATTCTTTTATGGATATGTTTGCTCGTTATAAAAGGATGAAAGGTTTTGAAGTTTTGTTCCCTTTGGGTTTGGATAATAATGGTTTGCCGATTGAGATAGGTGCTGAGAAAAAATTTAAAATCTCTGCATTTAATGTCTCTCGAGAAAAATTCTTGGATTATTGTAAGCAGTTACTTGAAGAATGTGGTATTGAATCAACTGAAACTTTTGCTCAACTTGGTATTAGTTTTTCTTCTTACAAAGAGGGGAACCATATTGGCTCGATTTACAAGACTGATGATCCTAAATATCGTGCTATGACTCAAAATACTTTTATTGATTTATACAAAAAAGGGTTGGCTTATGAGGATGCTAGAGTTAATAATTGGGACCCTAAATTAAGGACGACGATTGCTGATTCTGAGATTGAGTATAAGGAAATTGCGTCGACGTTTAATGATATTGAGTGGACGATCAAAGATTCAGATGAAAAAATTGTTATTGCAACAACTAGGCCTGAATTAATTTGTTCTTGTGGTATGATTATTTATCATTCTGATGATGAGAGGTATAAACATTTGGAAGGAAAAATTGCGATTACTCCAATTTTTGGTAAAGAGATCATGATTAAGGCACATCCTTTGGCTGATATTGAGAAGGGAACTGGTATTGTTATGATGTGTTCTGCTGGTGATTTATCTGATGTTCAATTTTTTAGAGAGCAAGGAATTAAGCCTATTATTTCTATTGAGATGGATGGAACTATGAATTCTAATGCTGGAAAATATAAGAGTTTGAAGGTAAAAGAAGCTAGGGCTAAAATTATTGAGGATTTACAAGAAGCCGGTTTGTTAATTAAGCAAGAGAAAATTACACATAGAACTCCTATTTCTGAAAGAAGTGGTGCCGAAATTGAATTTATTGAGATGCCTGAATTTTATTTAAAACAGTTAGAAAACAAAGAAAAGGTTAGAGAGATTGCTGAAAAAGATATTAACTTTTATCCTGAACATTCTAGAAAAAATTTAAATTCTTGGATTGATTCTATCTCTATTGATTGGCCTATTTCTAGGAGAAGATTTTATGCGACAGAGATTCCTTTATGGTATGCTAAAAATGATAAGAAACAATTAGTTGCTTTACCCAATAAGTTAAAATATTACCAACCGTGGAAAAAAGATGTCCCTCAAGAAGCTGAAGTTTGGTGTGATGGAAAAAATACTGGAAAGATTGTTTCAGATTATAATTTAGAATGGGTCGGTGAAGTGAGAGTTTTTGATACTTGGATGGATTCTTCTATTTCGGAGTTGATTATGCTACAATATAAGATAAATGATGAGTTTTTTAATCGAGCATATCCTGCGAGTTTGAGGCCTCAGGGCAAGGACATTGTTAGAACTTGGTTGTATTATAGTTTACTTCGTGGATATCTGGAAAAAGGAAATGCGTGTTTCGATGATGTTTGGATTCATCAACATATTTTAGATAGTAAGGGCAATAAGATGAGTAAATCTAAGGGGAATGGTATTGATCCTAAGGAATTGATTGCTGAGTATAGTGCTGAGGCTGTTAGATTTTGGGCTGCTGTTGAGGGTGATTTGAGTAAGAGTGATTTTAAATGCTCTAGAGATAGAATTTCTGGTGAGAAGAAGTCGTTGAATAAATTGTTGAATGTTTCTAAATTTGTTATGATGTTTGAGAAGCCGGAAAAAGTTCCTAATTTGATGAATGTTGATAAATTGTTTATTGATTATGTTAATGATATGACTGTTAGAATTGATGCTCAGTATGAAAAATATGATTTTAATCATCCTGCTCAAGAGTTGAGATTTTTCTTGTGGGACGTTTTTGCTTCTAATTATTTGGAATTGGTTAAGAATAGAGCTTATAATGAGGAAAAGAATTTTAATGATGATGAAAGTGCATCGGCTCGTTATACTTTGCATTATATTTTAGAGAAATTGCTTACATTATTCTATCCTATTATTCCACAGGTTACAACGACGATTGCTGAGAATAAGGGTATTGATTTGTTAAGAGCTGAGTGGCCTAATAGCGAAAAAGGTAGTAGTGATTTAGCATTGGTTGGGAGAATTATGGAATTTAATTCTGATGTTTGGAAAAATAAAAAAAATGCTGGGGTTTCGTTGAGAGACGGGATTGATGGTGTTAAAATCCCCGATGAGTTAAAGTTTGTTGAGAAAGATTTGAAAGTTTGTCATAAGATTTAGATTTGATTTTCTAGGGGAAGATATTTTGCTATTGTTTTTTCCAATTGTGGATAAGTCCAAATTCTGTTAAATTCACTTCGTTCCATTTGTTTAAATTCAGGATGAGTTCCTGCCATTTTTTTTCTTGAATCTATTACTTCTAAAGCTATCATTTTCTTACCTTTTGCATTATATTTTTCTATTAAGATTGGAATATGTTTGTTTCTAGCTGTAATTATAATATCGGCCCATTTTACATCTTCAAATTTTACTTCATTTACAGGTTTAGGATCCCATTTACAGGGCCCGACGCCACCATATCTTGTTTCATAGCCTAACTGTTCTAAATAATCAGCTAGGTATTTACTTCTATTCTGCCCCATCGTGCAAACACAAAGAACTTTCATTCGTTTAAAGCCTCTATTGCTTTTTTTAATTGATGTAATCCATTTTCTTCCCATTTTGTATGTTCTATGAATTTATCTGAATGAACAAATTTTCGACCTGGTATAATTCCTTCTGCGGGATCAATTGTTTGTTCTTTGATTTTATGAATTCTTGCTACGTATCTTAATTGGTGATCTCGTTTATCTTCGTTGTCGCCTCGTTTTAATGATGTAATATAACCTAATCGTTTTATATTTTTTAATTCTAAATCGGCCTCTTCGTCAACTTCTCTAATTAGACAAGCCTCGAAATTTTCGTCATATTCTTCTAAGTGTCCTCCTGGCAATGTCCAATTTGTTTTATCAGGAAAGCTTACTAGACAGACATTATCTTCGTCATCAAAAATAAATCCTAAAATACTTGTCACACCATTTAATTTTTCAAAATCAATATCATCAAACCATTCACAATCATAAATATTATCCTCCCAAAGAATCTCAAATTTCATATTTTTAGTAAAAAACTTGACTTTTTATATTTTTGCAAAACACATAAAAAGCTTTCTGTCTTTAGTTGTTTATGAAAAAAGATGATGTTAAAATGAAAAAGAGAGGTGTTCAATCAAATAAAGCGAAAAATGTGATTTTGACAATTTCTATTGCTTTGGTTGTTGTGTTCTTTGTTGCTTATGCTATTCAGGCTATTTATCCTGCTCCTGAGTATTCTGATTTTTGTGATGACAAACCATCTCTTGTTTTTATTAATGAATCTGGTGTGTGTGAAGCTGGCGGTGGTCGTTGGAATGGTAATGAGAAAGGCGGTTTTTGTGAGAACAACTATGAATGTAATGAAGAGTATAATTCTGTAAGAGATATTTATGAGAGAAATGTTTTTTTTATTAATTTAAGTTTAGGTCTTGTTATTATTGTTCTATCGCTTTTGTTAATAGTTGAATCTGTCTCTACTGGCTTAATGGGTGGTGGAACGATTTTGTTGATTTATGGAACGATTCGATATTGGAATGATTTGAATAATGTTTTGAAGACGTTGATGTTGGGTGCTGTATTGGGTGTGTTGATTTGGTTGGGATATAAGAAGTTGAAGTGAGGATGAAATGATAATTAGATTAAGGAAGAAATAATCCATAAAATGATGACGATAATCATTATTACGATAGTCGCAATCACTCCAATCTTTTTTCGTAATGGGACTTCACCTTGGGATGTTAGTATATAAGAGTCTATTTGTTTTCCACCTTGTATACCTGCTACCCAAATCTTTTTTCTTTTAGGGTCAAGTAAATCGATTTTTTTAGACATATTATGTATGACAGTTTTAACTTTATATGTTTTCTCACAATACAAAGAATAAGACTAAACTAATAATTCCAA
This sequence comes from Candidatus Woesearchaeota archaeon, assembly GCA_964516745.1. GTDB lineage: Archaea > Nanobdellota > Nanobdellia > Pacearchaeales > GW2011-AR1 > JAGVXH01. The sequence goes on from CAZEYD010000003.1 coordinate 19,810, forward strand.
TAAGCCAACAGTAAAAACTAAACATCCAAAATTTATCGTTCTTTATTATTTTCATTAATACATTTAAAAATAATAAGCTTAATATGAAACAGACTATTGCACTTACTACAATTGATGATGTTAGTTGAAAGGTTTCTAGTTTTAAAAATTCCAATATGAATGCGGCTATGCTTAGTGGAATAAATAATAAGAATGAAAACCTCGCTGCTTTTTCTTTGTCAACTCCCTGGAATAATCCTGCCGAGATTGTCATTCCGCTTCGGCTAATTCCTGGGAATAATGCTAGTGCTTGTAATAATCCTATCTTTAAACTTTTCTTTGTGTCTAATTCCTTCTTATTTTTTGTGAAAAATCTTGTTAGATAAAGTACTGTACCTGTAAAAATAAAAGCTAGTCCTAAAAATAGATATGAAGAAAATGCTTGTTCTACGAAATCGTTAAAGAAAAATCCTACTGCGGCTGCTGGGATTGTTGCAATAATCCAATATATCCACATTTTTCTTGTTTCTTTTTTGAATGTAATTAAATATACTAATTCTTTTCTTAAAAATATCATTACGGCAAATAGGCTTGCTAGGTGAAGTATTGTGAAGAAAAAAAGGTTTGGTGAAGATATTAAATTTGACACAAGGGCAAGATGTCCCGAGGATGAAACTGGTAAATATTCTGTTGCTGCTTGTATTACAGCTAATAATATTTCACTTATCATTTTAATTTAGAAACAAAAAAATTTATAAAGATATGTGTATCTTGATTTGTATGAAAAAGAGAGTGAGCATATCTAAATTAGATTACTATGTTTTTGGTGTAGCATGTTTGCTGTTAGGAATTTCTTTTTCTGGTCTTCTATTGAATATCAAACCTATTAGTTTTCTGTTTTTATTTGTAAGATATAAATGGGCTTTTTTGGCTCTTGCGATAATCGTTGGTATTAAGCCTTGGTGGGTAGCTATGTTTGGCAAAAAAAGTGCTGAGGGTATTGTTGAAAAACAAAAGAGAAAGATTACAACTAAAAAAATAGCGAAAAAGAAAAAGTGAAAAATAAAATAGCTGCAATGGAGATGAGTATTGGAACGATTGTTACAATTGTATTATCAATGACATTACTTATTGGTGGAATTATGCTTGTTACTAATATTTCAAAAAGCGGTGCTGATATTGTAGATATGACTGATTCTCAGGTTAAAAATCAAATTAATCAACTTTTTGGTGAGGATGATAAAATTATAATGTATCCAGACTCTAGAGAGGTTAAAATACAAATGGGAGATTATGATGCTTTTGCTTTTGGTATTAAAAATTTGATTACTGGTGGAAGTGGTCAAGATGCTGAATTTGAATATGATGTTCGTGTTTTGGATAAAGGAGATTGTCCTGATAATGCGAGAATAGAAAATTGGATTGTCCTTGGGAAAGAGGGTAAAGTTAAGATTCCGCAAGGAGATGTTTATGTGAATAAAGTAAAATTATTAATTCCTGAAGGATCTCCGTTATGTGGTTTTAGGTTGGCTATAGATGTTAAAGTTAATGGTAATAATTATTATAGCGATTCTATGGATGTAATAGTTAAAGGTTAAGGTTTTTTGATTTCTAAAATTTTAAATAGTCTCTTTTTGTTAGTTAAATATGGTATTAAAATTATATAATACAATGAGTCGGGAGAAGGAAGTATTTGTCCCAATTGAAGATTCTAAAGATGGTTTTATCTTGGAGATTACTTAATGGCAAACTTAAAGGAACCAACATTAACAAATTTGATTAATAGTTTTAATACTATAAATAAACTCAAAATACCTCGAATGAGTATTCTTAATTTACAACTTTATGCTGAACATTATGTTAATGAAATAGTCGGGTTTGAAGTCGGTAATAACGCAAAAAATGAGATTAGAACTTATTTATCTTTTCCACAAAAATTAAGAATTTTAAAAAAAATGAAAATATTAGATGAAAAACAGATAAAAATATTAGAATTACTAAATAAAATTAGAGATGAAATGGTTCATGAATTGATATTAAATTCAGAATCTATTTCTAAAAAATTAAAATATGCTAAATTCGATTTTGTTTATGGATGGACAATTCTTAATAAAAATAAACAAAAAGTTGGTAAAATTATTGATTTAAAAAAGATATATAAAAAGATTGATGACAAATTTAAACAACTTTTTACTTCGATAATTCTTATCATTGGAATTTTACACAACAAATTAAAATTGTTGGAAAAGGAAGGTGTAAGTGAGTTTATTGATATTAATATTATTGAAAATAAAAATGAAACTAATATTGAGTTAATAGTTCGTAGTTTAAATTCCTAAAATTATTCTTGCTTCTGATTCTTCATATATTTTTGTTACTGGTTCTTCGTCTTCACTTTCTTCATTCTCTTCTAATTCTTTGTCAGGCTTTTCACTCTTTTCCATTAAATATGTATGTCAATGATCTATTTAAGGTTAGTTATATAGGAAAATCCTTTTTTACAAGAAGATTTATATAATACTATTGTTAATTACTAATATATAAAATGGGTGAGATCTTTATTAAGTGGCTTTCTGAATTATCAAAGATGGATGTGCCCTTGGCTGGTGGAAAAGGTGCAAATTTAGGTGAAATGTATAATGCTAAGTTTCCTGTCCCACAAGCGTTTATCGTTACAACAAAGGCGTTTTTTTATTTTTTAAAGAAGACAAATATTGAAGAAAATATAAAGGAATTGTTATCTAGAATTAAAGTTGATGATACTGCAGATTTACAAATGAAAGCAAAAGAAATTAGAGAAATAATTATTAAAACAGAAATACCAAAAGATTTGGAACAGGTAATTTTGGAAGCTTATGATCATTTCAATATTGATTTGAATAGTATGAAAGACTCCCCGGGAGCTTTAGCTATATTAAGGTCATCTAGAGAAGCTGTTTTTGTATCTGTTAGGTCATCTGCAACTGCTGAAGATTTGGGTGATGCGAGTTTTGCTGGTCAACAAGAAAGTTTTATAAATGTAAAAGGGAATCCTGAATTAATAGAAAATATTAAACGTGTTTTTGCTTCAATTTTTACAGCTCGTTCAATTTACTATAGGAAAAAGAAGGGATTTGACCCTTTAGTTGGTATTGCAGCTGTCGTTCAAAAAATGATTAATTCGGATAAATCTGGTGTTATGTTTTCTAAACATCCTGTTACTGGGAGTGAGAATATTTTGATAGAATCTGTTTGGGGTCAAGGAGAAGGTATTGTTTCTGGAAAAATTAAACCGGATCAACATGTTTTGAATCAAGACTTAGAAATATTAGAAGAGGTTATTTCTGATAAAAAATTAGCTATTGTTAGAACAGCTGGTGGACAAACTAAAACTGTTCAACTAACAGAAGAACGTTCTAAAATGAAGGTTTTGAAAACTTATGAATTAAAACAGTTAGCTGAATTTGCTATTAAGTTAGAAAAACATTACGATAAGCCACAAGATATTGAATTTGCTATTGAAAGTGATAATATTTATATTTTACAAACAAGACCTATAACTACACTCAATAATAAGAAAGAAGTTCAAGATATTGATGGACATTTGTTGACTCAGGGCTTAGCTGCATCTCCTGGTGTTGCATCTGGTATTGTTAAAATTATTAATTCTATGGATGATTTGGATAAGATTAAACAAGGAGATGTTTTAGTTACAACGATGACTAATCCAGATATGGTTGTTGCAATGCAAAGAGCTGCTGCAATTGTGACCTCTGAGGGTGGTGTTACTGCACATGCTGCGATTGTTTCAAGAGAGATGGGTATTCCTGCTATTGTTGGTGCACAAAACGCTTTAGACGTATTGGATGATGGAATGGAAATTACTGTCGATGGTTTTAATGGAAAGGTTTTTTCTGGGATTGCCGAAAATAGAAGTGTTGTGATTAAACCTATCGTGGACACAAAAATAGATATAAAGGTTATGATTGATTTACCTAAATTTGCAGAACGAGCTGCTAAAACTAAAGCTGATGGTATTGGTTTGATTCGTCTGGAGGGATTAATTGCTTCTAATCAGAAACATCCTTTGGCTTATGAGGCTGAAGATAATTTAGAGGGCTATAAAGATATGTTAAAAGATGGATTAAAAGAGATTGCTGAACAATTTATTGGGAAACCTATTTGGATAAGAGCATCTGATATAAGAAGTGATGAATATGCTAATTTGCAGGGTGCTCCAAAAGAGATTGAAAGAAACCCTATGCTTGGATTTCATGGTATAAGATTTTCGTTAAAACATATTGACATCTTGAAAGCTGAATTACTAGCTATTAAAGAATTGGCTGGACAGGGACATAAATTTGGGATTATGTTTCCACAGGTTATTTCAATCGATGAAGTTAAACAGACTAAGAAGATATTTGAAGAAGTCGGCTGTATTGATAAAGTTGAATTTGGAGTTATGATTGAAACACCTGCTGCCGCAATTTTAATTAAAGATATTTGTGAAATTGGAATTGACTTCATCTCTTTTGGTACTAATGATTTAACTCAATATACTTTAGCAATTGATAGAGGGAATGAAGATGTTCAATATATTTATGACGAAATGAACTGGGCTGTCTTGAAACAAATTAGTAGGGTTATTAGAGAGTGTAAAAAACAAGGTGTTAAGACTTCTATTTGTGGTCAGGCTGGTAGTAAACCTGAAATGGTAAAGTTTTTAGTCAAAGCTGGGATTGATTCCATCTCTGTTAACGCAGATGCTGCTTATGATATTTCTTTGTTAGTTCAGAGATTAGAAAATGGGGAAGATGTTGATTTAGATAAAAAAGATGAGAAGAATAAGGAAAATATTGTAGTGGTTGATGAGCCTGTAGAAGAAGAAAAGGAAACTGAAGTTAATATTGAAAAAGATAAAGAAATTGAAATTGTTGATGAAGAGGATAAGGAATCTATTGTAAATGAAGAAAATGAAGAAGGATTGGAAATAGATGAGAATGTTAGTGAAGAAGAAGAAAGTGAATTAGATATTCCTGAAGAAAATCAAACAGAAAATATTTTTAGTTGATTGTTGTCATTATATAGACACAACATAATGGAAAGATTTATATAGTCTAAAATATTCTGATAGATATGGCACCAATTAGTAATTTAGAAAAATTAATAAAAGAAAATCAATTTTTAATGGGTATAGATTCTATCATAGATGGAAAAATACAAAATCCTACAAGTCAACAAAATCTATTACATAATTTTCAAGATTATTATCACTATACAGAAAGATTACTTGATAAAGGTTCTGAATATTTCCCCGATATGGATGGAGAACAAATTAAGTCAGCTTCGTATGATTATAAAGATCTGATTTTACCTAGGATTATTGAATATGTTAAAAATGATATTTCTGGTAAAAACGAAGTTTTGGAAAAATTAAGTTCAAATGAAACAATTATGCAAGAATTAGCAATGAAATATAATGAAAATCATAAAGATTTAGATGTTTTGAATGAATATCTGCAAAAATCTGATATTCAAAGTATTCGAGGTTTTGTTCAGAAATTATACAATCCATCAGGAGATATTGTATGGAAAAAATTTATAAATTTAGCTCGTAGTGATCAATTGATGAATATTGGAAAATTAGAATTAGAAAGAATGCAATCACATGTTTTAGACCCATTCTATGATATAAACGGAGAAGGAAAACCAATATATAACGCTACTAAGGCAGTTAAATATCTAAAAGAAACACTTAAGACTGATGAGGCATATTTAGATATGATTAAATATTTACCAGTTGAGAAAGCACCTTCTAAATAGGAACTAATCTAAAAATTATTTTTTATTTTTTTGCTCTTACTAAATCTTCAACTAATTTTGCCATTTCTCCTAAGAATTCATCGGCGATTTTGAATAGTTCGTCGAGATTTTTTCCTTCAATTGATAATCTGTTACCATGAACAATATCTTTTGCTAAGGAATGAACTATGTCGTAATATTTTACATATTTTTTATCTATTAATTTTGGTTTGACGAAACTATCATTCAAGACACGTCCAACATCTTCAGGAGAAGCTGGCATTATATCTGCTGCAATTAGTGCCGCATGTGCCGCATCAACCATACTCCAATAGATTCCATCAACGACTGCAAGCATTGCGCCCTTTGCTCGTGTTAAATGTGTTGGTGCTCGTTCTAATAATGTGTAAATAGATTCAGGAGTTGCTTTTATTTTCCCTTCTTTTAATAATAATCGTAATGGATTAAAAAAACCACCAAAATCAATCAGTGCTTCTCCACTTCGTAATACATTAAGTACTACTGGATCTCCTCGTAATAAATCGCTCCACCATGTTGATAATTTTACCGAACTTATATGTAATGGTTTTTGGTATTTATTTTTATTAAGCAAAATAGATAGTTTCTTTCTATACCAAGCGACTAACTCTTCGTCGAATTTTATGGAAACATCATCTATTAAAATTATTACATCAATATCTGATTGGTCTGTCATATCTCGTTTTACACTTGATCCAAATAATATAATAGATTTAATCATTGTATCAAATTCTTTGTAAATTTTGGTTGCAAAATCCATTGCGATTTCTCGTTCTGTAGCTAACATCATAGTATCCCTTGCTGTTTTTACATTTTTTACAACCTGAGAACGGGTTTGTGCAATTGGTTTATCTTTATAGACTACGTTTCTCTTTTGAACTGTAGGCTTAACATGCTTAGTAGACTTAATAGTTTTAGCAGTCTTATGACTTTTCTTCGTTGTTGTTTTCTTCTTAGAAATCTTAGATTTAACTACCATTTATACCCTTTTTCATTAATTTATAGTAGTTATGTTTTATAAATCTTTGCAGATTTCTTCTTTTAAAAAAGAAGTCATCTGGGAGCACTGCTAAGTGTACCCCATAATGCGTTGAGTTCTTGGGCAAAGAAAACGATTTGTTGAATGTAAACATTCAATTATTGCTCGGCAAATGCATTTTCCGTTTGCCCAGAAGGTACCTGCGTTGGTGCATTTGTCTGCGCTAGAGGGTTTGGGTTTTTTATGAAAAAATCTAGCAAAATATTTATAAAGTTTGATTGTTTATGCTTTCTATGATTAGTAAAAATGTTTTTGGATGGAATGTTTTGACTAGTGTGACCACTACCTTTTAGGTGGTTGTATTCTTAATATGGCTTACAAGATTAAATTTTTATTTGAAAGAGAATATTATATAAAACTAAAATTTAAAAAGCAGAGAGGGCTTTGTTTTTTATGAAAACATTAAATTTGCATTGTGATTATATTAAGTTTAAGGCTTTAAAGAAAGCTTTGAAGAAAATTGATGAGATTGCTCCTGAACAGAATTTAGAGGGAAGTGTGGAAGAATGTTTGGTTGTTTTGGCTGCTGTTGAAAAAGGAGATAACGTTAAAGATAGTGTCGGTTTATTGGTTCAGAATATCAAAGATATTGTTGAACAGGTTCAATGTGATAATATTGTTTTGTATCCTTATGCTCATTTATCTAGCAATCTTGGTTCTCCTGAAGTTGCTGTGAAGATTTTGGATGCTACAGCTGAAGAGTTACGTAAAGAGTTGAATGTTGTTCAAGCCCCTTTTGGTTATTATAAGACTTTTGAATTAAAAGTCAAAGGTCATCCGTTAAGTGAATTAAGTCGTGAGATTGTTGTTAAAGGTAACGAAGAAGAGGCAGAATTGAGTGATGAAGAAAGGAAGAAAATGTGGCGTGCTATGAAAAAAGTTAAAATGCAATCTATTAGAGGGATTAATGATAAAAAAAGCAATGTAGAACTGGGAAGGGAATTAGATTTATTTATTGTTAGTGAGGTTGTTGGACCTGGATTGCCTCTATTCACTCCTAAAGGTGCCGCTATAAAGAGAGAGCTTGAACGTTTTACAACTGATGAAGAATTGAGAAGAGGATATGAATATACATCTACTCCTATCATGGCTAAGAGTGATTTATACAAAATCTCTGGTCACTGGCAACACTATAAGAAAGATATGTTTGTTTTAAATGTTGAAGGTAATGATTATGCTTTAAGACCTATGACATGCCCTTTTCAGTTTGTATTATTTAACAGGAAACCACGAAGCTACAAAGATTTACCAAAAAAATATGCTGAAATTGCTACACTATATAGAAAGGAACAATCCGGAGAACTTAGAGGGTTAACTAGATTATGGCAATTTACTTTAGCTGATGCTCATATAATTTGCACCCCTGATCAATTAGAAGAAGAATTTAATGGAGTTATAGATTTAGTTAATTATATTATGGATACTTTGGATATAGAGGTTACTTATCAATTTTCCAAATGGGATCCGGAAAATAAAAATAATAAATACATTGACAATCCTGCTGCGTGGAAGGCTTCGCAATCTTCTATGAAGAAGATTTTGGACAATCTAGGAATTGATTATGTTGCTAAAGATGGTGAAGCCGCATTCTATGGCCCAAAACTAGATTTACAATATAAAGATGTTTATGGGAAAGAAGATACTTTGATTACTATTCAAATTGATTTTGCACTTCCTGATAAATTTGGTTTGAGTTATTTGGATAAAGATGGGAAAGAAAAAAGACCAATGGTTATCCACAGATCTTCTACTGGAGCTACAGAGAGAGTTATGTCATACTTATTAGAAAAAACACAGGGTAATTTACCGTTATGGTTGAGTCCTATACAAGCAAAGATTCTTAGTATGAATGAAAATGTGAATGAATACGCTGATAAAGTTAAAAAGCGACTATCTGAAGAAGGAATTAGAGTTGATAGTGATTTTTCTGATGACAAAATTGGTAAAAAAGTTAGAAATGCGTATTTGGAAAAAGTGTTTTATTTAGTGACCATCGGTGATCAGGAAAATGAGGAAGAAACGGTTGCGATTAAACAACGTGGAACTAATGAGATTCTGAAATTAAGTTTAGATGATTTTATTTCTAAAATCAAAGAAGAAATTAAGACTAGAAAGAGATAAAGAAAAGATTATAAACTTGCTTAAGCTATTTTAATTATGAGGTGGGGAAAGTTTATTTTGATTTTTCAAGCTGTTGTTACGTTAGTTATAGGAATTCTTTTGTTATCACTTGTTTTAGTTCTTGATGCTTCTGTCCATGAAGACGACATATCAGGGGACCAGGATGATTTGAGTAAGTTTGAATTTGCTAAAGAGAGATTTTATCAAGGAAGTTATATTTTCGTTCTTATATCTTGTATAGAACTTATCATTATTTGGAGACTTCTGAAATAATACTTCTGACATTAGATGGCGGACTTATTCTTATTTAATAACCCATGTTTGAATTATTATGAATATTATTGCAATTATACTTATTAATCCTTGAACAGCTTCGAATGCTGGACTTTTTATTTGTAGAAATGTTAAAATTCCTGCTATTGTTGCAAGTGCTCCTACAATTAATGTTGTTATAGAAGAAAAATTTCTTTCATTTAAGGTGTCGTCAATCTTTTTGAATAGTCTTTTTGGGTTTGATTCAATGATAAAACCTATTCCTAAAATTAAAAACCATAGGGATTCTACATAATAATCTAAATTAACTAGAAAAAGAGTTCTGGTTATAATTCCTAGAAATCCAATTATAGATACAATGGACAATATGATAACAAAAGGTTTTGAAACACGAAATTCTTTACACATTATTTTGAGTTCTTCTTCGGCAACTTGTTTTGCTATTTTTTCTGCCTCTTTCTTTTCACCAAACATACTTGAAGTAGGAAATCGGAATTTATAAATTTATTTAAAACTTAACATCTAACTTCAATTAAATCGAAATAAATCTCTGCTGTTTTTTTTAACTTTTTAAGATATCTTTCTTGTGTATTTCTTTTTGTTGCGAATTCTTTATCAATAAAATTTCCTTCAGACTTGAATCCTTGGAGGAAATACTTTTTTGGTTTAGTTTTGATTAATTCGTTAAGCCATTTTCCGATTCTTCTTATATCTTCTCTTGTATGTAAATCTCTTATAATTGTAGTTCTAAATTCATAATTTTTCAATTGTGATATAACTTTTATTGATTTTTCAATTAAAGATATATCAACTTTTACATTGGCTGTTAAATCATATTTTTCTTTAGAATTTTTTATATCCATTGCAACGTAATCAATTAATTCTTCTTCAATATATTCTTCTAATTTTTCTGGGTTTGTTCCATTGGTATCTATTTTTACAAGATAGCCCATTGATTTAATTTGTATTAAGAAATCTTTATCTAATGTTAAGAGAGGCTCACCACCTGTTATACAAACGGCGTCTAATTTACCTTTTCGTTGTTCTAAAAATATTAATATTTCTTTTTCTGAAAAACTACTATAAGCTTCTTCTGTAACAAGTTCTGCGTTGTAACAAAATCCACAACGAAAATTACAGCCATATAAGAATATCGTACAAGCAATTTTGCCAGGATAATCTATTAAAGTTGTTTTTTGTAATCCACAAATTTTCATTTTAAAAAAGAAAAAGAAAGAAAGAGATAATTAGGCCTTGAAGGTCTTCCTATCTCTAAATTCTTCTAGCTTTCCATCATTCCATCGTGATGTTGGTCTAAGATAACCTACTACACGACTCCAGACTTCACACTTCGTTCTTCCCATATTGTTCAACCTCCTTTTTTATTGAAGAATTTTCCACTAACACATTGATATTTCTATTTTCTTTCACTACATCACTATCAATTATTTCTGAAACTGAAGCATGTCTTGATTGTATTTTATCTGCCATATCTAACTCTTCATCACACTTTGGACAATATTCATGTTCTCCTGCTAAATATCCATGAATTGGACAAATAGAAAATGTTGGTGTTATTGTAAAATATGGGATATGATAATTTGCTGATATTTTCCTTACCATTTGTTTTGCAGATTCTGGAGTTATTTTCTCTCCGATAAATGTATGAAAAGTTGTTCCTCCTGTATATTTACATTGTAATTGATCTTGTAAGTCCAATGCTGCAAAAACATCATCTGAGAAATCTACTGGTAATTGTGTTGAATTTGTATAATATGGAGCTGCACCTTTTTTATATGCTTCTTCATTAGCACAGATTATTTTTCCGAATCTTTTTTTGTCTATTCTAGCAAATCTGTATGTTGTTCCCTCTCCCGGTGTTGCTTCTAGATTATACAGATTTCCTGTCTCTTCTTGATAGCTTGTTAATCGTTGACGCATAAAATCTAATATTCTTATTGTAAATGCGTGACCTTTTTCTGTAGCTATTGTTTCTCCTGGCATAAAATTCAAGATTGCTTCATTCATCCCTAATAACCCTATAGTTGCAAAATGATTTTTCCAATATTGTTTAAATCTTTGATAAACTTGTCTAAGATAGAATTTGCTATATGGATAAAGTCCCATTTCTGTAAATTTTTCTATTGTTTTTCTTTTAATTTCTAAAGATTCTTTTGCTAATTCCATTAATCTATCTAACCTTGCCATAAAGTCATCTTCGCTAGTTGAAGTATAACCTAATCTTGCCATATTTATAGTTACTACACCGATTGATCCTGTTTGCGGATTTGCTCCAAATAGTCCTCCTCCTCTTTTTTGTAGTTCTGTATTATCAATTCTTAAACGACAACACATGCTTCTGGAATCTTCAGGTTTCATATCTGAATTAACATAATTAGAAAAATTTGGGATTCCGTACTTAGAAGTCATTTCCCATATTAAATTATAGTTTGGATCATCCCAATTAAAATCTTTTGTAATATTATATGTAGGAATTGGGAATGTAAAAACTCGACCTGAAGCATCACCCTCGATCATACATTCTGCGAATGCTTTGTTTAACATATTCATTTCTTCTTGAAATTCTTTATATGTTTCTCTCTGAACTTGACCACCTATGATTACATGTTCATTTTGCATATAACTAGGGACCAGTAAATCCATTGTAATATTAGTAAATGGTGTTTGGAAACCTACCCTTGTTGGAACAGCTAAATTAAAAATAAATTCTTGCATTGCTTGTCTTACTTGTTTATATGTTAATTCATCATATCTTATGAATGGGGCTAATAGTGTGTCAAAATTACTAAATGCTTGTGCTCCTGCACTTTCTCCTTGCAATGTATAAAAGAAGTTAACCATTTGTCCAAGTGCTGTTCTTAGGTGTTTTGCAGGCCTACTAGAAACTTTTTCCTTTACTCCTTGGAATCCCACTGTCAATAAATCTTTCAAATCCCATCCTACACAATAAGCGCCCAGAGTTCCTAAATCGTGAACATGCAAATCACCTGATTCATGAGTTTTTCTAATTGCTTCAGGATAGATCCTTCTTATCCAATAATTACTAATAATTTTAGTTGCAATGTAATTATTTAATCCTTGTAATGAATATCCCATATTTGAGTTTTCTTTTACCATCCAGTCATTTAGACCAATATAATCTTCAACCGCTTCAATTGTATCAAATAAACCTTTAACATTTCTTAATTCTGCTCTGCTTTTCCTATATAATATATAAGATTTAGCTACTTGGTCATGTCCTTTCTTAATTAAAACTTCTTCAACTAAATCTTGTACATCTTCTACGCCTGGAATGTTATGTTGGCCATATCTTTCATCCAGTTTATCAACTACAAGTTGTGTTAAGATGGATACTTTCTCTCTATCTTTACCACCAACTGCTCGTGCCGCTTTCCAAATAGCATGATTAATTTTATCAATATCAAAATTTACTACATCACCATCTCTTTTACGAATTTTATTTACCATTTGATTTTAACCCCTTTAATTCATCTTCAAAATCAGCTAAACTATCAAATTCTTTGTATACTGCAGCAAACCTAATATATGCAATTTTATCAACCTTTTTTAATTCAGACATTACTATTCTACCAATCTTTTTGGTCTCAATATCTTTATCTTTCGCAAAACGATATATCTTTGATTCTAATTTATTTATTACACTATCTATTTCTTCGGTATCAAGTTGTCGTTTCTCTAAACATTTAGCCACTCCATTATATAACTTTTTACGATCAAATCTTTCCTTAGAACCATTTTTTTTAATTACACTTAGATTTAACTCAATTCTTTCATAAGTAGTAAATCTTTTATTACATCTCAAACATTCACGCCTTCTTCTAGTTACAGATTCGTTATCTCTTTTATCAGTTACTTTTGTTTCTTCTTGATTACAATATGGGCATAACATTTTGTTCCTCCTTGCTAATAACTACAATATATTGTGTGTATCATACACATCACACACAACTAGTTGTGGTCGCGATATAAGACAAATATCTTTAGTATTTAAAGATTATGCTCTTCCTGTGAGATATTACTTTCTCGTTACAATGAATTTTTATAAAGAAACCGGATAAGTTAAAGATGTGTTGTTGATATAAAGAAATAAATTCAATATCATATCCCATCTAACATTTCGCAATAATTACAGAAATCCTTTCGTGATGGCTCACCACATTTTTTACATTGTTTTATTTCCACTTTGTTATCTATACGTAATTTTGGCACTATATTTTGGAACTCTTTTACTATTTTTGTTTTTTGGTTAGTTGCTATTTTATCTGTCCAACCCCTTGTTTCTACCCTATATGTCCCAAAAGCACATGGACATCTATCATATAATATCTTAAACTCTTGCTTCTTAGCATATTCTCTAATCTCATCTTCTGGAACGAAAAACAAAGGCTTTACTCTTTGAACAAACCCATCTATCGATTTTCCACCTGTTGCTGGAGATGAATTTACACCTAATAAGATATTTCCTTTTAAAAAATTCATTAATACATTCTGTGTTTCATCGTCTAGATTATGACCTGTGACCAACTTATCTCCTCCTAATTTCTTTGCCCATTTATTAAGAATCCATCTTTTTATTGTTCCACATACAGAGCACCCTGTTAGATTCTTTTTTTGTTTTAATACTGACTTAATAAAACATATCCCCTGTCCTAATTCCTTCTTTAAATCGACTATAGTAAGCTCTACGCCTAATTCTTTGCATAAGTTGATCATATTGTTATTATGAATTTTACTCCATTGACCTAAATTTAAATCAATCATTAATCCATGGATATTATAACCTAATTTATTTAAGATGTATAATATACTTGTAGAATCTTTTCCGCCAGATAGTGCTACGATAATTTTATCACTTTTCTTACATAAGTTGTATTGCTTTATTGTGTTTTTAACTTCTTGTTCGATATTCATAAATGAGAATAGGTTAATTAATTTAAAAACCTTAACCATAAACGTTTTTTAAAATATTAATAGTTCTATTTTCCAATTCTTCAACTAAATGTAATGGAGTATAAATATTTGGTGAAGTAGAACGAGCTATTGTTATTAATGCAGGTTTGAACTTGATAAGTTTTAAAAGATTTTCAAAATGGAATAGATTTTCTTCTTCATTATAATCATAATATTCTCCTCTGTGATTGTTAATATCGTAATCTTCTAAACAAGCAAAAGCATCTAAATCGACATCTAGTATAAAAGGATCATCTAGATATTCTGAAATATGTTCTATCTTTTCTGATAACATTGGATAATTCGAAATGAACAGTTTTGATTTTGGTGTTTTTCCCTTATTCCAAAATATTTTCATTAATTTTGGGTTTCTTTCTTCATAACCTTCAATTGTCAAATTGTTTTGATATTCTAAATATTGGAATATGTTATTTGGTCTATCTGCCCAACGAGGATTATGCCAAACTACAGAATCAATAACACCATGATGAAATGCTGCACAAATAAAATCGTTAATATACAAAGAAGTTATGGAATAATTTTTGGGATCAACTAATCCACTAACAGGAGCACCATGAATCATGTCGGAATGATCATCTATGTGCAATAATTTTAATGGTCTGTGATATTTTAGAGAGAGCTCATACCAATAAGAAAAAACTTCATTGTGCGGATTTACAACTTTAACTGGTATTTTCGAGATAATTTCGCTTCTATGTTCTAAATCTAAGTTCATAAAAAATACGCGAGTTAGACATTTAAAGATGTATTGATTAATGAATAAATTAACAAGAACCAGATGCTGCTTGAGCTGATGCAGAACTTAGCACTGTTTCACATTCCTCTGGAGCTGTATTAAATGCTGAACATATTGCTGTCTTATATGCTTCAGATGTCCTTCCAACATTTGCTTTTACTCCATTAATCATTACTGTAGGAGATCCAGTGACACCACTTTGCTGAGCTCTTGCCGAATAATCTGCAAGCATTGCTGTTCCTTCCGATTCTACACAATCCAGAATTTTATTAGTATCAATATTTAATGATTTCATTAAAGTTAAAGATTCTTCCATATTACATTCCTCAGTTCTATTTGTTGAACACTTTGGATATATGTCTGTTACAAATTTTGATGCATAATCCCAATAGTTTCCAGGATTTAATTTTTGTATACATGCTTGTATCATATTCTGTTTTGTTTCATAAGCGCCATGACCATCATAATATGTTAATACTTCGAAATCTACATCCGCTTCTAATAATGAAGCTACTTCTGCCATTGGACCTTGAGCTTGAACTCCGTATGGGCAATATGACCAAACATATAATTCAACTTTTGGTTTATCAGAAGTGGGAATTGTTTCATCTTGAGTTGGTTGCTGTGAAGGAGTTGAAGCTTCGGATGCTTGTTCTATTTCTGCTAAAGGAACTAATTGTCCATTAATCAAATTTTTACCATCTCCTGTCAAATATAATGGTGGGAACTCTTGTTCTCCTACTGAAACAGTTACAGAATATATTCCACCTTCGTAAGTTGTTTCTACCAAAGTTGCATCAACACCCTGAGATGCTGCAAATTTTAAGATTAACTCCCCTGCTGCTTGTTCACTAATAACAGAGACATTTGATGTTGTTGTTAAATTTAATATTCCTAACGCTACCAATGCCATACTTAATATAATTGTTGCTAACATCCAGGCGTTATTGTTTACTTTCTTAGATTTCTTTTTGTTTAAAGGTTTTTTAGTAGAATGTTTTTTTATTGTGGGTATTTTTATTGTAAATGTTTTTCCAGAATACTTTTTATTTGAAGGGTTTTTTGCTGTAGATTTTTTTGCTGTAGATATCTTCGTTGTAGGCTTATTGCCTACAGATTCTTCTTTGTTTATAGAAGCCTTATCATCATCACTTTTTTTTATTGTTTTTTCAACAACCATAGATTACTTAATTTCATTTTATTTATAAATGTTTTGTATAAAATCACCTTTTCTAATTATTTTTTTATAATTCTAAAAATGCTTTTATTTGTGACGATAAACCGTCGGCATCACCCGCTAATCTATCTTCGTATTCGTCATTTGTGGTTCGCATTATATAATTATCATACAATCCTCTCATGAATTTTACAAAAACTTTTCCTTCCCATCTTTTTTCATAATCTTTTTCTAAATCTGCAGAAATTTCCATTTTTATTTCACCTTTATTTGTTTTTTCTTTTTTCCCATTTCGTTCAATCTCAGCAGAGTTCATAGTTAGAATGTGCCATTTTATTACTATATGATTTTTGAAGTAATCTGTCACTTTTTTTGACGCTTCCCATTTTAGTTGAATTTCTTTTCCTGCGTCGCTATTTTTTTCAACATATTCTTTTTCTTCAAGAAGATATCCTTTATCTTTAAACCAATCAAAACAAAAAGCATAAAGATCTTTATAATTCCAAAAACCTACTTTTTTTATTTTTTGTTCGAATACTTTGCTTTTCATTCCCATAAGGATTAAACTATATTATAATATATAAATGTTTTGAGAAAGATATGTTGAGAAAATATTTTTAACATTCATATATTTTGCCTTCTGTCATAAATAAATATGATGGAATTAAAAAGAATATAAGGCAATTGCAAATAGGAAATTTATAATAGGAAATTATTTCAATTTTTTAAATTCGGAAACCGCACTATCAACTTCTTTTTCAATTGAAATTATTGCATCTTTAATCAATTTCTTAGGGTTATCACCTTCGACGTGTAAGATTGGAGATTCTGACGGATGATTTTGTTTCCATACGGCTAGTTTTGCACCATTTTCGTTTAAATAAACTCTTAGCACTTCTGCAATTGTTAGGTTGCTTATTTCTAATTCTAATAAACTTTTTTCCTCTTTTATTATTTTGATTTCCATAAAATAATAATTCAAAACATCCTTTAAAAGGTTTGCGATTTGTTGTGTATCACAAACCTTTTATATTTAGAATTATTTAATTTATTATGGTAATCTCATGGATTGTTATATTGGTGCTTTTAGGGATTGGTTTAGTTTATATGAAGTTAGAGCATCATGGAAGACTACTAAAGGCTGGGATTTTGGTTTTTTTTCTTTTGTTGATTCTTTTTTCTATGTCTAGTATTTTCAAGACTAGAGATACGGATTCTTCGTCACCGAAAGAAGTTATGAATACTATTTATCTTTATTTTGGTTGGTTAGGAAATACCGTTAATCAATTGTGGGATGTTGGTAGTGATACTGTTGTCGCTGTTGGAAATGTCGTTAAGATTAATGATTCTGAGATTGAATTGGAGAAATATGATTGGAAAGGGAAGATTAAGTTGCCTTTTAAAAAATGATGGTCTGTACTAAAATTTTGACTGAGATAACTACATTACCAATATAATAAGTGTTTTCAAGTTTTATTATAATGGGTTTTAAAGATTCCAAGTTCAGATGTATTCTATAGTAGCCCCTGGTTTAACATTTGAGCCAAATCCTAATTTAGGAGTTGAATCAAAACAAACTCTTCCAATATTATTCAATTGCATAAGCTCATCAACTAGCTCTCTTTCCAGCTCTGGCTCTATTTAAAAAGGCACATATTCAACAATATTATCTTTTGACTTTTGACTGACTGCCCTGATTAGTAGGATATACCCTAAAGCACCCTCGCTTTTTTTGTTTATGTATGTGACAGGAGAGCAATCGCACAAATAGGGAAAGATTTGATAACACTCTTTAAAGTTATTTTTATGTTTCTCAATAAATTTATCTACAATCAAAGTAGATTTTCGGATTAGCCCTAACTTCTCTGAATTAACATCTCCACCAAATCTAATTAGTAATCCTGGTCCAGGAAAAGGTCTTCTATTAACTATTTCATTTGGTAATCCCAATTCCTTAGCAAGTTTCCTAATGTTATTTTTAGAAACTCCCCTAACTGGTTCAATGACTTTTAATTTTTGATCTTCAAATAACTTGGTCGGGCAATTGTGATAAACTTTAGCTTGATTACTCCAAAATTGAGTGCCTTGAGCAATAAATTTGATATTATTCTCAATCAAATATTGTGTGAACAATTCAAAGTATTTCTCTCTAAAAGTATTTCGCTTTTTTATGGGATCATAAATACCCTTTAAGACTGAATAAAATTCTTCTTTTTTATCCAAAATCTTTAAATTATATCCTGATTTTTTAAAGGCAGATGCAACTTCTATGATTTCATTTTCTCTCATATAACCAGTATCCATCAACAAAACTTCATAATCAATCCCTGATTTTTTTAAAAGTGCGGCAGAAGTTGTAGAGTCAACTCCACCAGAGACCGAAATCAAAACCTTCTCATTAATTTCCTTTTTCACCTTATTACAGAAATCATGAATATATTTTTTCTTATCAAATTTATCCATAGATAAAAATATCTTTAGACATTTAAATAATTTTTCATAATTTTTTATTCACGAGAAATAGAGAATCTAACTATAAAAATTAGATTTATCCCTACTATCATCTAAAGCATATACAAGCCTGGCATGTGGATCTACTCAATATTCACTCTGAAATATTTATGATCACTTCGTTGATAAAAATTCGAGCAAATATCTCGCCCACGACTTGTCGTGTGTTCAATCTATGGAAGCCTGACATGGGGATTGAACCCACGACCTCCGCATTACCAATGCGACGCTCTACCAACTGAGCTAATCAGGCATGGATTAAAATTGAGAACTTGGTTTATATATTTTGATATTCTAATAATGGTGTTTTATTTATAATGGGATTATAAAAGAATTTGATTTATTTTGTCTTTGATTTTTTTATGTAATTTGTTATAATCTTCTTTCGTAATTTCTTTTCTTTTCCAAACTTCTATTTTTATATTATCTTTATCATTTCTTGGTATTATATGAAAATGTGTGTGGAATATATATTGTCCTGCAGCAGCACCATTATTCAACAACAAATTGTTACCTTGGTTTTCTATTCTTAGTGCTTTAGTTATTAGTTTAATATGTTTAAATAAATCTAATAGGATCTTATTTGGAATATCTTCATAATTTACATAATGTTTTTTTGGAATTACTAAAATATGACCATCTTCTGTCGCTGGGAAATCTATAGATAAAAAAGATAAAGAATGTTCTGTTTCATGCAAAATTTTAAATGGATAGTTACCTCTATGTTTTTTTAATCGTTTATTTATAAATTCACAGAATATACAATCCATTGTAATTATCAGTATAAGAGATATTTAAACCTTTTTTGTTCGTTTGTTTTTCTTATCATGCAAGTGTTTACAAATTATTATTGTTAATATTATTAGTAATAATAATAATATTAAAGAGATTATTCCCCATATCCGTTTTTCGATATTATTATATAGTTTAGTTAAAGGTGAAATGTTCTCTGCTCTTCTTAAAACAACTTTTTCAATCATTACCGATTTTTCTCCGTTACTAATAAATTCTATATAAAAATAATAATCTCCATCTTTTAATTCTTCCATTAAATCGAAATCTCTTTCTAAAACAATGTCACCTAAAGAAGAAACGCCTTCTTTAGTTGAGAAAATAACATTTCCTTGGTTATCTAATAAAGATATAGATAACATTCCTTCCAATAGACCAATGCTTTCTAGTTCTTTGACAATTGTTATTATTGTTGTAATTTTTTCTAAATCAACTATATCCTTACTTGGAACTTCTAATTCGACATTAAATAATGGAGTTCTTTCTTGAACATTTAGAATGATTGTCACGATATATGTTAAGTCTGTATTTTGACCTTTGATTTTTATTCTTCCAATAAGGACTTCTTCTTTAGCATTTTCCGGAATTTTGAATTTTAATGTTAATGATTTTGTTTCGTCTGAATTTAAAGTATAATAAGAGCTATCTATATAACAATAATTCTGAAATCCTATTAATTCTAATTCAACCGTTAAATCCTTTTCTTGATTATTTTTTATTAAAATTGTTTTATTAAACTCGTCTCCGGGATATCCCACGAAATTAAGAGGGTCGGATAAAATCAAAGAAAATGCTTCTTCTATCAAATCTTGATTTGTTGAAGTGGATGAACCTCCACCACTATTATCTTCTGTAAGCGTGCTTTCGAGAGCTTCTCTTATAGTGTAAACTCCATTAAAATCCTCAACACTTACTTCTAGCTCATTGTTTAAGTTACTTATAACAATACAATTTGAACAAATAACATTGTTCTTATATGGTTGTGGATTATTAAAACTAAGATTCTTAAATGTAATAATTGCAGGATTATTTAATGAAGATAATGCGCTTATATTAATAGAAATGAAATTGTGGGAGATTGTTATAGATCCCCCTAAATAAATAATATTATCGATGGAATCTTGAACTAAATTAATATTTTGAATGAATTTAATTTTTCCAAAATCATAAATTTCTAATCTTAAGTCCTTAATATCTTCTAATTGACTGTCATTTAGATAAAGAAAATCTGTAGTATTTCCATCTAATTCTCCTTCTAAAACTTGAATCCCAGGATCAATAGTAATACTCGAAGAGGTATCTAATGAAACTGCACTAGAAAAACTAATGAATAAAGCTATTAATATTAATGAGAAAAAATAATGAGAAAAATTCATTTTATTTTTTCTTGACTGGTTTCTTTTTTGAAGGTTTTTTCTTAGCATTTTTCTGGCTTAAGAGATAGACCGTAATTCCAGCTGAAATTAAAGCTATTAATGCATAAATTATTGTGTAATTTGTTCTTGATTCTTGACATTGTACTCTTACTGTTAATGGAGCACTTACTGTTGCTTTTGTTGCTGAACCTGAACCTGAACCATCTGAAGGAATTGTTTGAACTAATACTTCACCAACATATTCTTTTCTTTCTTCATGACAGGTTTGTTTACATAAAAAATTACCTATAGCACAATCCATTTCATATACTCTTGGAACTTTAAAACAAAAATTGACTGGTATTGCTGAATCACTGCCTGTTTCTGCAGGAATATCTACAGTATCAGAGCCTTGTGATTTTAATATATCTTTTAATTCTTCAGATACTTCCAATTTTACTGTTGAAGTTCCAGGGAATGGATTATATACTGAATAAATAATACAATTTTCTTCTCCCTCAAATACTAAAATAGATTGTTGAGTAAGACTAATTCCAACACCTGCTGAAACATATGTTGTAACTAAGAATATACTGACTAAAAGCATTACACTCATTCTTATCACCTCTTGTTTTTTCATTTTTATCCTGCTACTCCTGTTACACTAATTGTATTATTATATGTTCCTACTGCTACTGCTGCTGGAATATCTAACCAAAACCTATAGTAAACTTTATCTCCAACCCCAACACTTGTTCCTGCTGCCTGAGGGCTTGTTGTAAATGAAATTGCGCTTGCTACAGCGGGTATTGCTAAATCTGTTGAAGCTGCATGATAATATGATTCGTTCCCTAATCCTATTTCTTCACCACCAGAAGTATTCATTGGGCCATCTGCCTCTACTGTAAATGTTACTGGAGAATTTGAATCAGAAGAAACCTCCATATAATAAGCTGAACCATCAGAATCTAAGTGATTTGCTGTAGCATTAATATCTGTTGAGGCTGTACTATTTGATGTTCCAAAACCAATTCCGTCACTTAAATTTCCGGACATTGAAATTGCATAATATTGTTGAATTGTAACACTTGACACTGTTGACTCAATAGCGTGTCCAGTTATACTAGAATTTTCAATAAATAATAAAACTATAGAACATAAAAAAACTAAAGCAAAAATACCTATTATGTAATTTTTTCTATCCATATGTTTTATTGGACTTTATTCTTTATAAGTTTTTTGTATTATATCTAATTATATTTGGGACCCATAAGGAATGGCTTTTATTTCTAAAGAATTATTATAAATTCCAACAGCTTGAGCAGGAGGAACATCTAAAAAGAATTTTAGGAATATTGCAGTATCATTTTGAAGGTTTTCGCCTATTTTGTTGTCAGCATAGTTTGTTGTAAGAGAGAACTTGTTTATATCAGGTACTGTAGAATTTGTAGAATTGTAACTAAACTTTTCATAAGTTATATTTAAGACATCTAAATCAGCAGTCATTAGGTTTTTGTCTCCCCTAATATATAAGTCAATTCCTCCGTTTTCTACAGATATATTTATGTAATAACCTGTTGCACTTTCTCCATTGTTTGATGGAGCTGATAGATTATAAGAGGGAATTGTTGCCACATCCCAGGTTATTGAAGAGGATAAGTTTGGTGAAAGATAAATTGCATATGAGCCAATATTATAAACTGTTAATTCTCTTTCTTCACTAGTTGCTATCTTACCGGCTTCATCATAACAAGTTACCTTCCATAAATAAAAATCGTTTTCTAAAGTTCTTGTGAAGCTTAGTGTTGTGTCTTTTGTGGGATTCTCTGTGGTGTTGTAAATTGAACTATTAATAATAAGGCTACAGTTATCAAGATTGTTATCGTCTGTTACATTATAGTTGAAAATGATTGTATTTGTTGTCAAATTTATTGCCTCGTTTGCTGGCGAAACTAATTCTACTGTTGGATTTTCTAAATCTGATAAATTTATTGTTACAGTTATTATTTCGCTTGCTATGTTTCCCACTGTATCATTTGAACTTAGGTTAATAGAATAAATTCCTTCAGTGATTGCTGTTTTGTTTATTATGTCTGAACCAGAAATTTCAAAATTTGTTGTATCATTTATCCAAGTTGTGTCGATTCCGACTCCTAAACCATCTGAGGAAGAGAATGCGATTGAGACTGATTCGTTGTTGTAACCAGAATAATCTGAGACTGTGATTATTGGTGCTGTTATGTCAGTACAAACATTATCAGTACAGACATAACTGGACTCACAATCTGAATCTTCAATACATTCTATAACGTTTAGGGTTCTTAGCTCTGTAGAATTTGTATTGGATTCATTATCTATCGCAAAAGTTTGGAAGATATAATCATTTACAGGAAGGTTTGATTTTTCAACTTGAAAATACCAAGAAGTATTGCTTAATTTATTTAGTCCAGTATGATAATCTTTTAATATTTCCGAATCATTTAATGCTTCATTATAAAATATTATTTCATCTAAAGTACCGTCAATTTTCCAACCCCAATTGTTACCAAAAATTATATTTCCTGAATTATCGATACTTCCAGTTAACGAACTTATATCTAAAGAATTAGTTTGTTTTATACCGTTAACAAATATTGTTACATCTCCGGTATTTCTATTTACAATATAAGCTAGGTGAGCCCAAGTATCTTTAATATCAATTGGTCGGCTTCCAGTATCTAACCAAACGTAATCCTCAACATAATCAGTCCCGTTATTAACACAAATTAAAATAGCGTCATCTGAATTAGCAGCACCAAATGCCCATCCGTTCCCTCCGACACCAGCACCACAATTGGTATTAGATTTTTTTAATGTTACAAAACCTCTTGGATAAGTATAATCTCTATTATAAACCCACATAGAAATTGTAAAAGATTCTAAATTTAAACTTGTGTCATCAGAAATTTCAAGAGCATCGTCACTAAAGACTCTTGCTCCACCAAACTTACCAGTTGTATTCCATTCGGTTTCCCAATTTATAATTGTTTGATCATAACCAGACCAGTCAGAAAGATCTGTTGAATTATCGAAACTTAAACCTAATACAATTCTTTCATCTCCTTTATCAATAATTTCTGAAGAATCACAATAGTCCTCGGTACATGTATAATTTGTACCATTCCAATTAAAAGTTGCATTCATTAAATTTAAGTTTGTAATTGTTGTATTGAAAATTATTGTTGTGTTCATTGTTTTTGAATCATTCTCTGGTGTTGGTTCTACAAATTCGATGGTAAAAGGTGAATATACGGAAAGTTCTAAATTCTTTTCTAAATTATTTGTTACATTAAATACATCAGTCTCGGAACTATAGCCATCTTTTGTTGCTGTGATATTGTAATCTTTGTAATAAACGTCTGTTTCATTTTGGATTGAACCTAATACAGTCATTGAAGTTATTTTACCAAGCGAATTTGTTAGTTCTGTTTTTAGGATTGAGTCTGATTCGTCTCTAATTGTTACATTTGCATTTTCTAAGTCGTTTGAATTTGTGTCGTTGATGTAGGCTGAGAGATACCAGTGTTTGTTTAAGGTTCCTGTTGCTGAAGGGTTGTAATAAAGTGAAATATCTGAGCCATCTGCTTTTGTTACATTTGTTAGGTTCCATTCTCCGTTTGATGCAAGAGACTCAATCAAAACTTCGAAATCGGCAGTTCCTAATGCGTTAAGCGTTGAATTATACATTGTTAGATTTGAAGACCCGCTATAAACATAAAGTCCTCTTGAGTAATCATTTGAAGTATAAATTTTATCATTTATAATTCTGTTATTATCGGAATTATAGAGTATGTAACCATTTGAAGATGCCCCAGTTATATTAATATTATTTGATGTAAAATTATTATTCTTAGAATCATCTAAAAGAATACCCATACTACCAAGTTGGGTTGTAAGAATATTATTATTGGATATATTATTCTCATCAGATAATACATATATTCCATGACCATATGAACCGTGAGTTGTTATGTTGTTATTGAAGATTACACAATTATGGTCATTACTATTAAGAATAATACCATAAGCATAAGAGCTTGTCGAAGTGTGAATATTATTATTTGTTGCATTATTACTTGGTGAATTTGAAAAAACTATTGCTTCACCAGAGCCACTGGTATTAATATTATTATAACTTATATCGTTGTTTGTAATGTCTTCTAAATAAATTGCATCAGCACTTGTTGAGACATTATTATAAATAATACTATTATTTGTAGATGTTGAAGAAATATAATAACCATAAGTTGAAGAAATATTGTTATATGAAAAAGTGTTATGGTCTGAATTTGATATTGAATTTCCGTCATCATTTGCGAGAATGTTATTATTTGAAAAATTATTATAATCTGAATCTGCTATGTACATTCCATCTGCATCAGCATTGAAAGTTGAAATCGTATTATTATAAATCAAGCTTGAATCAACATTTTCTAATTTGAATCCATGATTATCATTTCCTGAAGAACTTCCTTCATTTATTAAACAATTTTTAATTGTTAAATTATCATAACCATTACTAAAAACTCCATAACCAGTTGTTCCATCTGTTGAATAGTTTATTTTGTACCCTTGACAATCTAAGGTTACATTATCGGCCGTTATGTTAAAACACGTTTCTGTTGAAGAAACATTTTGTGTTAAAAGATATTCTTGGTTTGCTGTGTCTAGAGTTTGACAGGAGGTTAAGTTTATTGCTCCGGGTGTTAACTCTAAGTTTTTTTCTAGATTGTTTGTTACATTGAATATTTCTGAACTGGTCTCATAATCTGTTTTTGTTGCTGTGATGTTGTAATCTTTGTAATAAATATCTGTTTCGTTTTGAGTTGAGCCTAAAACAATCATGGAAGTTATTTTCCCGAGTGAGCTTGTTAACTCGGTTTTTAGGATTTCATCGGCGTCGTTACGAATTGTTACATTTGCATTTTCTAAGTCGTTTGAAGATGTGTCGTTTATGTAGGCTAAAAGATACCAATGTTTGTTAAGAACAGAGCCTGTCATACTCGGATTATAATCAACTGAAATATCTGAACCATCGGCTTGTGTTACATTTGTTAGGTTCCAAATGCTACTCTCTGCAGTAGCTGAGGTATAGAAGTCATAAGCACCTCCAACTGCATCTAATGTAAAGTTAAACATCGAGAATGTTGAATTATCATCTATAGCAATAGCATAATTGTCAATATCAGAGATATTGAAGTGAGACAGAGTATTATTATATGCTTCATCAAACCACATACCCTCATTAGTAATATTGAAGATATTGAAATAAGAAAGAATGTTATTAGATGACGCATCAAGAAAATATGGGCCATAAGCACCATCAAAAATATTGAAATAAGAGAAGGTATTGTTGTCTGAAGATGATAATTCAAAGCCATCGTCACCATTAAAAGAAATATTAAAAGAAGAGAATGTATTATTGTTAGAAGAAGATAGATAAAAACCATCAACACTGGCATTATAAATCTTAAAAGAAGATAAAATATTATTATCTGAAGAAGTAAAATAAATACCATCATCACCAGTATTAGAAATGTTAAAAGATGATAAAATATTATTATCTGAAGAAGTAAAATAAATACCATCATCACCAGTATTAGAAATGTTAAAAGATGATAAAATATTATCATCTGATTGTGCAAGATAAAAACCATAATTATCTACATTAGAAATATTAGAAAAAGAAAAAGTATTATCAGAAGAAGATTCTGAATAAATACCATGATGACCTGTATCAGAAATGTTAAAAGATGAAAAGTTATTGTTTTCTGAATAATCTAATTGAACACCATCATCACCAATACTAGAAATGTTAAAAGATGAAAAAGTATTGTTTCCTGAATATTCTAAATAAATACCTTCATAATCAATATCAGAAATGTTGAAAGATGAGAAAGTATTGTTGTCTGAGGAATCTAATTGAATACCATCATCACTAATACTAGAAATGTTAAAAGATGAAAAAGTGTTATTGTTTGAAGAATCTAAATAGATACCTTCATAATAAATATTTGAAATATTAAAATCAGAAAAGATGTTATTGTCTGAAGAACCTTGTAATTGAATTCCACTCTCACCAGCATTAGAGATATTAAAATAAGAAAAATTATTCTCTTCTGAAAGATCCAAATAAAGGCCATCTTCATCAACATCAGAAATATTAAAAGAAGAAAAGGTATTATTAGATGAAGAATCTCCTAAATAAAGACCATTATTACCTCCATCAGAAATATTAAAAGAAGAAAAGGTGTTATTTGATGAATTTGTTATATCAAAACAAACACCATCAATCCTAAATATATTAAAAGAAGAAAAATTATTATTAGATGATTCATCAAGCAAATAAGGTCCGAAAGCAGAATCAGAAATATTAAAGTCAAAGAAAATATTATTATTAGAAGCGGATATTTCAAAGGCATCATTATTAACCTCAGATATATTAAAAGAAGAAAGAGTATTATTGTCTGAAGAAACAAAATAAAAACCATCA
The DNA here is from genome assembly GCA_964516745.1 of Candidatus Woesearchaeota archaeon. GTDB lineage: Archaea > Nanobdellota > Nanobdellia > Pacearchaeales > GW2011-AR1 > JAGVXH01. The sequence goes on from CAZEYD010000003.1 coordinate 47,158, forward strand.
TCTGTGATATCAGAAATATCGAAAAAAGAAAGATTATTATTGCCTGAAGAATATAAGTAAAAACTATAATAAGCATCAGAAATGTTAAAATGAGAAAAAGTGTTATTGTCTGAAGAATCTTCTAAAAGAATGCCAGAAGAACTTACATTAAAGATATTGAAAAAAGAAAAGGTATTATCTGAAGAATGATTATCTAACTTAATTCCATCCTCAACAATATTAGATATATTGAAAAGAGAAAAAGTGTTATTTGAAGAAAAGATATCAATATCAAGACCTTTGTAGGCAGAAAAAGAAATATCAAAAGAAGAAAAGGTATTATCTGAAGAATTTCCTAAATAAAAACTATTAGAAACTGTATCAAAAATATAAAAAGAAGAAAAAATGTTATTTGAAGAATCTCCTAAATAAAGACCTTTCCAACCAATATTAGAAAAATTAAAAACAGAAAATGTGTTATTTAAAGAATTTTGTAATTCAAGACCATTGCCACCAGTATCAAAAATATTGAAGAAAGAAAATGTGTTATTTGGAGAATCATCTAAATAAAGACCACCAGAAGAACCACCAATAGTTGTAATATTATTATAACTTAAATCATTCAAGAAAGAAACATCTAAATAAATCCCATCAGAAGAACTACTAGTAGTTGTAATATTATTATAAGTTATATTATTTAATGAAGAATCATACGTGTAAATTCCCATAGAAGAACTACTAGTAGTTGTAATATTATTATAAGCTATATAATTCTCATCAGAATACATAATGTACATTCCAACTCCCCATGTATCAGAAGAATGAATTATATTATCTGTAATATTTGTATTAGTTACAACGCTATAATACATAGCAGGACCATGTCCAGTAACCAAACTGTTATTTTTAACTAAACTATTATTAGACTCAGATAAATAAATTGCAAACTCATCATATACTTCTTCTTCATATTCATAAATCAAACAATTCTTAATTATTAAATTATCATAACCATCACTAGAAACACCATAACCACCCGAATAATTTATTTTATATCCTTGACAATCCAAAGTTACATTGTCGGCTGTGATTGTAAAACAAGTTTCTGCCGAAGAAACATTATTTAGTAAAATGTATTCTGTATTTACAGAATCTAAAGTTTGACATGATGTTAAACCAACTGCTCCTTCTGTTAATTCTAAATTCTTTTCTAGGTTGTTTGTTACATTAAATAAATCTGTTTCTGAGGAATACCCGTTTTTTGTTGCTGTGATGTTGTAATCTTTGTAATAAGTATTTGTTTCATTTTGTATCGAACCTAGAACAGCCATTGAGGTTATTTTACCTAATGAGTTTGTTAATTCTGTTTTTAGGATTGAATCTGATTCGTCTCGGATTGTTACATTTGCATCTTCTAAATCGTTTGAGTTTGTGTCGTTAATGTAGGCTGAGAGATACCAGTGTTTATTTAAAGTTCCTGAAGCTGAAGCATCATAATAAACTGAAATATCTGAACCATCTATTTGAGTAACATTTGTTAAGTTCCATTCTCCATCAATAACTGATGATTTAATATAAAAATCATATGCGCCTGAATCAGAAGAATTAATAGTGGTGTTAGTAATCTGTAAAGTTGAGAATCCTTCTTTGATATAAACTCCTTCAGAATCAGCCCCACTTGTATAAATTAAATTATTTATTAGAATTGTATTGTTTGCTTCATCAATATAAATTCCATGTGCCTCTGCTTTAAGAGTCGTTACATTATTTGATGAAATATTGTTGTTATTTGTACTAATAACAATTCCATAACTGTATCCACCAGTACTGTCAGTTGTTATATTATTTTGATAAATAAAATTATTTATTGAACCATCATTAGCATCATCTCCTAATTCGATTCCGTAGGCCCAATCCAAACCTTGAGTTACAATCTGATTATGTGTAAGATTATTATTTATTGATGCAGTTCCTAAGGAAATACCATGACCACCTCCACCATTAGTTTCAATGGTATTATAACTAATATCATTACTTTCAGAACCTTCTAATTCAAAAGCTTCTGCCCAAGATCCATCAGTAGTAATATTATTATATGTAAAAGAATTATTATCTCCAGAGTCAATATAAATCCCGTCTCCATAATTTTCTAATGTAGTTATATTATTTGAGGTTATATTATTATTATCTGTAGCAATGTAAACACCATAAGAATTACCGCCTGTACAATTTGTTGTAATATTATTTTGATAAATTAAATTGTTCGAAGAACTATCATCTGTTAAAATACCCTGAGTCCAATCCAGACCTTGAGTTACTATTTGATTGAAGGTTATATTATTATTAATAGAAACTCCTCCTAAAGATACACCATGACTGGACCCACCATTAATTTCAATGGTATTATAACTAATATCACTTAATAAAGAATCAGATAAGTAAAAACCTGAAGCATCACTACCAGAAGTTGTAATATTATTATAGGTTGCAGAATTGTTTTCAGAAGTTATAAAGTAGAATCCTAAAGCATCACTACCAGAAGTATTAATAAAATTATAACTCAAGTCGTTTAACGAAGAATCAGATAAGTAAAATCCCGAAGCGTCACTACCAGTAGTTGTGATATTATTATAAGTTACAGAATTGTTTTCAGAAGTTATAAAATAAATTCCAAGTCCCCAAGCATTGGAAGAATTAATCATATTTTGTGTAATGTTAGAATTATTTATTGAGCTATATTTTATTCCCTGACCTTTTCCAGTTATTAATATATTATTAAATATTGAATGATCTTTTGAATTAAGTAAATAAATTGCATTTTTATCTACTGTATCTTCCTCACCCTCATAAATTAAACAATTTTGTATTATTAAACCATTATATCCGTTACTAAGAACTCCATAACTTGTTGTTCCACCTGTTGAATAATTTATTTTATATCCTTGACAGTCTAGAGTTACATTGTCTGCTGTGATTGTAAAACAAGTTGTTGTTGAGGAGACATTATTAATTAAAGTATACTCTTTATTTGCAGTATTTAATGTTTGACAGGAGGTTATTTGTCCGGGTAGAAGATTAATTTGAACATAGAATATTTCACTTGTTATTTCTCCTACACTGTCATTTGCACTAATGTTTAACCAATAGGTTCCTACAGATAATACTGTTTTGTTGATTATTGTTGATCCACTTATTTCGAAGTTAGTTGTGTCATTTATCCAAACTGTATCAATACCTGTTCCTTCATCTGCGACTGTAAAACCTACTGATACCGATTCATTGGTATACCCTGAATAATCTGAGATTGTAATTGTTGGAGGAGTCGAACCAACACATTCATTATCTGAACAAGTATCAATGCCAGTACAGTCCGCAGTTTCTGTACATTCTACTACATTTAATGTTCTTGTTCCTGTTGAATCTTGATTGTCAAAATCATCAACCGCAAATAATTCGTATTGATAATCATAAATTGACAATCCTGTAAATGGGAATGCCAAGTTGTAAGTTATTGAATTAACTTGATTTAATCCTTTTTCATAAAGTTCAGTAATTTCTGATTGAGAAAGTGAACGATTGTAAATTAATAATTCATCTAAGTAACCATCAAAATTGTCAGCATACCCATCTCCAATTATTAAATCATTTGTAGAAGCAACAGGAATTTGATGATCCACTGACAAATCTGCAGTATCAAATTCTCCATTAAAATAAAAAACTATTTTTTCGGTTGTTCCATTGTCAAATACTTCTCTTATAATTGTCACATAGACCCATTCATTTGCTAAAAAGTTTGAACTAGTACTGTCAAAATATTCATAGGCTGAATCATTCCCATGATAATAAACGATACGGCCTGTTCCTACATTTTTAATTGAGAACTCATTTCCATAATGTTTATGTAATACACTTTGATCAATACTCTCTACTTGGAATGGATACATCCAAAACGAAATTGTCATATCACCTATTAATTGTAAATCAGGATCATTAGATACGGTTATGTAATCGCTTTCACCTGAAAGATTTAACGCCCCACCGAAAACTCCATCTGAAGACCATGAAGAGCCAGTATTTGTTGCAGCATCATTATTTCCCGACCAATCAGAATAATCTGATGAATTATCAAAGCTCATTCCTAATTTTAAATCAGTAGTATTATATGAAACAAATAAGTTATCACAATTAGTTTTTGTACAAGTATAATTTGTGGAATTCCAATTAAATGTTAAATTCGCGAAATTTGTTTCTGTTATTGTGAAATTGAAATCATAAGAGGTGTTGATTGAAGTTGTATCGTTTGGTGGTGTTGGGGAATTTACGGAGATTACAGGAAATATTGTGTCTACATAAAATGAAACTGAATCACTTCCTTCATCTCCGTTGGTATTATTACAGTATACTGCCCAGACATTTGAACCTTGAGCTGCTGTTTGAGAAGACCAATTTGTTCCAGCAGAAACAGGTGCAGAGTTTACAGAACCATTGAAATACCAACATTTATCTAAAGTTCCAGAAGCTGAAGCTGTATAATTTATGTCTAAAGTATTTGTGGTATAATTTGTTGAAGTTGGAGATGAAATTGTAAGATTTACAGAAGAAGCTGAAGCGACCTTAAATGTTGCAATTGAAGCATATGCTTGATCTGAAGTTTGACTAGACCAGTCGGCTGTTGTTTCTAAAGTTCCTATTGAGCCTAAATTTTTATAGGCAATACCTAAACCAGGTTCACCACCACTACCAGGATTAATATATTGTAATTCTGTAAAATCATTAGACCAACTCCTACTAGATCCTCCAGCATTATCTGAAGAATCTAATGCAAACATTGCAATTGCTAATTCATCATCTTGAGTAGTTGAAGAAGTTGTTCCTGTTGAAATATAATAGACAGCAACACCATCTTCAGCATTTTCGGTTGATACATCTAATACTGAACTTGACTCTAATCCTGAAAATTCACCAACCCAACAAGCAGCAGCTTTATCACTACCCTGTGTCCAAGTAATTGTTGTTTCTCCTCCTGTTGAAACTTTGTAAGCCATTGCACCTGAAACACTTGAGCCAGCATAATCATCAATTAGTGTAAAACCTGAAGGAATTGTATAACTTCCTACACCTTTATCACTCCCAATTGCAGTTACAATTAAATTTCCAGGGGATGCACCTGAAGATAAAGTACAGTTTAAAACAGTCTGTGCAATAGTATGATAATTTGTAATTTCTTGAATTTTTGTTGCTTTTGTTGAAGTATCTACAGTAAAAACTACAATATCACTATTAATATTACTCTCTGTATCATTACAATATACTGTCCAGTTATTTGAGTCTTCATTTGCTGTAAGTGAAGTCCAATTTGTTCCAGCAGAAACAGGTGAAGAATTTGTTACACCATTATTGTACCAACATTTATCTAAAGTTCCGGTTGCTGAAGCTGTATAATTTAAATCAAAGGTAGTGTAATTATATGTTGAAGATGTTGGAGAATCAATATTTACAGATACTGGTCCGATAGCTGTAAGTTTAAATGTTGCAAGAATTGCATAGGTTTGATCAGATCCTGTCCAACTTGCAGTTGTTTCAACTGTTCCGACTGAAATTAAATCTTTATATGCAATAGCTAAACCAGGATTACCATTATAAGTAAAATCTATTTCTGTAAAATCATTTGACCAAGCTCTATCAGCAGTATTAGAATAGGTATCTACTCCAAACATTGCAATTGCTAATTCATTTGCTTGTGAAGTTACAGAAGTTGTTCCTGTTGAAATTGAAGATACACCTGAACTATCTTCGATTCCTTCTGATGAAACATCAAATACCCCAGAAGTTTCTAATCCTGAATATTCTCCTACCCAACAAACTGTATCTTGTGTTGTACTTCCTTGAGTCCAGGTGATTGCTGTTTCGCCACCTGTTGAAACTTTGTAAGCCATTGCACCTGAAACACTTGCTCCAGCATAATCTTCAATTAAGGTAAATCCTGTTGGAACTGTATAATTGATAGAATCTTTATCAGTTGCAATTGCTGTCACAATTAAGTTTCCGAATGTTGCACTAGAACTTAATGTACATGCAATTGCAGCACCATTATCAGTATTTGATGTATCTTGTACTAATTCTGCTTTTACAGAAGTATCAACTGTAAAAGTTACCAGATCACTTTCTATATCATTAGAAGTATCATTACAGTATACTGTCCAATTATTTTCCCCTTCATTCGCTGTAAGTGATGTCCAGTTTGTTCCAACGGAAACAACAGAAGAGTTAGTTGTTCCATTGCTATACCAACATTTGTCTAATGTACCACTTTCAGCAGCTGTATAAGTTAAGTTAAAAGTTGTATAGTTAAAAATAGAAGCTGTTGGTGAAAGAATATTAATTCTTGCAGGTACAGGTATTAATTCAACTCCTATCTGAACCCATGTATCACTAAATCCACTCCAACCCATTCTTACGGTTCCATCATTATCATATCCATCTGCTATTGCTGCTGTTGTAGAACCTTCATCAGAATATCCTCTTTGCGTAGCATCATCTCCAGATATTGAAATTGAAGCACCTGGATCACGATCTAAACCAAAAACATTTACTACCCAATTATCTGCTGAAGAAGAATTTACATCCAAACTAGAAGAAGAACCATAATCACCTCCAACAGATGTTGCAGAACTTAAATTTAAAGAATCGACTCCGTAATAAACTGCTGATACACCTGCTGCTTCTTCAGCACTGTCTGCTGTAAAAGTTACAAGAACTTCATAAGCAGCACCACAATCTGGATCACTTAGATTCCACATCTCAGCAGATACATCTGGAAGTGCATCTTCATCTCTTTGTACTAGTGTTAAAGAATCACCATTGTAAGTTATAGCGTCTACGGTTACAGTCGGTTCACTATCAATTGAAATTCCAACGATTAATACCATATCGTTTCCACAAGTTATATCATGATCCCAAGACATTTCAGTATCCCATAAATCAGGAGTTGAACCTGTTGCAACAGTATCGTCAAAAGTTATTGGATCAATAATTAAATCAAACTCTACTGGCGCACCAATTATTCTTAGATCAAAAGAATCTTGTTCTCCTACTAAATTATCAAGGTATACCTTGTATTGTTTGAATTCTGAAATATTTTCAATTGTTTGAATTATTGTGTTTCCGTCTTTTTCATAAATTTCTATTGAAGCTGTTTGGTTGCTTCTTGCGTATACTGTAATATCTCGAGTTGAATCTAATAAACTTTCAAATTGAACTGTTACAAATTCATTTGATTGAATCACTGGGGAGAATGTCCCATCAAGAGTTGAAACTTGGTCGTAGATGTCAGCTAGAAAGTTTTTGTTTTCGTCTAAGTGTTCTGCAGAAGAAATCTCAACTATTAATTCATAGTTTTGATCTAACAAATTTGGAACGATCCATTCAATATAATCAACCAATCCATTGTTATCAAGATCGTAAGAGATTATTTCTGTAGAAACTCTTTCATTGTTTTTTTTATGATAAAGTTTTATTTGTGATTCTTTTACTTGTTTTTCTAGAGTTGTGTAGGCTAAGATGTTTTCATAATTCAATTCCTCTGGTGCAAAAACTCGGATATTCTTTTGTTTATTAGAAACTTTTTCTTCATGACTTTGTGGTGCTTGTGTATAATATTCTATAACCACTTCAACTTCTTCAGTTGTTTCAATTTCTATTATTTCTGTTAAATCAATTTCTTTTTTGTTTTGTTTTCCTTTTTTGTTTTGGTTTTCTTTTAGTTTCCCTGATTGTTTTAATGTTGACTCATCGATTACTTGACCAGTCATTGTTAAAGATTGGAAAAATGAGGTTATTTTTTTTATGAACCCTAATGAAAATGTTCTATTTGAAACGACGTGACCTGTTATTTTCATTGTTTTGATTTTTTTTCTTTCTTCTTTTTTGACCTTTTTGTTATAATCTTCAAATTCTTTTTCTAGTTTCTTGGCTTGTTTTCCTGTTGAAATAGAAATATTTGTTGAATCTATTGGGATTTCTGTTGTAATATCTAAAGTTTCAGATTTATTTATTTTTATTATTTTAAGCCATTTTACTGGTTGATTGATTACAATTGTTGACTGTTTTAGAGTTTCATCGACGGTCGAAGATTCTGAAGCTAATATAACAAGGGAACTATTAGATAGAGTTATGTTGGACAATTGCACTTCTTTAAGGATTGATACGTTTGATTCCGGGAGTGACGCAGTAGAGGAACTATTTGATATATCCATATTGGTTAATTGCGTTTCTTTAGAGATTGATATGTTTGATTCTTGGAGTGACGCAATGGAGGAACTATTAGATATATTTATGTTGGATAATTGCGTTTCTTTAGAGATTGATATGTTTGATTCTAGGGAATCATTTGCTATGCTATATCCAGTTATTGAAGAGAATAAAAGGAAGGTTACGGAAGAATATATAATGAACATTATCAAAACTGATATTATCGAAAAGATTATAATAGCCTTATTATTTCGCGCTCTTTTTTTCATGTATAATTAAGAGAGTTTTAGCTTATAAAATTTTGTTTGTTTGAAGGGCTTTTAGTGTGTAGAAACGTTGGTTTTTTAGATGTTTTGATTTTTCTCATATTAGAGAAAGATTTTGACTGGAATGTATATATTCTAAAATAATTAATTTTATAACTAAGCTTACTATTTCTATACTAGATGGCAATTACAACTGTTATAGGTGCTTTTTTTGGGGATGAAGGGAAGGGTAAACAAATTGCTGCATTTGCCGAGGAGCTTTCTCGTAATACTGAATCGTTTTTTTCAAAGGTTGCGAATAAAGAGATTATTGGTTATGGTATTAGAGTTAATGGTGGTCCTAATGGCGGTCATGCTTTGGTAGAAAATGGAGTTAAGGTTTCTGGGCATGTTGTTCCTTCTACTATATTATATCCTCGTATTTTGAGTATTATCGGTGCTGGTTGTGCTATTAATTTAGCTAAACTTGCGAAAGAGATTAATGATTTTAGAGAAAAGGGCTTTTTTAGAGGATCTCTTGTTGTTGACGGTAATGCACAAATTATTATTGAAGCTTATGAAAAATTAGATGGATTAAGAAATGGAAGAGATTCTACTGGTTCTGGTATTTCTGATGTTTTTGGACACAAGGGTAAAAGGGATGGTATTAGAGCTAGAGATTTATTGGATCAGAGGAGACTTGCTGAAAAAGTCAACAACCTAATTCCTACACTTTATGCTGAAATGTATGAAATCACTCGAAAGAAATTAGGTGTAGAACTTGGAGATCCTAGAATTATTGAAGATGAGAACTATTTGAAATTTGTTAGAGATTATTCTATTGAAAATATTATGAATTCATTTAATGAATATCAAAATCTTTCGCAGCAAATTATCTCTAATGAAATTGCTGATGAGTTAAGAGATGCTGTTCATTTGAACAAACCGATATTGAGTGAAGGATCACAATCATATTATTTAGGTATTGATTCTGGTTTAGAAAGAGGATCGTCTAGTGTGATTAACCCTTCTGGAATATTTGTTACACAAGGTATTCCTCAAATGAGACAAAGAATTGTTGCTGTGACCAAGGCGTTTTTTAGTAGAGTTGGAAATGGTTATTTTGTTGGTGAATTTGGAGATAGAAGTAAGGCTGTAAAGAAAGGTCCTTTGTTGATGTCTTTAGGACTTTCCGAAGATGCACCTAGAGAGGAATATTTACAGATGTCTATTGATATGATGAGGTCTGATGATCCTCAAAAGATTGGTGACGGTTTAAGATTATTTTATGGTGAATTTGGTGAGACGACTAAATTCCCTCGTGGAAAATCGCCTTTTGATTTAGTTGCTATGAGATCTTTGTTTAAACAAATTGCTAGAGGATCACAAAATGAGATTGAATTACATATTAATCAAATGGATGGTTTAGAACATTTTGATAGGGTTCCTATCATTACTGAATATGCTGCACCTGATGGGAAGAGATATAGAACTATTCCTGCGATGAATGATTGGAGACTTAAACAATTAACTCCTATTGTTCAATATTTGCCTTCTTGGGAGAAAAAGCTTGAAGGAGCATATGAACAATGGCCTAATGCTGCTAAGGATTTTATTAATTTTATAGAAATTGAGAGTGGTTTTAGAGTTGGTGGTATTGGAAATGGTCCTGAGGCTAAAGATATTATTAAGATTCCTAGAAGATGAAGTTTTTGTCGACAACTTTTTAAAGAGATATTGAGGTGACTTTCTTATGATAAAAAGGAGACCTAAACGTAGTAAGAAAGACATGACAAAGCTCATGCTAGAGGGAAATGTTTTGAAGGCGATTATTGCAATTTCACTTCCTATTGTTTTTACACATCTGTTGCAATCTCTTTATCAGTTGACGGATACTTTTTGGGTTGGTCGTCTTGGAGCTAATGCTGTTGCGGCTGTTTCTATGAGTTTCCCTATTTTGTTTTTCTTGATTTCATTTATTATTGGGTTGACGATTGCTGGATCTATTTTGATTGCTCAGTATAATGGAAAAGGTGATAAGAAAAATAGAGATACTGTTTTTTCGCAAACACTGTCAATGACTGTTTTACTTTCTTTGGTACTAACTGTTGTTGGATTAATTTGTAGTAAGTTTTTTGTTGGTCTGATGACGAAAGATCCTGTGATTTTTGCTCAGGCTGTTGGCTATTTGAACATTTCATTTCTTGGTTTGATTTTTGCATTTGTGTATAATACATTTCAGGCTTCATTGCGTGGACTTGGTGAAGTCAAATTCCCTATGTATGTTATTCTTTTTACTGTTACTTTGAATTTTTTATTAGATCCTTTGCTTATGTTTGGATTTGGTCCGATTAAGGGAATGGGTGTTAATGGTGTTGCGTGGGCAACCTTTGCGACACAAGCTCTTTCTGCTATTATCGGGATGTTCTTTCTTATTAGGGGAAAATATCATCTTAAATTAATTCCAAGACAATTAATCCCTCATAAAGTTTGGTTTAAAAAATTGTTTTTTATGGGATTGCCAACGTCTATTGAACAATCGTCTAGAGCTTTTTCTAATATCATTATGACTGGAATGGCTGCGGCTTTTGGAACTATATTTTTAGCGGCTTTTGGTATTGGATCTAGGATATTTATTTTAGTTATCATTCCTGCACTTGCTATTTCTATTGGAATATCGACTTTAGTTGGAAATAACTTAGGTGCGAAGAAGATTGAACGAGCAGAGAAAATTACTAATATTGGTGGATTGTTGAGTTTTGGTATCCTTAGTTTTGTTGGTTTAGTTATTATTCTTTTTGCTAAACATATTGTAGGATTTTTTATTCCTGGGGAAACAACTGTAATTGTTGAGGCTGTTAGATTTTTAATTTGTGCTTCGCTTTCATTTGGTTTTATAGGATATCAAATGGTTTTAATTGGGACAATTCGTGGGGCGGGCAAAACAATGCTTGCAATGTTTGTGTCGCTTGTTCAGATTGTAATGATGATTGCTACTGCTATTGTTTTGACTAAAGTTTTTCAGATGGGACCTTTTGGACTTTGGTTAGCTTATCCTATCTCTAATTTTGTCGGTGCTTTTGTTGCGCTTGTTGCTTATAGAACTGGAACTTGGAAACATAAGAATTTGGTTGGGCATTCTTGATAATGTTGTAAAGATTTTAAAAATTAATATTATCGTTTATTTTTTATGTTTTTTTATAATTATTAAAGATATTGTTAGTAATATAAAAGCCAAAGCAGTTCCAGCATAAGCAAGAAAATTTGTTTCTGGTTCTGGGAATAGAAATAGAGTTGTAATTCCGATTACTATAGTTATATAGATTAAATATTGAATTTTCATACATTTGTGTGAGATTTTAGATTTATATAAATGTTTTTGAGTACTTGTCTTGAGTCATATATTACTCAATGTTTGGGTTTAGGAAGTTTGGAATAAAACTCGTTAAATATAAAAGTAAAATGGGTATTCTGTTGTTATGAAAAAAGAACTAACATGTCTATTAATAGATCCACGTGAAAATGCTTACGAATCAGAATCTGAAAGTTTTAAAGAAAGAATAGATTATTGGATAAACAAATATACTTCTGAAAGGCAATTATCTGGTGTCATTCATAGTTATGAAACTTGGTTCCATATAGATGATGACTCTTCTTTCAAACCTGAAAAATCAGATATTTTGATAAATCCTCTTTTGGATTATATGGATAATGACCATGATGAATATATTGTTGATATTGATAATGTTATGTATGCTGCTCAAATTCAAGAAAAAAACTCAAAACTGCTTTGTATTTTTACCTTACATCCTCAAGATTTTAGTTGGTCTTTAGATTCTGAGATAGAAAACCTTCAAAGTGAAATGAAGCGTCAATTACCAAATTTCAAAGGAATATATGTTAATGAAGAAAATCTGGATTATTCGGGTTTTGTTAGCTTGATAGAAACGCATCTTTCTTAGTAGTACTTTACGGATTGGTGTTTAATATTGGATTCCAAAAACTAAAAACTTTATAAAATGTGATTTCTATTTTATTATATGACAATTTTAAATATGAATAGAAAAGAGCTTGAGAAATATATTGGTCCGTTAACACAGAGGATGCAAGATAGTATTACTGATATGGGTACGCCGATCGAGGAAGTTACTAAAGATGATGTTTCCGTTGAGATTTTTCCTAATCGTCCTGATTTATTATCTGTTCATAATTTTGCTCGTGCTGTTAATCAATATAATGAGAAAGGGAAAATTGCTTCTTTTAAGATAAATGCGCCTAGAAAAAATTATGTTGTAAAGATTGAGAAATCTGTCAAAAGTGTTAGGCCTTATACTGTTTGTGCTATTATTCGTGGAATTAACTTTAATGATGAAAAAATTAAAGATGTGATTGATATTCAGGAGAAATTACACAATTCTATTGGTCGTAAAAGGAAAAAGTTAGCTATTGGTATTTATCCAATGGAACATATTACTTTGCCTATTACTTTCAAGGCCGATAAACCTGAGAATATTAAATTTCAACCTTTGGAATTTCCTAGAGTTATTAATGCTAAACAAATTTTAAAACAACATCCTACTGGTCGTGAGTATGCTAATTTGTTAAAGGGTTATAAAGAATTTCCGTTTTTTGTTGATGCTAACGGTGAAATTCTAAGTGTTCCACCTATTATCAATTCAGATAAGACTGGTAGAATAACGAATAAAACTAAGGATGTTTTTATTGAGTGTTCTGGTCATAATTTACATTATTTGCAAAAAACTTTGAATATTATGGTTGCTGCTTTTTCAGCAATGGGTGGAAAAATCTTTGCAATGAGAATTGTAGATAAACAAGAAAAGAACCTTGTAACACCTGATATGGCTATGACCAAAATGAATTTTAAAATTAGTGATATTAACAAAACTCTTGGATTAGAATTGAATGAGAAAAATATTATCAAATATTTATCTAAAATGGGTCTTGGGTTTCAAAAACATCGTGGAGTTACTTCTGCTTTAGTTCCTGCTTATAGAACCGATATTTTGCATTGGATTGATTTGACAGAAGAAGTTGCTATTGCTTATGGTTATAATAATTTTGACCCTATTATCCCAAAGATTTCAACTATTGCTGAAGAAGATCCTAATGCTATTGTGAAACGAAGAATTGCTAATATTTTAGTTGGTTTAAAACTATTTGAAATTTCATCTTTTCATTTAACAACTAAAAAAAATACGAAAAAGATCCATTTTAATTTTAACGACTTTATTGAATTGGAAGACTCTAAGACTGAAAAAGATACTTTAAGACATGATTTGTTAACTAATCAATTACAGGTTTTATCTGATAATTCTGATTCAAGTTACCCACAAAAGATTTTTGAAATCGGGACTGTTTTTGAGAAAGATGATTCTAGTAATACTGGTGTTAAAGAAACTGAACATCTAGCTATTTCATTAATTGACGAATCTGTTAATTTTACTGAATTAAAACAGGTGCTGGATTATTTATTTAAAATGTTGGATATTAAATATAAAATTGAGAATGATGATGAACATCCCGCTTACATTAATGGTAGAGCTGGAATAATTAGAATAGATGGAAAAGTTATTGGTCATATTGGTGAGATTTGTCCTCGTGTTTTGAATAATTGGAAGATTAAGATGCCAATTGTTGCATTGGAGATTGATATTAGTTTTTTATTGAAGAAAAGTTAGAAGTACTTTTTTAGATATTATTTTCTGTCCATTCTTTTATATCTCTTTCTAAACCAGTCCCAGAAACAATGACATGATAATTGTCAATTGCATATTTCAAATCTGTAACAATCTCCATAATACAATGTTTTTCAGTTTCCTCTATTAATTTTTTCGTTGCATCAGAAAAAGTTTCACCTTCATACCTTAATCCAATCATTTTATATTCTGATAATTTTTTATCTTGAGAACTTGCATAATCTCCGGCAGAAGACGTAAGCAATTCTATTGTCATAAAAATATAATGAAAAATAACTTTATAAATTTTTGTTTATCCAAAATATCCGTTTTTAACAGATTCCTTTTCTTCTTCTTTTTTAAAATCTATTTTATCCAAAAGATTTAAGATTTGACATTTTAATTCCTGCCATTTGTCAAAACCATTATTTAAAAATTCTGATTCCAGTTGTTCAGAATAGATTGTGTCTAACTTCATTGATTGTACTTGAAATATTGATAATTCTTTATATATTTCTTTAATTAATTTTTTATCTTCCTCGGATATATTTCTTAATAAAGAATAAACAAACATAGGTGAAGATGTTGGGTTTTTTAGTAATTCGAATAGTTGTAAGTATGCTGAGAATTTTTGTCCCATGATTTTTCTGATATCCCTTATTAAAAACTGGTTTTCTTCTTCTAGGTGTTTTGCTACTTCAAAATCTTCATTTAGTTTCTCAAAATCTGGTAAAGTATAATCTAATTTATTGTATTCTTCTTTTAACGTGATGTAATCTGTTTTTTCTTCTTCCATGATATTGTTGAGTTTTGAAGTTTTATAAGGTTTTGGGGACGGGCTGGGAGTACAACGAGTTGTACCTCGCTGAAACGGTAAACCATTTCCGGGCGCTCGAAAATTGAGTAAACCCAATTTAGAGAAACGAACTCTTATCGTTCGATTCCCCTAGATAAATAGAGGATGGGGCTGGGGAGAATCGAACTCCCTACACCACGGTCTTCAGCCGTGTGCTCTCCCAATGAGCTACAGCCCCAATGTTATGAGGAGAAGATAAACCTTTTTAAAGTTTCTTGATTTATTATTTCTATGTGGTTATTAGGCTTTCTTGTGGCGATTATTTATTTACCGATTTTTATATTTTGGATTAATTCTGATTTTAGAAAGAGATTTTCTGAGGTGACTTCGTTTGGACATGATCAGTGGATTGAGGTTATTATTGGACTATTGTATGGTGTGATTATTATTAATGGTTTTATGTTGAATTTGGTTTCTTCGTTATTTGGAATCATTTCTGGTGCTTTAATTTATTTGTTTGGTTTATCTATGACACTTAGGGGATATTGGGACTTTTGTTTTAACGATGGATTGATTACAACTGGAGTTTTTGCTCGTTCTAGGAATCCTACTTATGTTTTTGGATTTGTTGCTATTTTTGGGGTTGTGTTGATGACGAGGGCTTTGGGATTACTTATTGCTGTTTGTATTTTGTTGTTGTTAACTCATAAGATTATATTGAATGAGGAAAAAGCTTTGGGAAAAAAGTATGGGAAGAAGTACGAACAGTATAAGAAAAAAGTTGCGAGATATTTTTAGGCTCTCTTTTTTGTAAAAAAGATCCCCTGGAGAGAAAAAGCTTATTGTTAAATGTTTTACATTTAATGTATTTATCATCCATAGTCTTACTACATAATCCTTAAATAAAAAAATCTTTTTCATGTAAAATGAATAAATTATTTATATTTGATATGGATGGTGTAATAGCAAATACAGAAGAGGCATATATAGATGCTTTTCGTAATCTAGGACATAATATTAAAATTGATAAAAAAAGATGGTTTAATGAATTTCCAGGAACTGGTCCTCATTATGTTATTTCAACCCTTTTTGAAGAGAACAATTATAAATCAACAGAAAAAATAGAATACTGGATTGATTTATGGAAAAAGGAATATGAATCTATTATAAAGAAGGGAGACATAAAACCAATTGAGGGATTTTTGAATTTCAATAAACAACTTAATGATATTAATATTCCGAAAATAATCGCGACAGGAAGTCATACAAAGAATGCATTACTGGTTCTTCAATTATTTAATATTGTAGATGAATTTGATATTGTTGGTTCTGAAGACGTTAAAGCAAGGAAACCTAATCCTGACTTATTTCTTGAAGCTGCAAGAAGACTTGATTATCAACCAAAAGATTGTATTGTTTTTGAAGACTCTCTTGTTGGAATACAGGCAGCGAAGGCTGCAGGAATGAAATGTGTTGCAGTTGCTAGCACTTTTTCAAGAGATATTTTAGAAAAGGAGAATCCGGATTTAATAATAAATAATTATGTAGATGTAAATCCAAAAGATATTTTAAATTATATAAAATAAAAACCAGTGGGAAATAGGCCACATTCTGTTAAACGCTGTCTCTTGTGAGCAGACCGTTTATGCTAATATCTGACTAAGCCCGGGTTATACCGGTTGCATCAATTAGGGTGCTCGTTCCATCAATTCTTTTGTCATTGTCTGTTGCTTACCTTTAAGTTAATTTAATTGTTGCCAACTAAACCACATTAAAGCCCAACTTCACTCTAAACAAAAGCTGTGTCGTTTCTATCTCAGAGCCCGACGTCGCCGCCGACCATTTTAATGGCTAATTCCTATTTCTAAGCTTTGTTAATAAATTAACAAAGGATGTGCGGACCTTCCTCGAAGAATTCATCAATCATTTAACATTGAGTGAACATTTAAGTTCTTGAATTCAACCATTAGCTATCCCACTGGTTAATATTATAGGTTTTTGGGAGTTTTTAAGAGTTTGGGATTACACCATTCCTAGTTTTATTGCTATTAACATTCCAATTCCTAATACTAAAATGATAATCCCGGCTATTAGATGTAAAATCTTTAATTTTTTCTGCCGGAATTTTTCAGCTTTCTCTGTTGTTGTAAATCCGAAAAATATTCCTAAATTGATTAATATCATTGGTGAAATAAAAATAAGATTATATAATAATAGTAAAAATATTGCGTATGATTTTGTTGTTGCTTGAGATAAAAGTCCTAAAATTACAATATATGGACCAGATGTACATGGTAGTAAGAAAAGACTTACTACAAATCCTACAGAAAAAGCACCAGGGACAGATGTTACACTTTTTAGTAAACTTTTCATTTTTGGTCTCCATGAATCTGGAACTTCCATTTTAAACCATTTACCATACCAAAGAAAATCTTTTAGATTAAATATACCGATAAAAATTGCTAGTATCGCTACTATTAAATAAAAAGTATGACTGATACCCGTGGCTTGAATTGCCGTATAAAGTCCTATACCCATTAAAAAATATGATATAAAAATTGAAGATGAGAATGCTAAACCTGCAAATAAAGCCTTTTTTTTGTTTTTAGATACTAAAATTGTTGACATTAAAATTATTAGAACTGCAAATGCGCATGGATTTATAGCATCAACTAATGCTGCTGATAAAACTGCTGGAACTGTTAATTTTTGTAATTTTATTTTGTTATTAGTATTTACATTTTGTAGTGGATCTTCACATCCAAAAATTGAACAATTATTAATGATTTCTTTTAATTCAAATTCTACATTATTATCAAACCCTACTAATATCTTATTATCAATAAATATGGTAGGAACTCCTTCTATGGTATAATTATAATATTGAGCTATTTGATGAAATAATTCTCGCTCTTGATTATCAAAATATGTTTCATGTTCTTCTACAACTAATGTTGGATATTCATTTTGAAGTATTATTAACGATTCTAACGCCTTTCCACAATGAGGACATCCCTCACCGTAAAAGATGTGGAGTGTTACCTCTGTTGACTCTTCTGTTATTGCAAAAACGAGATGAGTACCCATTAATAGGACACCTAACAATATTATTACATTAATGTTTCTTTTTTTCATGTATTACAATAGATGATACAACCTATATATATTTGTTTCAAAAAATGAAACAACTCTTTATTGAAGAAACAATTCCTTCATCTTTTTATTTAAAGAAATAGTATTCGTCATCCCATTTGGTGTTTTACATAATATATCTTTTTGTTCTAATTTTAATAATATTCTGGATACTTTTACTCTTGCAATCTTTGTATCTTTTACTATATTTGACTGTGATATCTCTCCACCTTTTTCTATAATTGCTCTAACTACTTTTCTCATATCTGGATCTAAAAAGTTCAAAGTTATATCTATATTTTTGTTTAATTTAGAAATCTTTTTTTGATTTTTTTCTGATATAAAATAATATAGCAAACTTCCTATAAATAACCCAAATAATGATAAAAGTATCATTACTAGTAAAAGTTCGTTCTTTTTACGACATTCTAAATTACAAAGAATCTTTTCATTCAAATATACTATTGTAAAGAAAATAACTGTACCGAATCCTGAGCAAATTCCAAGGATTAACCATAATTCTAAAAATCTATTTTTGATTCTCATAATGAATAATACCCATGCTTATTATTAAAGTTTTCTTATGATATTTTTATAAACTAATATATGTCTTTGTTATCATTATTTATCTTTTAATTATATTACTTCATTAACTCTTTTATCATTTTCTTCTTGGAATTTTATCCCCTTTTCATCTAAAGCTTTTTCCATATTGATTCCTATTTTGCCTGTTATTATTAATTTTACATTCTTTTCAGCTAACATGTATGCTACAGAAAATCCTGCACCGCCAGAACCCTTTGCGAATGGATTTTTTATTAATTCTATCATTTTTTTATCTTCAAAGATAAAATAATAAGGAGCTCTTCCACCATTTGTACTTATCTTTGAATCAACATCTTTTCCTTCAGAAGATATCGCTATTTTCATTTTTTTACCTCCATTAACTTATTTAATAATATTCCTTGAATAACGGATATAATTATCATTACTATTGATAGAATTAAAATATATTGCCAATTGAAATATATTATTGCCAAAGGTAAAATCGGTATCTTAATTGCGCGATTATATAAGAAACAGGAAATCAGTCCATAACTTAATCCTTTATGTTTTAAATCTCCCAAAAGAGGATACCACATATAAATTGGTCCTGATGATAAGATTCCTCCAATAATTACAAAAAACCATTTTTTTATTCCCTTTTCTTTAAGATGTTTCATAACAAATTTAGGTGTAATAAAATAATTAGATAATGTCATTAATATAAAAACCAAAACAAATATTGGAATTACTTTATATATAATCTCGGCAAAAAAATCTAAACTTTTAGAATAAATATCTTGATTAAATATTAAGTTAAAAATATATATTAAAATTAAAACTCCTAAAAAATACCATGAACCAGATAATTTGTTTAATTTATCTTTAAACTTCATATTATTAACCCCACTAGAAATACTGTCGATATTGCAACAATCATTGAAAATATAAATGCTGTAATATTTCTTATTATTGCGAATTTCTTACCAAGAATTACAGATTCTGCAGGTAATTGTATTATTCCAACTGTAACCCATGAAACTAAGAATGCAGTTACTGCAATAAGACTGACTTCTTGACTTAACATCTCTCCACCAAAAATATAACTTGTTATAGGGTTCCCTGCAGAAATACTCCCAATAGAACTTCCAATTAGTGAGTTAAGAAATATATTGTTACCAAAGATTGTTGTATAAAATGATTTTGGAATTATTGCAGATATAAAACTTATCAATAGGATTGTTCCAAGAATCATTGGAAGAGACATCCATAAACCTTTTGCTGCTTTTTGTGCAGATTGCTTTATAGAAATCTTATCATTCATGTTCGCAACCACCATCTAAATCCTTGAGATTATTAATATTCAATATCACTTCATTAAATATTTTATAATTTCCAGTTTTCAATTTAACACCTTTTTCTTTAAATAAGTTAATAGCTCTTTGGCCAGCTCCAAGACTAAAAACAACTTCTGGATTAAATTTCATTATTTGATCTACCGGAGTTAAATCCTGATTTGAATGATCTATTTTATTTTCTACTATTTCAGATTCCTCAGTTTCTGTCTCATAAATTCCGAAATAAGGACAATGTCCAAAGTGCTCACTAAGCTTAGAATCAATTCCATTATTTTCATTTATTGCTATTAGTATTTTCATTTTTCTATCCTTATTGCTTTACCATTTATTATTGCATCTGCTATTTTTTCTCGTCCAACTTTCAATATTCTTGAAAGTGTTGGCTGCGATATTTGCATTTCTTTCGCAGCACTTTCTTGCGGGATTTTTTCAAAATCAATTAATCTTATTGCTTCAAACTCTGAGATATTCAACACAGATTCCTCTAATGCTGTCATTCGTATTCCCGCTGGTTTGAAGTAAGAAGAACCAGGGTTTCCTCTAATTCTTCTCTGTTTACATGGTCGTGGCATTTTAATTCACAATCTAATCAGCTTGATTTGCGAATCCTCTACCATTGCCCATTCTTCGTCCTCGTCCAGCACCAGATCTATTTCCTCGTCCTCGTCCAGCAGTTGGTTTTGCGCCTTCGCAATTTCCCATTTGCCGACCAGTCATTGGTCCTTTCTCTTCTGGTCCTGTTCCGTCTCTATTTGCCATATTGTTTTGTCTCCATGTTTAGTTATGAATATATATGCATAATAGTATTTAAATGTTTTGATAGAGTAAGTATAGTGTGAGAAAAGAGTGAAATTAAAAGAGTGAGTTTTTTTATGCTTCTGAAATATTTTGGATCTCTTTTAATTTTTTGGCAAGATCTTTGATTTTTACTTCGTTTTGTTTTGGACCTTCTTGAGAAGTAATATATCCTACATATTTTTTAAAATAAACTTCTTCAGTATCTAAATATTGTTTCCACTCTCCCTTTTTCATATGTGCTGTATCATGCATTGGAAATAATTTGGTATGAGCATGATCAACTCCAGTTCCCTCCATCATCAAGCCAACTCTTCCCACATCTGAAAAATATTTTTTTAAAATTTTAGATACTTTTTTTGAAGCAAGAATTAATTTTTGTAAATCTTCATCTTTTAATTCTAAACAATCACTAGTTAAATGTTTTTTTGGAATTACTACAGAAAACCCTTCGGTTGATGCCCAAGGGGTTAAAAAAGCCATATGGTTTTCGTCTTCCCAAAAAAATCCATTTGAAGGAATGTTCCCTTTGACTATTTCACAAAAAATACATTCGCCTTTTTCATTTTTAGAATTATAATCTGCCATATAAAAAATTAAAAGAATCTTTATTTAAAATATTATCTATTTTGAGGGTAAGAAGTTTATCACAACTAACATAGGGATTTAGAGGATCCGACTGAAAGGAGGATTTGGGTTGAGAAACCTGAAGGTTTCGTAACCGTTAAATTCCTGTTATAATCCTCGTAGGGCTAAAATTTAGTGCAACGTCCCGAAGGGAAAATTTTAGAGTATTTTTCTGGGGCGTTACTTTTTCTGTGCAATTATTTTTACAGCAAAGTGTCTATGCCTTGGTTCTCCATGAGTTTCCCAATCACCTAACTTTTCTTCATAAAAAAGAATTTTCCAATCTTTGTAAAGTTCTTTTAGTTCTCCCTCATCGAAAAAATATCTTCCTTTTGACAAAACCATTTTCTTTTGTTTTGAATTTTTAGCAACAAAAGAAGCAATTACATTTAATCCATTTTGTTTTGTCCTTGATTGTATTTGCTTAATAGTTTTGAAGATATTCTTTTCATCAATAAACTGAAGAATATTCATAGCAAAGATTGCATCAAGTTTCTTACAATCTTGTAAATAGGATTTTACATCTGAAACATCTGCCGTGATTTCTAATTTTTCTTTTTTGGCAAATTCATTGAGTTTTCTAATTCCTTCTTCTGAAAAATCAACTGCGGTAACGTCAAAATTATTTTTTGCCAAAAAGAAAGAATTCTTACCTTCTCCACAACCTAAATCCAAAACTTTTGCATTTGAAGGCAGATATTGAATTGAATCAACAACAAGATTGTGAGGTTTTAGACCCCAATAAAATTCTTTTTTTGAATACTTTGAATCATAATCCATAATAATGATTGGGAAACGATTTAATATAAACTTTGCTGTTAGCCCCAGAAAAATATTGAATACAACATCAGGGATAAGAGAAGTTCTTCTGACCTCGAGATTGGAGTGGAACCTCGTAGGCTAGAGCTGGAAGAAGGATTTGGGTGGAGCCGAACGGCAGAGTGAAAGGCGGAACTCTTTATCCCCTGTTAAATCCCTTTTTGATTTATCAAAAAATCGAGATTTTCGTTAGAAAATCGGAGAAGTAGCGATTGCTATTTTAGGGGTGGAAAAAGACGTGCGCGTTATAGCTTTTTTTTCATTTCAGTAACAGGATAGCCCCCATTGTTTGTGCCCTTGAAAATTCTTATTATTTTATATCCTGATTTTTTATAAAATTCAAGAGCATATTCTGTTGGATATAAAATAATTTCTTTTATACCCCTCTTCTTTGCATAATTTTCAACGAAAGATAAGATTTTCTTCCCTAAACATTGTCCAATAAATTTTGGATTTAGATATAAAGATTCTATTGTCTTCTCTTTAAAATCCAAAATAGAAACTCCAATAATCTTATCTTTTTCACACAAACAAAATATTATTTTCTCTTCAAAATATTTTCTTATTTTTGAAGGAGTATAACAACTTAATTCAAATTGCATTTGTTTTTTTGGATAATGTTTTGAATTAATTTTAAGAATAGTATTTCTAATTAGCCGACTTATTATGGAGGCTTCCTCTTTTTTTGCTTTTCTGATTCTCATAAGAAAAAAAACGTAGAATAGTTTAAATAATTGTTGTTTAGCGCACGTCTTTGGGGGGATTTATCAATTACAATCGCTATTGGATTTAACATTTGGTTAAACAACCCGAAGGGCTCGAGCGGAACGAAGTGACCTCGAGAGTTTTTCCAAAGGAAAAATTTGGATGGAAGAAACTGCAAGTTTCTGGAATCTCTAAATCCTTGTTAAGTGAGGGTGAGCGTAACGAAGTGAAACGAAAGCTCAGCGTCCCCCGAGCGACTGAAAGGAACGAAGGCGTATGACGCAGGGGCACTCCTAAATTAAAGAATAGGCAAGATTTCGTTACTTCTTTACTGCAACATATAATCCTCTATCTTTCATAAGGCCATTTTTCAAGAATTTAGCTTGAAAACCGTTGTCTTTCAAAATTTTAATAAATTTATCTATATCAAAAAGACCTAATTCATGTTTGTCACGCAAGTATCCAATACCTTTCTTTGTGGCAATAAGAAAGTGAAAATCAAGAATGGCAATGTTGCCACGTTTCTGACTATAATTCATGCGACAAATCTTGACATCTGACTCATTAACAAAATTTGCGTGCGGTTTCCCCGACTTATACGCCTCTTTCGTGATGAAAGGCTCAATTATTAAAACACCGCCAATTTTGAGGTGCTTTGAAAAAGAAGCAATTGTTTTCTTCAAGTTTGCGTAATTTTTGACGTAACCAACAGAGCTAAACAGACAGGTTACAACATCAAACTTCTTTTTTAAATTAAAGGAAATCATATTTGCCTGTTGAAACGTCAATTTCGGAAATTTCTTCTTGGCAACTTTTAGCATATCTTTATTCAAATCAGTGCCAGTTATTTTGTAATGATTTTTGAGAAATTGAATATGATTTCCTGTACCGCACGCAACATCTAACATTTCAGAGCCAGATGTTTTCTTGTTCTTTTGAATTAGGTCGTGAATAGTTTCGGATTCTTCTTCGTAAGGTTTCCAAGCGTAAAGTAAATCATAATACTTTGCTAATTCTGCCCACATTTTTTCTTTCTTCATAGTATTCATAATAAAATGGCCTTATATAAACTTTATTAGAAATCCTGCTATCAATCAAATAAAGGTACCTCGAGTAATATGTCGCTTAACATAGATTAAACGAACTTATTTTTTATAAAAGTATTTTTCATCTGTGAATTTATCCTAAAAAGAGAATATATTTTATATTTTGGGATATTTTATTTCTTATATGAGTTATACTATTCCTATTGAAAAATTAAAAGAAAATATCAAATCTCCTTTAGATTCTTTAAGCTAAAACTTATCCTAGCTTAACTTATTAAAGATTAGTTCTCTTCAAAACTAGATGGAAAAAGAGTGGACGATTTCTGAAAAAGAATTGTTTGAACAATTAAAATCTGATAAAAATGGATTGGCTCAATCTGATGTAGATAATAGAATTATTGAATTTGGTAAAAATGTTATCAAGAAAAAGAAGAGTTATAAGATTCCTAAAATTATTTGGAGTCAAATAAACTCTCCCTTGATTTGTATTTTGATTTTGGCTGCAATTGTTTCATTTTTTGCTGAGTCGAAATTGGATGCTTATGTTATTGGAGTTATTGTATTAATTAATTCTGGAATTGGGTTTTTTCAACAATATCGAGCGGAAAATGCTATTCAAAAACTTAGTAGTTTTCTTATTCCAAAAGTGCATGTTTTTAGGGATGGTGCATTGAAAATTGTTAATTCTTCTGAGATTGTTCCTGGTGACTTGGTTGTCTTAGAAGAAGGCGATAAAATTACTGCTGATATGAGAATTATTAGCTCAGAAGGTCTGAAAGTTAACGAAAGTATTCTGACTGGTGAGAGTATTCCTGTTGAAAAGAAAAAATGTAGTTTGAGTTCTGATATTTCTATTGAAAAAAGAGTAAATATGGTTTTTGCTGGGACTGAGATTTTAATTGGTCGTGCTACTGCATTGGTTGTTAAAACTGGAGACAATACTGTTTTTGGTTCCCTTGCTCAAAAATTACAAGATATGAAAATTCAAAAAACTCCTATGCAAAAAAGAATTGATAAATTTTCTAAACAGGTTGGTGCTATTATAATAGGACTAGTCGGTTTAATTTTTGTTTTAGGTTTGTATTCTGATTCTACTGTTCTTGAATTGATTATGGTTTCTATTACTTTGGCTGTTGGTGCGATTCCCGAGGGGTTGCCGGCTGTGATGGCGATTGCATTTTCTATTTCGTCAAATATTATGACTAAGAATAATGTTATTATTAGAAGGTTACCGGCTGTTGAGGGTTTGGGTAGTGTGACCGTTATTTGTACTGATAAGACCGGAACCCTTACTAAGGAGAAGATGGAAGTTCAACAATTATATGTTGATGATTCTAAATATAGTAAAATAAAAAATGATATCTTTTTGGATAAAGAAAAGGTCAATGTTAAGAAAAACAGAGCTCTTTCTAAAATTATTAAAATTGCTTTGTTATCTAGTAATGCTAGATTTGAGAAAGGTAAAAAGAAAATTGAATATTTTGGTGATCCTACGGAGAAGGTTTTAATTAAGACTGGTCTTGAATTCGGTTTCGATAAAAAATATTTGGCTGAAGCCTTCCCTAGATTAAAGACGTTTAATTTTGATGCTAAGCGAAAGATGATGTCTATTCTAAGAGATAATGGTCGTAATAATATTTTGTATACGAAGGGTGCTCCTGAGAAAGTTTTAGAAATTTGTGGTTCGGAATTGATTGATGGACAGATTAAGAGATTATCTGCTAAGAGAAGAGAAGAAATAAAAAAACATATTCGTAGTATGGAGAACTCTGCTTTGCGTGTTTTAGGTTTTGCTTATAAGAATTTTGCTAAGAGAGAGATCGTTGAAGAGAAGTCTCTTATTTTTGTTGGTGCTATGGGGATGATTGATCCACCTAGAGATGAAGTAAAAAAAGCTATTGAGGAATGTAAAAATGCTGGGATTAAAATTAAAATGATTACTGGGGATTCTTTAATTACTGGTAGGACAATTGCTAAGAAGATTGGTATTGTTGGTGAGGCTATTAATTCTGATGAACTTGCGAAGATGTCTGATGAGGAATTATTGAATCGTATTGACGATTATGGTGTTTTTACTCGTGCTACTCCTGAACAGAAATTGAGAATTGCGAGGATTTTGCAGAAAAAAGGTGAAACTATTGCGATGACTGGTGATGGTGTTAATGATGTTTTAGCGTTGAAGTCTGCTGATGTTGGGATTGCTATGGGAATTCGTGGAACGGATGTTGCGAGAGATGTTTCTGATATAATTTTGAAGGATGATAATTTTGCTTCTATTGTTAAAGGTGTGAAGTATGGTAGAATTACTTATGATAATATTAAGAAATTTATTAAGTATATGTTGTCGGTTAATTTTAGTATGATTCTGCTTGTTACTATTACTTCTTTGATGGGAATGCCTATTCCTATTTTACCTATTCAAATTTTATGGAAGAATATTATTACGGACTCGTTCCCTGCTCTAAGTTTGATTTTTGAAAAAGGCGAGGATGTTATGAATACTCCTCCTAGAAAAGAAAAGAATATACTTGCTAATATTTGGCCTTTTATTGTTGGTATTGGATTGTTGAATTTGATGGTAAGTGGGGGAGTGTATTTTTATGGTATGAATAGGAACTTGAATATTAATTTTGTTAGATCACTTGTCATGATGGTTGGAATTATATTTGAATTAACTTTTATTTATACCTGTAGAACTAACGACCCATTACGTTTGAAGGGATTCTTTTCTAATAGATATTTGAATATCTCGATTTTGTTTGCTGTTTTATTAAATATCATTTTGATGTATACTAAGCTTGGTGTGTTGTTTAAGATTACTCCATTTTCTCTTGGAATGTGGTTGGTTCTGGTTCCGCTTGGATTGACTGGGTTGTTAGTTAATGAGATTGTGAAGGAAGTTAGGTATAGGAGAAAGAAGGCATGATTATTATTTTATGGTTTGTTGTTTTAGTATTGTGTTTACTTGCACTTATGAAGGCGTCTGATTGGTTTGTTGTAGCTGCTAAGAATATTGGTTCGTATTTGAAACTGTCTCCTTTTGTTGTAGGGACTACATTTGTCGCTATTGGTACTTCTTTACCCGAATTAGTTACTTCTATTGTGGCCGTCTTTCAAGGATCTTCTGAGATTGTCATTGGTAATGTGTTGGGATCAAACATTGCAAATCTTTTATTGGTTGTTGGAATTGCTGCTATTTTTGCTAGAAGATTGAAAACAAATAAATCGGATAACAAGGTAAATTTCTTATTGTTGATATTTTCTGTTTTGTTATTGATTGTAACTTTATTGGATGGTGTTATTGGATTATATGAATCTTTAATCTTTTTTGGTTGTATCATTTTGTATATGATTTATTTAGTTAAATCGAATAAAAAGAAAAATGATACTAAGGTTGCAAGAGATGAAAAAATAAAATTAAATAGGAAGTCTATTTTGATGTTTATTATTGCTCTTGTTATTATCTTTATTGCTTCTCGTTATACCGTTGAATCCATTGTTCATATATCGAATTTCTTTGGAATTGGTAAAGAAATTATTGCTGCTACTGTTATTGCTTTTGGGACTTCATTGCCTGAATTGATGGTCGCGATTGCTACGATAAAGAGAAAAGAAACTGATATGTTGATTGGAAATATTTTGGGTTCGAATTTGTTTAATACATTCGCTGTAATTGGAATTGCTGGATTATTTGGAAGAATTGTTGCGCCTGCTTCTATGTTAATTACGAGTTTAATCTTTTTGGTTGTTGCAACTGCACTTTACTTTTTGTTTGCAAGAGATTATGAGATTAGTATTAGAGAAGGGATTTTACTATTGGTATTGTATGTTTTGTTTGTGTTGCAGATTATTGGGGTATTTTAAAATCCTAAAAATAATCACAACTTTTCCAACACAAAGAATGTATGACCTTTGTGAAACTTTTCTAATTTCTTTGATTCTATTATTTTAAAATTTTCCTCTAATTTTTTACTCATTTCTTGGAATGTTGTTTTTGGATCTTGTTTTGAGATACTTAGTGTTTTTAGTGATAGTAATATTTTACAATCTTTTTCTACTAATTTGCTTGCTTTTGTTATTATATCGACCTGATCTAGTGATGGAATATCTTGGAAGAGTATGTTTATTTTTGTGTCTTGAATTTTTTCTTTTAGATATTCAGTGTTGTGGGCGTCTGCAAAGATTGGGAGAATATTTCCTTTTTTTTCTGCTAGCCTGATTAATGGTATTGTCATGTCAACTGATTTTTCTACTGCGAAGATCTTTCCACTCGTTCTATCACTTAGGTGCCCTACTGTTGTTCCTGAGGATGCTCCTAGATAGAGAATGTTTTCTGATCCTTCCAACTCTATTGGAAGTCCTAGCTCTATTCCTGCTTTCCATTTGCTTGTTTGCGGATTCCACGTATATTCTTTTTCCATTTTTATTGAATTTGAAAATTTGCCCTCAGCACATCGCAACAGGGGTGTCTCATCATCGGGCAAAGTTTTCAAAGTAATCTTGTTTAATTGTGATTGCTAATGTGTTTGATAATTGTCTTGCTTTTTTACCTTTTTTGGTTGCTTCTTGTAATTCTTTTGTATAATATAATAATCCATATTTTGGACAGTCGTTCCCTGATCTGTTATGTCTGAATAGAGCTTTTTCACAACCTATTAATTGTATTGTTGAAGCTGGTTTTCTCATTAAATTTTCTATTCCACCTACTGAACAAATGAGTTTACTTAGTATAAAGCTGTTGATTATTTCTGAACTATGTGGTAAATATTTCTTTACTAGTTTATCTAATATTCCCTTTAATCTTCCTTTCATAACTTTACCGTCTTTGAATCTAAATTGCGGTGTTATTTCTTTGAATATTATTCTAAGATAATTAATTTCTTCCTCGTCTAATATTAATCCTTCTTTGCATTTAATTTCCTTTTGAAAATATACATAAATCTCTCTTCTGAATGCTTTTTTGTATGGATTTAGATAATAGTAAAGTTCAATTACTCTTCCAAATAAATCTGTTTCTGAATCGTTCCTTGTATCCTCTAAGAGACGAGTTATAAACATAATTAATTTATCTTTTGATATTGATTCTTTAACTCTTTGTTTTGCTTCTGCGATTGCTTCTGTGATTTGTTTTGACATTGTCATGAATAAATAGAGAAAATATGGTTTAAAGGGCTTTGGGAAGTTTTATCTTCCAATTATTTTTATAATTTCTTGAACTGTATTATTAACCTTATGCTTAGATGTATCTATAACATACCAATCTTTATTATTAGATATATTTGAAAATCTGTCATGTAATTCCAAGGCTCTTTGTCCCATTGTTTTTGTTTCTCTGTGCTTATCTCGATGCTGAAGAGTTTTTTTATTTGGGAGTAAAAGTATAATAAATATATTTTGTTTTCTAAAACCTTTTTTATAATAAGATATTTGTTGTTTCTTTTCTAAAACATCATCAATGATTACATTATACCCCTTTTTTATAAAATTCTTTCCTATGCTTATTGTATTATCCATTGATAATTTTATTTGTTTTTTTGCTTCTTTAGAATATGTAGAGTAATTGGCCTCATACTTACCAAGCATTCCTCTTATATTATCTATTTCTAAAAATGCTGTTTTGTTTATCTTATCTGCTATTTGTTTTGATATTGTAGATTTGCCTGCACCACATGGTCCAGTAATTATTAAAATGAATGGTCTTTTCATATTGAAGATATATTATTTATACTTTATAGAATTTTGCTTTATAGAATAAAGAATTTTAAGAATTATAGTTTCTTAATGAATACTATACGACTCTCTCCTGACATATACCAATCTTTCATTTCATTAAATTTTTTGTAGCCCTGTTGTACATAGAACTTTGGAGCTTGAAATTTTGCAGTATGTGTGAATATATATTTGAATCCTTGTTTTTTAATTTTCTTTTCTAATATTTTCAATACCTTTGAGCCTAATTTCTGGTTTCTATATTCTGTATCAATAATTAAGTCAGTTAAATAAAAATATTTTTTACTATCACGAGTAAGTCCTGTCGCACAACCAATAAATTTTTTATTATCTTCAATAGTTATTGTAATTCTTTTTGATTCTAATAAAGGATTCCCTGATTTTTTAGTTTGTAAATCAAACCATTTATTCATTAATTTCAGTTCAGACTTGCTCATCTCGCGTTCAACAAATTTTATTTTATCATCCATCTTATTCTAAAATGCTAATCTAATATTTTAAACATTTCCATTAAATTTAAATAATACTACTTACTCTTTTTTCTATGGTAAATGAGCTTAGAAAGATGTACTCAGTTGATATTTCTAGACTTGTCTTTATTTTTAATTTGTTAAACCGAGCTTAAATCACTTATCCCATTTGGGATGAGTATGTAATTTTTCTAAATTTATATAATTTTAACATGGCACTTCCACCGGACATTCAAAAACGTAAAATACGAGAAAAAATCATCGGCTTAGATGGAAAAGCAAAAATTAGCGAAATAAATAACATTTTGAAAGAGTTACCAAATTATAATACAGGTCCTTATGGTGATATGAAAAAATGGCTTAGAGAAGAAATCGAAAAATCGAAAACTCGTTCTAATATTAAACATCAAGATTGGTTAGGTGTTGTTCGTCAAGGTGATAAACAATTTTGTTTAGTTGGTGCGCCAAGCGTTGGTAAAAGCTCATTATTATCGAAACTCTCTGGAATGAATATTAAGACTGCTGCTTATGATTTTACTACGTTAAAACCAATTCCTGCTATTATTAAATTGAATAGTGCACAAATCCAAATTGTTGATCTTCCAGGTTTG
This sequence comes from Candidatus Woesearchaeota archaeon, assembly GCA_964516745.1. Taxonomy (GTDB): domain Archaea; phylum Nanobdellota; class Nanobdellia; order Pacearchaeales; family GW2011-AR1; genus JAGVXH01. The sequence goes on from CAZEYD010000003.1 coordinate 77,960, forward strand.
GTAGAGGGAGCAGTTGATGATGTTGGTGGTGGAAAAAGATTGATTGGGATTGTTAAGAATACTGATGGTATTATTTTTATGGTTGATCTTACTAAACCGATAGACAAAGCAGTAAAGATAATGAATGAAATTAAAAAAGCTAAAATAAATAAGCCGATTATTATAATTGGAAATAAGGTTGATATCTCTGAGGCTAAGAAAAATATTAAAGCTTTGAAATATCAATTTGGTAAGGAATTAATTTTAATATCTACTTTAACTAGTGAAGGACTAGATGTATTGAAAGAAAGAATTTGGAACGTGAGTAATTTGATTAGAGTTTATACAGAGACTTCTAGTGAGCCTATGATATTAGAAAAAGGTGTTAATATTGAAGATTTTATCTTAAAAATTCATAAAAAATTGCTTGATGGTTTCAAAGAAGCTGTAATTAATGGTCCTAGTGCTAAGTTTCCTAATCAAAAAGTTGGATTAACACATATCCTTGAAGATAATGATAATATTAAGATAATATCTAAAAGTTAATTTAGAAATTATTAGATTTTGGTTCTGTAAAATTATTTACAAAAAGAACAGTATAAGAAACAGCGAATAAAAGAAGATTTTAATGTGGCTATTAGTAGTTGCGTGCTGAATAAATCGCGTAAGCTCAATACTTACACACCAACTCTATCAACGCGATCTTTTATCGCGGCCTATGTTATTTCGTTTTGCGGTTCGCTTCGTGCTTAGATGCTTTCAGCACTTATCGATTAATGCGTAGCTGCCCAGCCTGCTCATAACAACTGGTAGACCAGAGGCATCGAACCCACGTTCCTCTCGTACTGGAGGGTCCTTCCACTCAAATAACAACACGCCAAGTAGATATCATACAAACTGTCTCACGACGTTCTTAACCCAGCTAACGATCCCTTTTAATGCGTGAACTCCGACACCCTTGGATGCTTGTGCACATCCAGGATAGGAAGAGCCGACAGCGATGTACCAAACCGCCCCGTCAATGTGAACTATCGGGGGCGACAAGCCTGTTATCCTTAAAGTACCTTTTCTGACGTTCACCTGACCCATTAAAAGTCATGGTGAGTTCGTTAAGCCCAGCTTTCACTCCTGTTTTTCTTACTTGTCGAAAAACAGTCAGACAAGCTTTTGCCTTTACACTCAACTCCAGATTTCCGACCTGGATGAGCTTGTCTTTGGGCCCCACAGATATATTTTCTGCGGGGTGCCGCCCCAGCCAAACTACCCGCCAACCGCTGTTCCAGTAAGGTTAGTGGATTTATTAAGAATGGGTGGTGTTACAATTTTGCTCCACTATGGCCAAAACCATAGCTTCAACGCTCCCACCTACACTGAGCACTCATAGTAAATTCACAACGGCAGGTTGTAGTAAAGGTTTATAAGGTCTTCGCTTCCCACTTGGCGATACCGGTCTGTTCACCGGTCAAAGATTTCGGAAGCACCGAGTTAGGGACAGTGACAACATCGTTAAGCCGTTCATGCACGTCGCCATTCAGACGACAAGGCATTACGCTCATGTGTTATTCTGAACCTATATTGTTTTTCAATTTGAGAAAGTTCAACTCTTTATGTCGCCATAAAGTTCGGACTCTATCTTCACAGATAAACTGTGTCAAGCGTATTAGTCTCTGAGGATTCTAGATTTCTCTAGTCTTTCCTGCTGATTGTCCGCACTCATCACATTTTCACTGCTTCTCTTTAGAAGAGAAACGAGTAGTGTGAGATACTCGGAGTTTCCAGCATATAGCTTGATTTTCTTCTCATAACTTAAATTCGATTTTTTCAATAGTCCATGTTTACCCTATGATTCTTGAAGCGTTTTACAAATAAATTTGTAAACCGTAAGGCAGCGTTTCTACCTTAAGAGCCTCATAGTTAGGCCCGCCGTTTGATGGGCTTTCCACGCATTGAAATGCGCATTTAGACACCACCACTGGGCAGACTTCACCAAGCATACTTATCCTTTCGGAGCTGCGCTTAGCTATGTTTTTGGTAAACAGTCGTGCCATCCTTGTCACTGCGATCTACTCTCCCATACAATGAATCATACAAAAGAATAGACATCCCTTATACCGAAGATACGGGACTATTTATGCCGAATTCCCTTAACTCGTTTAAACTTTCATGTCTTAGCCTTCTCAGCTAGGGTACCAGTGCCAGTTCTTGGTACGGCTAATTATTTTCTATTCAATAGAGTTTTCACTGACTCTTGGACTCAGCGGATTCAAGACAATTGGTCTGCTTCTCACGATTACCATCCACAGATTTCTCGTTCTTTATATCTCTCGATATTCCACCTATCCGAAAGCGATCCTAAAGACATAACAAAAATAATTAGTTCAGGAATATTAACCTGATATCCGTCGTCGTACTCAGTTAAGGTACGACTTAGGTGCCGACTAACCCTCAGTTAATTGTTAGTGCTGAGGAAACCGTACCCTTTCGACATCTTCCGGTTCTCAGGAAGATCTGCTCCTACTCACACCAGGATAAGTATTACTAATCGTTCCAGCCTTATTTACATAAAACCTTCTGCACAATTAGTACACCTGCTTACCACAACACTCGACTGAGTGTGTCCAGAGTATCGGTAGTTGGTTTGAGCCCCGTCCATTTTCGACGCTTCTATTCTCAATAGGTGAGCTGTTACGCTTTCTTTAAATGATGGCGGCTTCTAGACCTACATCCCCAGTGTCTCAGAATAAAAACTATCTTCGTTACACTTAACCAACATTTTGGGACCTTAACTCCGGGCTCCCTTCTTTGGGTTTCGTAACTGCGTCTTACACGCAGTTGCTGTATCCGGTGGCAAACAGTTCGCAGGTTCTGAGTTAGAAAAAATTCCGTAAGCTTGTGCCCCTGCAAATTTTATCTGTAACTTTACCCCACGAACAAGCATTCCACCGAACTATACCTAGGCATATTTCAGCAGGAACCAGCTATCGCCAGATTAGAGTGGCTTTTCACCCCTATTCCCAAGTCATCCGAGTGCATGCACACAACAACGGTTCGGGCCTCCATTTCTCTTTCAAAAAACTTCACCCTGCTCAGGAATAGATCATCTGGCTTCAGGTCTAACCCTTGTGACTAAATCGCACTTTCATACTCGCTTTCGCTCCGGCTTCCTTTTTTAACCTCGCCACAAAAATTAACTCCCTGGCCTGTTCTTCAAAACGTACGATACAACCCCGTAGGGCCGTATCACTCTTGTAACTGTTAGATTTCAAGTCTTTTAACTCTCTTGTGAGAGTACTTTTCAGCTTTCCCTCGCGGTACTAGTACACTATCGGACTTAGATTACTATTTAGGGTTAGCAGTTAATTCTGCCATATTCAAACACCTAATCCAAGGTATTCTACTCTTTCGAAGACAAACATATCGACTTTATCTACGGGACTATCACCCTCTAAGGTATATCTTTCCAGATAATTTCAACTCATCAACTTAGTTCTTAACTTCACCACATCTCCTACGCCTTTTCAAGCAAGGATTCAGTTTGCCCTATTTCCTTTTCGCTCTCTGCTAATAAGGAAATCACTAATTTGTTTTCTTTTCCTGCTGGTACTAAGATGTTTCAATTCCCAGCGTAACTTTACCTTTCGGTATATCATAAAGATATGTTTCACATTCGGAGATCTTGGGGTCAAAAGTTGCATGCACCTCACCCAAGCTTATCGCAGCTTGCCACGTCCTTCTTCAAAATCTAAGCCAAGCTATCCGTCTAACAGCGTGGTAGGAAATTCTGCAATTGCAGAATTTTCAAATCTTCCTTTATTTCGCCTTTGTTTCTTATACTGTTCTCATTGACTATAATAGTCTCAAACTCCCCCCTTCAAAATCAATTTTGAGAGGTTCATGGTTTTGAGTTATCAACTCATAAATGAATTGAATATGATTAGGCCTACTTTCTTTTGAAAAGAAAGTTTCCTCGGAATCAAAAAAACTTGATTTGTTTCTTCGAAACCATTACAACAACTATCAAGCTAAGCTTGATAGCCAATCGACTTGTTCATATGGACCTGCCGTGAGTTGAACACGGGCCCCTTCGGTGCAAGCGAAGTATTCTACCATTAGACTACAGGCCCATCTTGAAAACTAGAATGACCAGTTATTTAATGAATATGTTTAATTAAAATTTATAGGAGGTGATCCATCTGCAGGTTCCCCTACAGATACCTTGTGACGACTTAACCTACCTTGTCGTGAAAAGATTCTTCCCAAAAAGGGCTTCATCCCTACACAACTCGGTTGGTTTGACGGGCGGTGTGTGCAAGAGACAGGGACTTATTCACCGGACAGTGCTAATATCCGATTACTACGAATTCCAACGTCACGAGGGTGGGTTGCAACCCTCGATCTGGACTGAGATACGCTTTAGGGGATTAGCTTCTCCTTTCGGAGTCGCATCTCTTTGAACGTACCATTGCCGCGCGCGTGTAGCCCAGGGGATTAGGGACGTACCACCTGACATAGCCCGCACCTTCCTCCTTGTTACCAAGGCAGTCCTAATAATGTACCCATTTCTGTAGTAATTATTAGCACGGGTCTCGCCTGTTACCTGATTTAACAGGTCATTTCACAACACAGGCTGACGTCAGCCATGCATCTCCGCTCAGCGTGTCAGGTAAGCCCTTCAGACTGACCTTCATCCTGCTGTCGCTCCTGGTGAGGTTCACGGTGTATAATTTGATTAAACCGCACGCGTCACTCGTTGTATGTCTCCCCGCCAATTCCTTTAAGTTTCGACCTTGCGACTATACTTCCCAGGTAGTTCACTCTACGGCTTCCCTTCAGCACCGAATCCTCCCTAAGAGGGCCCGATGTTTAGTGAACAGTGTTTACTGCCAGGACTACACGGGTATCTAATCCGTTTTGCGCCCCTGGCCTTCATCCCTGACTGTCAGATCCGTCCTCGTAAGGTGCCTTCGCTAATTGTTAGTCCAATCAAGATTAACGTATTCTACCACTACCTTGATCGTACTCCTTACGTCTACCGGTCTCTAGTCTATCAGTATCTCCTGCAAGCCCCACACTTGAGACATGGGATTTCACAAGAGACTTAATAAACAAGCTACGGATGTTTTAGACCCAATAAAGTTGGATGCCACTTGAACTGCCGGTATTACCGCGGCGGCTGGCACCGGTCTTTCCCAGTCCTTATTCCTCCGGTTTTTTACACCGAAGAAAAGCTTATCATTGATAAGCACTTTGGTTCGCTCTATCACACTTTCGTGCATTGTAGAAAATTCACAGCTGCTGCACCCCGTAGGGCTAGGAATAGTGTCTCAGATTCCTTCTCGGGGCAACTCCGCTAAGAGCCCCTACTGATCATCGCCTTGGTAGGCAGTTACCCCACCAACAAGCTAATCAGCCGCAGTCTCATCCTTAGGCCAAAAGTTTCAAAGTAAGAGCATTCCAGCACCAAACTTCTATGAAGTATTAGACACAGTTTCCCGTGCTTGTCCTTCACCTAAGGGTAGATTAACTACGTGTTACTGAGCAGTTCGCCATTCTACGAAAATCGAAGAATTAACTTGCATGCCTAAAATCAAACCAAATAGCAGCATCCGCCAGCAGGATCAACTGGATTTAACCGAGTTATTCTTGCTCGCTCTTCTATGGTAAAAAGGTTGAAAACCATTTAAGATTTGCTACATTCAATCCAAAATTTATTGTATCTATTTTATGTATTTATGTAATCAATTTCTCATTTTTAACACACGTTGTAAAAAATGATTATATTGAAAAGGTCTATCCTTGACTATTAAGACATATATTTATAACATAACTGGTCATCATCACACCAAATACTAAATTCGGTACTCATTCTAGCTCCAAAATTATTAATTGAAGCTTTGGATATTATCTCCAAAGTTTTCATTTGTAAAATTATGGACAAATTAACATTTATAAATGTTGCTATAGAAAATTAGACGCTGGATCCAAAAAGTAAATTATTTTTCTTTTTATTCTCAAATTAATAGAGAGATCTTACAATAAGAGAAAACTTATAAAGACATTTCTTTTTAAAATTTAACTTATGGCAAGAATAATTGTTATTAATTCTGGGAAAGGGGGAGTTGGGAAAACTACTACTGCAATCAATTTGGGAGTATCTTTAAACAAATTAAACAAACAGGTTATTATTGTCGATGCAAATTTGAATACACCTAATATTGGAATTCACCTCGGTGCACCTATCGTTCCTGTAACATTAAACCATGTTTTAAAGGGAAGTGCTTGTATTGAGGATGCCATTTACGAACATTCTTCTGGAACAAAAATAATCCCTTCTTCGTTATCTATAAAAGAGCTTACGAAATTCAATACAAAGAAATTGCCTGTTATTGCGAAACAATTGAAAAAGATGTGTGATTATGTAATTTTTGATTCTGCGGCTGGATTTGGTGAAGAAGTTATGGCTGTTATGGACGCTGCTGAAGAAATAATTATTGTGACAAATCCAGAAATGCCAGCTGTTACTGATGCTCTGAAGGCCGTTAAGGTTGCAAGAGAGAAAGGAAAAACTATTAATGGAATCATTGTAACTCGACATAGAAATGCTAAATATGAGATGCCACTTTCGTCTATAAAATCTATGTTAGAGGCACAAATTATTGGAATTATCCCTGAAGATCGAGCAATAAAAGAGGCGTTATCTAGGAGAGATGCTGTTGTTCATACACATCCTAGAAGTAAATCTGCTAAAAAATATATTGAAATCGCAAAAAAGATTAATGGAGACATTGTTGAACCCGTTGGTTTTTTTCGTAAAATCTTCAGATAAACACAAAACCCTTAAAAATATGATTTACTAGTTTTTTCTATGAAAAGAGATGATGATAAACCAACAATTGAATTAAATTTGGTAAACAACGAAGATATTACTCCTTCTATTATTACTGAGACTACTGCTAAAGAAATTGAAAATGAGTTTGAATCACATGAGAAAAATGCTGAAGAATTGGTTGAGGCTTCGCTGTTTGTTGCTGGACGATTTTTAAATATTGAAGAATTGATTATGTTAACGAATTTAAATCCAGCTATGATTAAAAATATTATCAAAAATTTAACTAAAAAATACATTATTGGTCCTATCAATATTATTTCTAGAAACGATTGTTGGAAAATGGATGTTGCGTTTAGATATCATTATTTGATAAATAAATTGGCGACGGGGAATAGTGAATTTACAAAAGCTGAGCAAGAGACTTTGGCTATCATTGCATACAAACAACCAATAAAACAATCAATTGTGATTAAAATTAGAGGGAACAAATCTTATGACCATATAAAGAAATTTAGAGAATTAGGATTAGTTATTGTAAAACCTCAAGGACATACATTGGAGTTGTCTCTTTCTGAAGAGTTTTATGAATATTTTAATTTGCATCAAAAAGAATAATCATTTCTTTTTATGTAATAGATTGTAAATCTTTTTTTGAATAAAATAGGTTGGTACGACTATGCCAATAAAGCCGATTGGAAGCCAAAGAAAAGATAATCCTGTTATTCCAAAGAACTTTTCTAAAAAGAAAATATAATTTATATTTTCAATTGCAGGAGTAAAAAAGTATGATAGTAAATATAATAATAATAATAGTATGGCTGATATTTTAAGGGATTTTATTTCTGGTTTATTGTCCATTGTAAAAGAAAATGCGAATACATATGAAAGGTGCATTAATAGTGAAATTAGCAAGAATACCCAATGATATGTTTTTATGATAGGAGATATGCCCAAGATACTAATACCAAATATTAGAATTATTGGTAACGATATCAAAAAAAATGCTTGTGGAAGGAAACCTATATATGTTATACTTTTAAGAAAAGCTTTCTGATGAAAAAAGAAACCTATTGCAAAAAAGATTGCTATGAAATCACAATACCAATAAATTGAATAGTCAGAAACATGAAAGAAATAGTTTCTGATTAAAATCAATATGAATAAAATTAAAAAGAAAATACCAAAAAATGTATCTCGCTTATTAAATTTCATTTATTTTTAACGATTATACTCTATAAATAATTATTTATTTGAAGCATAATTATTAAAAAGGGTTCATCTTGTTAAATAATATGATAAGAAATATACTGTTATACATTTCAAGTTTTATTGGATTATTAGCAATTACTTTTTATATCATTAGTTATATCAAATACAAACCTTCCTATAAAAAAACGGAAGAAAAGAATTTGCCATTTGTTTCTATTATAATACCCGCATGGAATGAAGAGAACGGAATCTCTACGACAATCGAATCTATTTTAGGACTGGATTACCCAAAAAATAAATTCGAAATTATTGTTGTTGATGATGGATCTAAAGACAATACTTACAAAAGAGCACTCAAATACAAAAGTAGTTTCGTTAAAGTTTTTAGAAAAAGTAAAAATGGCGGGAAATATAGTGCTATGAATTTTGCTATAAAGAAAGCTAAAGGAGAAATCATTGTTTCTACTGATGCAGATAAATTACATATTAGCAGAAATGCGTTAAGAGATATGGTTCAACCTTTTGTTAATAAAAGAGTCATGTGTGTTGCTCCAGCAATGGCAATTAATAATCCTTATAAGGTACTTACTAGGGTACAGCAGGTCGAATATTTATTGGGGGTTTTCTTAAGAAAGGCTTTCGCAAGTGTCAATGCTATACATATTACTCCCGGGGCATTCTCCGCGTATAGAAAAAGCTTTTTTGAAAAATATGGTGGATTCAAACGTGCTCATTTAACGGAAGATATGGAGATGGCTATAAGAATTCAAAGTCATCATTTTATAATCGAAAATGTTGCGAATGCTGTGGTTTATACTGAAGCACCCACCAAATTTATACCATTATTAAAACAGAGACGAAGATGGTATGTTGGTTTACTTAGAAATTTATATGATTACAAATATATGTTTTCTACTACTTATGGAGCATTGGGGATTCTTGTATTACCTACTGCTGTATTCTCTATAGTAATATCGTTAATACTTTCTACCCATATATTCACTACGGGAATAGGAGAAATGATACGAAAATTTAGACTTCTAAAACTTATTAATTTTGATATTTTTCATGCATTCAAACTAAATATGTTTTTTATACAAAGAGCTGTTTTCGAAACTTTAATAGATCCTTTATTCATTTTTGCGACAATTTTTATTTGTATCCTTATCGGTTATATGATTTTTGCAAAGAGATGGATTAAGAAAAATTCTAATATCAAAGTTAGTCTTATTATTTATATCGTATTGTATCCTGTGCTTTTTTTGTATTGGTGGATTGATGCGATAATTCATGCTACATTACTTAACAAAAGAGTCACCTGGAGATAGATTTAAAACTAAAAAAATATTCAAAATACTATGGAAGAAAAACGGAATATGTTCACTGGAAGGCTTTTAATTTCTTTAGTTATAGCAATAATTATTTTTATCTCCATTTTCTTTTTTATAGATAGGGTCATTAATAGTAAAACTGAATTGATTGATAATCAACAAAGAAATTTATACTTTTCATTTATGATGAAACAATTAAGGAGTGAGCTTGCTACTTCATGTACTCAATTTAATATTCAAGAATTGAGTGTTGAATTAGACGAACTTGGTGCATATATAACAATCCTGGAAGAGAAACTAGGAAAAGAGGATTCATTTGTAATTGAACAAAAAAAAGAATATACGGCATTAGAAGTTCAACATATGATTTTATCTAATAGAGAGTCTGAACTTTGTAATAAAAGTAAAGATGTCATACTCTTCTTTTATTCGAATAAACCAGAACATATCGATAGTGCCGAAGAAAGCGGATATATGTTATCTACTATAAAAAGAAAAAATTCGGAAATATTAATATATTCCTTAGATTTTGATTTAGATTTTGATTTGATGGAATATATGATTAATATATATAATATAAAACAACCAAATACATTATTAATTAATAATGAGATTTTAGTGAATCCCGAAAATATTGATGATATATCAGACATCTTGGATAAACAGAAAAATACTGTTATAGAAACAGGTGATGACATTATTGTTCTTAATTAAATTTCGTTAAATGTTTTTTTGCCCCACGGGGCATGCCCAAACTGAATTATTAATTCTGAATCTGTTTTTGGAACATCACAAGCTCCGAAACAACTCCCCAACCAAATTTTGAATTCACAATCTACTTCTTTTGATAAATAATCAACGACTTGTGTAGCGTATTGTTTTAGTCCATCTGGGAATTGTAGTAGAACTGTTTTGTATTTATGAGAATTGATTTCGATTATTATTTTATCAAATTCTAGATTATACTTTTGTTGAAGATCTTGTATGTCCATGAATTTTAGAAGAAGTTTGGGTTTTTAGGAGTTTGGATTAAGATCCCAAAAATTGCTCATATAATTGATCTTTTGTTGGCATAAATTTACCACCTTCTATATGAGAAGGATCTTTTGGAAATCTATAACCTGGCCAAACTTTTACATCGGTTATATCATAACCTTTTGGAACTGTAATTAGTGGCCCTACTTTAGATCCTACAATTCTTGTTGGATGTCTTTTATCTGATTCGATTTTTGAATGTAATCCTATTAACGATTTTTCTATGTATGAATCTCTACCAACTATATTATGTGGATATATAATACTATTTAATATTTCAGATCCATTCTTTATCATAGTACCTTCTTCTATATCTGAATATGATATTTTTACATCATCTTCAATAATACAATCTCTACCCAAAAAGACATTAGGGCCGATATATACAGAACCACTCTGTATTTTCTCTTGTAAACTAGCTTCCCCCGTTCTAATTCTGTGATGTAACGTATCACCATGAATCACGATATTGTTATCTAATGTATGATATCCATGTGATTCCAAAATCCTATTTATACTTAAAAAATCTTTATTCAAAGCCTTTTTTGTTGTTTCTAAATATTTGTCTAAATCTCCAAAATCTCCCCATCCATCTATTGAATAACTATTAATTTTATGACCTCTTTTTATTAATCCAGTAATTAGGTCTCCAGCCATATCAAAACTGTTTTGTGAACTTCTATTTCTTATCCACTCTTCAGAATTAGATAATGTTTTCAATAAATCATTATTTATCATATATCCACCCGTATTAATTGAAACTTCATTTGCATATTGAACTTTTAAAGCATCATAAATATCTTGCTCTGTATGTGGTTTCTCAATTAAGCGAGCAATTTCTCCCGACTCTGCAACATCAACGAATCCATAATTTCCTACTACATTTTTTGGTGTTTCTGAAGTTGTTAACACTGTTATAACAGCTCCACTTCTTTCGTGAGATCTTAATAAATCGTCTAATTTATATTCAAAAATGTTATCATTAGCCAAAACCAAACTATTACCATTTAAATTCCAATTTTTTATATTCGTTATTATTGCATCACCACTACCTATATTAGAATCATCTAAATCTGGACTAGAATATTTTATTGATATACCATATTGCTTGATTCCATCACCAAATTTATTTGCTAACTGTTCTCTGTTTTCCATCTCTTTCGCAATAATATATGCTTGAGATACTCCAAAATGTCGCGTTTGTAATAACTGTATTTCTGCTAGTGGCATCCCCATAACTCTCATTAATCCTTTTGGAATCATTGTCGTTGGACCGTATAAACTAATTGGACGAGCTCTGGTTCCTTTTCCTGCAGAAGTTTGTATTAAACTGACATCTCTTACCACATAATAGTGACATTATTTTTTCCTTTTAAACCTTACGTCTCGAAACTCTTAAAAATCAACTTCAATTCTTTTCCTTATGGAACATAAACTTCGTCAGGTCATTGTAACTGTTGCTGGACATGTTGATCACGGTAAGACTTCTATCTTAGATAGTATTAGGGGGACCTCTATTCAGGAAGGTGAGGCTGGTGGTATTACTCAAAAGATTTCTTTTACGACTTTACCTAAAGAGACTATTCAAGAAAGAGCTGGTGATGTTTTAAAAAAGTTTAATATTGATTTGGAAATACCAGGAATGCTCTGTATTGATACTCCTGGCCATGCGGCATTTACTAATTTAAGAAAACGTGGTGGGTCTCTTGCTGATATAGCAATTCTTGTTATTGATATCAATGATGGTATTAAACCTCAAACCGCTGAAGTTTTACAAATTTTAAAGACTAATAAAACCCCTTTTATTATTGCTCTAAATAAAGTTGATAATATTTCGGGTTGGAGAACTTCTGAATCTTTGCACTCTTTTGAGGCCGTTGAATCTCAGGCTATTAATGTTAAACAAAACTTTGAGGAGAAATATTACACATTGGTTGGGGCATTGAACTCTTATGGTTTTAATCCTGAATTGTATTATAAGATTAAAGACTTTACAAAGAATGTTGCTGTGGTACCTTGTTCTGCTAAGACGGGTGAAGGAATTTGCGAAATTATTGCTATGATTACTGCTCTATCGCAAAAGTTTTTGACTGAAAAAATCGGAATTATGCCGATAGGTAAGGGTGTTGTCTTAGAAGTAAAAAAAGATAAATCAATGAATTATTTGGAATGTATTTTATATGATGGTAGTTTGAAAGACAAAGATGAAATTGCGATTGCTTCATTTGAGGGTGTAATCGAGACAAAAATCAGAAATATCCAAGAGGCACTACCGTTGAATAAAGGATTTAAGGTAGCTGAAAGAGTTGAAGCTGCAACTGGTATAAAATTACAGATTACTTCTAAAGAAGATATTTTACCTGGGATGCCTTTTCAAGTTATAGAGAATAATTTAGAAGAAATTAAAAAAGAATTTACCAAAGAGATTTCTGATGAAATTCAGGTTGATGATGATGGTGTTTTTATTAAAGCTGACTCCTTAGGAAGTCTAGAGGCTTTGTTGGTATTGTTAAAACAAAAAAATATTAAAGTAATTAAGGCTGGTATAGGTCCAATTACTAAAAAAGATATCTATTTTGCAAACTCTCTTCCTGTGATGGATAAAGTTATGTTAGGATTTAATGTTGAGCTAGGTGAGAATAGTGATGTCGAAGAATTGAAAAATATTAAACTAATTTCTAATCCTGTCGTATATAAGTTGATTGAAGATTTCGAAGAATGGAGAGATGCGAAGCAAAAGGAAATTGAGAGAAAAAAGCTTGCTGAGTTACCTACAATTTGTAAATTTACAATTCTAGATTTTGTTTTTAGGAATTCTAATCCTGCTGTTTTTGGTGTTGAAATTAAAGGTGGTGTATTAAAGAAACATTTGAATTTTATAAATAGTAACGATGAGAAAATTGGACAAATTAAAGATATTCAACATGAGAGAAAATCTGTGCATGAAGCAGTTAAAGATCAAGAAGTTGCTATTTCTATGCCTGGGATTAATTTTGAAAGACAATTAACTTCTGGTGAATCTTTGTATACTAACCTTGGAGAATCTCAATTTAGAAAGTTCAAGGAGCACAAAAATCTTCTAACTAGTGATGAGAAAAGTGTCTTGCAAGATATTGCTCAAATTAAAAGAAAAAATAATATGACTTGGGGTGTTTGATATTTGTTATATGAAAACTAAATTTGACTCTTTTAATATTGGAGGGTTACCTGATGGATGTCAACAATGTGTTCGTGGTGAAAAGCTTGTTTTGTTTATGGGGGGAAGATGTTCTAGGAGTTGTTGGTATTGTTCTTTAAGCGATTCTCGAAAGAAATGTAGACAAATTTTTGCTAACGAAAGGGTGATTAAAAATGCTCATGAATTAATTGAAGAAGCCGAACTGTCTAATGCTAAGGGTGCGGGAATTACTGGTGGTGATCCTTTAGTAGAATATGAAAAAACTTTACTTTATGCTAAAACTCTAAAGGAAAGATTTGGCTCCGATTTTCATATTCATATTTATTTGCCTTTAAAATTAGTTAGTAAAGACAAAATTGAAAGATTGAGAAAATATGTTGATGAATTTAGATTTCATCCGTCTTTTCTTATAAATGATGATTTAGATCTAACGAACGAAGAAATTAAAAAATTGGAAATGGTTAACTCTATCGTTGGGAAAGACAGAATGGGATTGGAATTACCTATGATGCCTAATAAGCAAAAAGAAATTTATAATTATATTAAGAATATTAAAGATTCTATTTCATTTGTGAATTTGAATGAGTTTGAGTTGTCTGAGACGAATTTTAAAATTATTACAAAAGATTATTCGTTGAATGAAGACACATATACCGTTAGAAATTCTATTACGGAAGGGAAAAAACTTATGAAAGAATTAAAGAAAAATAAAATCAATATAAAAATTCATTTATGTAGTGCAAGAACAAAGGATTGTCATCAGTATGTTAATCGAATGAAACTACGTGAGATTTTACCTTATGGGAAAAAGACTAAGAATGGAACTGTAATCTATTATATCATTCTTACAAAAAATTTGAAAGAAGATGAGAAGACTATTTCAAAAATTACTTCCGAATACTATATTGACAAAGAGAAAAAAAGAATTATAATTAAGAAAAGAAAATTAAGAAAATTATATAGGGAAACTAATTTGAAATTTGCAAGAATTGAAGAACATCCATCTTATATGTCAGATTATTTAGAAATTGATTATTTGTGAATTTGATTTTAAAAGAATTTCTTCATAAATTCTGCCTTACATTTTCTACCCACAATTTTTCTACTGGGAGTTGAAGAGAACTCCATTTTTATTCCAAATTTAGTTGAGATTACGTAATGATGATTAGAGGTTACTTTGAATCCAAAATGTTCTAACTTTTCTATTTCTTTCATACTAGGATTCCCGTCTGTTAAAAAAATTCTATTAACTAATTTCATCAGTTTCTCATATTTTTTTGAATATTTTGGCAAATTATTATAGTGAGATTGCAAAACCATTTCTCTGCCTGTTGGCGTTCTATATCCCTTATCAGTTTGGGTTTTGTAATATGAAAGTGCCCCTTCATAATAGGACCTTACAACATCGTTGGCATATCCTGGATATAATTCTTGAACACTTGTAAATATAGGTTTTTTATTTTTTGTTAATAATGCTTCTTCAAGAGCTAAATTTTTTTCAGTTACTTCAAAAAAACTTTCCTCTAAATCCGAAACATAATTTCTTAAGCTATCTCTTTCACTTGTTAAGACAAAAATTTCCTCATCGTATAACGACATTAAACCATCATCTTCTTTTTGCTCCTTTCTTAATGAATTTAGCTCATTTCTTAATGAATTTGAATTTTGATTTAATCCCTCTATTTCTTTTTGTGCTGCCTTATACTTTCCAAGATATTCTTTTATTTTCCCTATCATTAAATAATATATTCTTACCTATTTTTAAATATTCTGATTGTATCCACTTTATAATGACTATTTGTTATTTTGTTTCCATTATCTTAACAATTCTTATAAAGAAGACTCTGTTTTCTTCGTTATGGAGAGGTTAGTTATTGATACTGAGACAAGTGGTCTTTCACCTAATATTCATAAAATGTTGACTATTGGGATGTTGCTTGTAGATGTTTCGAAGGACAATTTAGATTTGATTGAGGAAAGACATCTGTTATTGAAACATAATAGATATAATCTTTCTAAGAGTGCTATGAGAATTAATAATATTGATATTGTTAAGCATGATCAAAATGCTTTGCCTATCCCGGATGTAATTAATAAAATTCATAATTTTCTTGATGAATTTAATTTAAAGAATACGATTACTGTGGGACATAATTTTCATTTTGATCAAAGATTTATTCGTTCGACTTTTGAAGGTCTTGGACATGATTACCCATTTTCTATTTTGAAAGAAGATACGAGATATATTTGGGAAGGTTTGAAAAAGAAAGGAATTATTGACCCTTGTAAGAATGCTAAATTGGGAACACTTGCAGAACACTTTGATATTGATTATTCTAAAGCACATGATGCTTTAGCTGATTGTAAAATTACGGCACAAGTCTATCATAAAATGTTAGGATTAAGCCCGATTCTTTGATTTTTTGTTTGTTTTCACACCTTTTAGAACGTCTTTTAAATCTGCACCAACTTCACCCTTTTCACCTGTATCAAAACTATCTGGAGAAGATGCCATTCCATGAGATTTTTTGTAAATGTCATATGTTGTGTAAAGTAATTTTCCTGCTAAATTATTTGCCTCGATTCTTGCATGTTTTTCTACCCAATTATCTTTCACAAGATCTTCTGGTTTCTCTATCTTTTTCTTTTCTTTTTTTGCAGCTTCTTTTTTAGGCCTCTTAAATACTAAACCGAAAATTGCTGTGAATGGGTTAATATCAGCTTCTTTTGCTTTTTTCTTTTCAGCTTCTTTTTTTTCTTCTTTTTTATCATCTGATACCAAAAATTCATCTAAATCTTCTTTTAATTCTTTTAAAGCGTCTTCGGCCATGTTAGAATCGAAACTAAACATTTCATCTAAATCGTCTTTTTCCATGGTAGATTTTACTAATTCTATTTCTTCATTGCTTAATGCATATGCATCAAATGTTATTTCTAATCTTCCCCCAAACGCTGGAGCAAAATCTCCTCTTTGTGTAACTTTTTGTAATAATTGTGCTCTGTGTTTGAAATCAACAACCACACAGGCGGAATATTTTTTTGTCATTTTCTTTTCTAATTCTGAAAATTGATCCGGGAGTCCTACTTCTTTTTTTGCAAATATTGTCAATTGGAACATACTTGTTGAGAATGCATTTACTAAGGCAGAATCGCCCGAAAACCCTTGTTGTTGTAATTCTTTAGCTGATTTAAAATATGGTTTTACCCAAGAAGAATATAATTTGATTGTTTCTACTTGATTTTTTAGATAGCTTTTTTCTATATTATATCTTTTTGTCAATTCTCTATGAGAATATCCTTTCCAATCATGAAATTCCTTTAGTCTTGGTCTTAATATTCTTCCAACCTGTTTATTAAGATCTTCCGCCTCTTCCATTTTCGGAATTTCTTCTAAATCATTTATCACCATAAAAGCATCTCGTAATGTTGTATACCCCAATTCTACCGTCATTTGATGTATTGACCCTCTTCCTCGTTTAGGCAAATCTACGCTATCAAGCCATATGTTTTTTAATGCTAAATTTGCTGCTTTTTGCAATTCTGAATCTTCTGATTCTGCATCTTTGTAATGTTGTAATCTCTGTTTAAATTCTCTTAAATCATAAACCAAGTTTAAGGCTGACTTAATTACTTGATTTAATCCTCCCAATATTTTCATTCCCTCTTCTTGAACTCTTGATAACCTTTGATTCATATCTGAGAAATGGCCACTTCCTGGAGAACTCATAAAATTATCTACAATCTTTTCTGTTGAACCAAATGCTCCATTTAAAAAATCTAAAAACCAATAGTAGATTAGTTCTAATGAATTTTGTGGTGAATCATAGACTAATTTATACGATGCTATTGGTTCTCCGTATTTTCCCTCTTTTACAATTTTTTTTATCGTCTCTTTTATTTCACTCATATTATTTTATGGAAAAGCAATTATTTAAGGCTTTTTCTTTAAGCCTTTTCTTTTTAGAAAAGAAAAGCTTTGGGAAAAGAAAAATAATAGCATGGGAAAAGGGAACTCTTGGAAAAAGAAAACGGTTTGTGAAGGGTATGTATTGGAGTGTTGATGTTGGATGATGTCGGAAGTCTTAAATAATATTATTCCTTTATTTTGTTATGAAATTTAGAAAGAAGGGGATGATTGATGTTGGTGAATTACATAGGCAGGGAAAGATTTCTACGGTGGATCGTGAATTTAATATTGAGAGTGATAAGGATGGGTTTGTTGATGTAAGTGCGAACGCTAGTTCTGGTGTTGGAAATAGATTTTATAGGGATGAAGATGATAGCAGAAATAGTGTTAATAGTTCTAACAATGGATATGGAAAGAAAGAGGTTGATGATAGGATTCAAAAATTAGATAGTATGATTTACAAATTGGAACAGAGAGTTGAATTGTTAGAAAGAAAAGCTGGTGTTGACAATGGAACGATGCCTGCGATTAGTTGGTGAAGGGGGGGAGTTTATAATTTTATTAAAAATGTTTATTAATTATTTTTTATTTTCCAAAAGATTTAAAAATCTATGATACGCTTCTTTGTTATGGGAGAAAGTCAGTCAAGATATAGTATTGTAGAACGTTTAACTACTCGGAAGCTTGAAATTATGAATAGTAAATCTAAGCTTAAGGAAAATGTTACTGCTAAAGAACAGCATATTGGTAAATTAAAGAAAGAATTAACTAATTGGAAAAAAGATATAAAAGAAGATGTTATAAGAGAAGAAAAAGAGAAAGAATTGGACATTGAACGAGAAGAAAGAAAGCGTGAATTAGAAATTGAGAAAGCAAGTCAGGAATATACAAATGCTCAAGGGCAAAAGTCAGATAAAGAATCTGTTTTTGATGAACAACTTGAAGCAATTGAAAAAGCATTAAAATCAATTGAAGAGATTAGTAAAACATCACCTACAACTCAATAATCATAGTCTACATTATTAGAATTTTAAAAATTCTTTTGTCTTATTAAAAAAACAAAATAGCCATGTGCTAGAGACGTAGACGCCTGGTAAAGATAAACCAATGCCATGTTGCTGGTTCCCTGACAGGTTCGAATCCTGCGTCCGAGGAGATGATTCTCTTCGGAAGGGAAATTTTTATTAATTTTAATTAACTATTTTTTATCTTTAAGAAATAAATATAAAATTGTTACAGAAAACATTAAGATAGAACTTATTTTAAAAGCGGTGTTTATTGAATATAAATCTGCAAGATAACCAATTATAGGTGAAAATATTGCTAAGCCTAATTGACCTAAAAGATTAGATGTTGAGATAATTGTTGCACGTTTACTAGAAGAAATTTCTAAGTTTAATAAATGATTAATAATTGGCCCTCTTAAACCATAGAATAGTGAAGGAACTATAAACAAGATAATTGAAATGTATTTATTTGAAAGAGTCGAGAATAGAAGTAATAGAGGAGAGCAAAATACTGAAATAAGTAGAATCTTTTTATTCCCAAATCTATCAGAAACCTTATAAGAAATATAAGAACCAAATGATGAACAACCGAAAATTAAAGCACTAATCCATCCAAAAAATTCGATAGGTATTTCTTTAAAATTAAAAAATAATGGATTTAATAGATGAATTGTTTCACCAAATGCCATAAGAATAAAGCCGCCAATCATTAAAATAATAAGTTGTTTATTATTAACGACAATTTTTAATGAATTTTTCATATGCCTAAATAAATTTTTGTGATTTTCTTTTTCATATTTAGGTTCTTTTAGAAAAAAAGTTAATACAGTGGCAATAAATAAAGGAATAAAGGTTATCAGAATAGGAAACGATAAAGAAACTTTTGCTAAATATCCACCAATTAAAGACCCTAAAGATGCACCCAATGGCCAAAGAGCGTTATATGTTCCAATTGTTTTTTTATAATATTTTTCTTTTTTCTCTTCTTTTAAAGTGTCATATATAAGAGCACTATCTGTTCCACTACTTAAACTTCTAGCCAATGAATTAATTATTGCATAAAGAATAAACATAATCATGCTTCCACCGATATACAAAAAAACAAGAGCTAACAAACTGATTATATTTGCAAAGATTATTGTTCTTTTTCTTCCGAACAAATCTGCTATTGCCCCTGTTGGCATTTCAAAGACCGTAAAAGCGATTGCTTCAACTGCAAAAATAATGGCAACATTAGTTATACTAAAAAGATTTTTCTCAAAATAAAGTGCAAGTATTGGAAGAAAAAATAATAAACCACCAAATAACATGGAAATGTAAATAAAAATAATATTCTTTGATTTAATATTCGCCTTATTGAACATATAATTAACAAATTATTTTACTATATAAATAATACTCTTTAAGGAGATAAAAAGTTGTCCTCTCAAGATACACAAAGAAATACGCTCCTCACCGGGATAAGCGATGAGCTTTAGCGAGTTCGCTTGTGAAACTTTTTTGAACTCAGAAAAAAAGTTACGCTTGTTCAAATCCCAAATAAAAATACGCTCCCACCTGCTCACACTTCACTCTAAAATTTTTATAGTCACTTCGTTGATAAAAATTCGAGCAAAGATGTTCGGAATTTGATTCAAATCCTAAATAAAAAATACGCTCCCACCGGGATTTGAACCCGGGTCACCGCCGTTCTCCATCAAATTCAAAAGTGAATTTCATCACCTCTTTGAAGAGAGCTGTGCCTTAAAATTTCTAGGCCGCAAGTGTTGTCTCATCGACTAGACTTCCCAACTTGAGAGGGCGGCATCCTTGGCCACTAGACTATGAGAGCGTACTAGTAAAACTCCATGATGATTTAAAAGAGTTTGGATGTTCATTCGAGATATTTTCAAGAAGATTTAAATATTTATTTTATGGTTGTTCTTTATGGGGAAAATCTTTTTTATTAGTATGGGAATTTTTTGTTGCGTAATTATCTTATTTGTTTTGTTTCTTTCTCCAGAATTAAAAGATATAGAGAAGACTAATCCGAATGATTTGAATATAAATATAGTAGAAAAGGATTCTACGTTTCTCTTTTTTTATGAAAAGATTTCTGGATGTAATTTGAGTGGAACTTTGATTTTGGGAGATTTCAATACTACTGTTGTGAATGGATATTATGAATTATTTGCTGAGGATTACAATGAGTCTAGCGCTGATAAATTAGTTTTTTATGGGTTGACTGACGATTGTTTTCTAGATAATAAGAACTTACCATTCTATTTAGAATGGAAAGCTAAAAGTATATTGAATTACTCAGAATACCGTTTTGAAGCTGAAATGGATCCGCGTTCACCGGGAAGCCCTGAAGCTATGCAGGGTTTTATACGTCCTGAGGATGTTGAAGAGAGATTTGAAAAAATAGAGATTGATTATGAGGAATCTGATTTATATAATTTAGAGAAAATATTTGGTTCTAGTTACATGAATTATGTTTCTGATATGGGTCGATTTGGTGTCTCGGAATATTGGCAAACGCCAGCTGATTTTATCAAATCAAAAGGTGGAGATTGTGAAGACTGGGCAATTTATATGGAATCATTGATACAAAGATATAATCCTGATATTGATTGTTATGTTGCAGTTTGGTATACGCATGCAAATTTGGTATGTAATTTGAATAAAACATTTATAATTTTAGATCAGGATAAAATAAGAAAGAATGTAATCCTAGACGAAGAATCTAGTGTGCAAGAGAATAAAATCGCTGTTCGTTCTTGGAGAAATAATTATTTTAAAGAATATGGTATAGATTCAGACAAAAGAGTTTTACTTTACTTAATTAAAAATGATGAGATTATTAAGTTTGAGGATGGGCAAGAAGATTTTGTTGATTGGGTTTTGGAAAAAGGTGGAGTTTTGTAAAAAATTATGGACAAATTATTTTTGATTTTGGAGGATGATTTGCATAATTTTCCAAGTCTCCTTCCTCTAAAGGTCTCATTGATATAGGATGTCCTGGTGTTAGACTTATTATAGTAGGTCTATTTTTAACTACTCTTGCAAAATCGTTTCCATATCCTACTACTGATGGTTGGATTAACATATAATTATCAGCCATATTAAATTCTTTCAATATACCAATGGCACTTACTACACCAACGGAATAATGTCCAGCTGTTCCTATAAAAGAACTATAAGAATCTTCTTTCTTTTTATTTTCATCAGTAAAACCAGTCATAAAATAAATTGTGATTCTTGGTTTATAAAACTATCTTTTCTGTTATCACTTTATAGTGTTTATTTTATGATAAATATTAAACCCCCTTTTTCCTTTAATCCAAAAACTTTTAAAGGGTTAATTATTTAAATGTACAAGTATTAGAAGGGATGTGGAGATAAACTATTATTTTATTCTATGAAAAAAAATTATAAAAATACGAAAATGAAAAAAGAAAACTATAGAGATAGTAATGAGAAAGCAACATTGTTGAATATTGAAGATGTTAGTAGAAAGATTTCTGGACAGAAAATATTTGTGCAGGGTCAGGTTGATCGTGTTGTTCAGACTGGAGGTCCTACTATTTTTGAAATAACTGATGGAACTGGAAATCTTGCTTTGAAAGCATTTATTTCTGCTGGTGAGAGAGCTTATCCTACAATTGAAGAGGGTCATTTTGTTTTGGCTATGGTTAATGTTTCTGAATTTAATGGTGAATTAGAAGGTGAAATAATTAAGTTTTCTAGAGAGAGAGGAGAAGATGCTAAAAAGATTGAAAAAATTATTAATGATAAACTAAAGGCTAAAGCTAAAGTAAAGTTTGAATCTTTTTTGATTGAATCTGAAATTTTAGAAAAATTAAAACCTCGTTTTATTCATGCTGCTGAAGAAATTCGTTTAGCTGTTTTTCAGAATAGACCTATTATTGTTAGACATCATAATGATGCTGATGGTTATGCTTCTGGTTTTGCTTTGGAAAAGGCAATTATTCCTTTGGTTTCTAAACAACATTCTAATCCTAAAGCTGCTTGGGAATTTTTCATGAGAGCTCCTTGTTCTGCTCCTTATTATGAAATTGATGATTCGATTAGGGACACTGCAACTTCTTTGAGAAATGCTGCTAAGTTTTCTAATAAGATGCCATTGATTGTTATTGTTGATAATGGTTCTACTCCTGAAGATTTAATTGCTATTCAACAAGTTAAAATTCATGGTGCTGATGTTATTGTTGTTGATCATCATCCTTTCGATGAAGATGTTATTAGTAATGAAGTTTTGTCGCATATTAACCCTTTTCTTATTGGTGAATCTGGAGGCAAATTCTCAGCTGGTATGTTGTGTTCTGAATTAGCTCGTTTGATTAATCCGAGTGTTGAAAATATGGAACCTATTCCTGCTATGGCTGGTTGGGCTGATAGAATCTTTTTAGAGAATAAAAAAGATGTTGATAAATATACTGATTTGGCTGAAAAAAAGGGCTATTCTAAAAAGTTATTACAGGAAATTGCTTTGGTTATTGATTATACTTCTGCCAAGTTAAGATTTTTAGAGGCGAGAGAATATATTGAAGTTTTGTTTGGTGAGCCTAGAGAACAACAGAGAAAATTAGTCGAGTTAATGGCACCTTATATTAAGAAATTAGATTCTAGAGGATTGGAAATGGGTAAGAGTAATAGAAATATTGAAGAGATTAATGGAAGAACACTACAAACTATTAATATTGAGAAGACCTTTCCTGGATTTGGATTTTTTCCTAAACCTGGCAGATCTGTTAGTTTAGTTCATGATGACTTGGAGAGAAATGGAACGGAGAAATTAATCACGATGGGTGTTATGAATACTGCAATTACTTTCAGAGCTACTAACTCTGCAAATTTTTCTACACATAAGATGATTGAATTTATTAATAAAGAAATTCCTACTGCTTTTGTCGAAGGTGGTGGTCATAAGAATGCTGGATCTATTTCTTTTTTACCGTATAAGAAAAATGAGATTGTAGCTCTTGTCAGAAAGTTTATCGAGGAGAATTAGTTCTTTGATTAGGTGTTTTGCAAAATTATACATTTTTATTAAACAAACATAAGATTTATATAGGGATTTATTATTCTTTTTCTAAGTAAAATCATGGCAGAAAAAGAGGGTACTTCGGATTCCACGATTGAACTCAAAACAGAATTAGATGATGATTCGACAGAAGAATTTGATGATGGATTTGAGATGGAAGAAAATACTTCATAATTTACAAATGGAAAAACTCAATTTAATTGAAGACGAACTTGAGAAAGTTGATGATAATGACTTGTTTGATTTGGACGAGGATGTTGCTTAATTAAAACGTTATCATCTTTATATTTTTTATTTTTTAAATCTATGATGTAAGTATGTGAGATTGATGCTTTGCATCTGTTCCTTGGTTTGCTTGTTGAAATCTTTAATAAAATATAATTCCGTCTTTTCCTTCATTTAATAGGAGAGAGGAATGAATTGATAAGAAAGCATACAAAACTATTTTATCCCTTCTAAAAGTTTTGCTTCTCTGAATAACCCTAATGATGTATATCTAGATTTTAATTTTGATTTAATATCTTCTCTTTCTGTTAAATCTAAATCCATTTTAATTAGTTTTTCATAAAATTTGATTGCTGATGCTTTTTTGCCTTGTTTGTCAAGTTTATTCGCAAATTCTGAGAAGATATTTTTCTTGGCTAACATTATTTGTGTTCTTTGTGATTGGTTTGTATTTCTTAATGCTACATTAAACATTTGATCTGCTTCGTCTACATTGCCCAGTTTTGCATATAATTCTGCTGCAGATAAATAAGATTCTATTTTGTCTTTTGTTAATATTTCTATTCCTGCTTTATTTGTCATTGCTCTAGCTGCTTTCATATACATTCTTTGTTCTTCATAAAATTCAGATAATTGTCCTAGAATATATCTCTTCACTTCTAATGTAAAACTCTTTTCTTTGATAATTCTTTCTAAATAAGATATTTTATTCAAATTAGTGTTCATTTCTTTCATTTTTTTTTCTATATCGTCTATTGTATGATCTTTTACATCTTCCATGATTATAGCTTGTTGAATGAGTTTTTAAGAATTATTGTGGTGCAAAAAAATAGAATTCTCATAAATATACTTTTTTAAATGATTTCTAAACTCTTTCTTCCTTTTATCGTTAATATTTTATTTTTCACTCTGCCCTTTAGTCCTCTATCTAATGTTGCTAAAACAATTTCTTTATTTACAATATAATTTACTATCGCGATATCAACATTCGGATTTTTTTTGAGTTCGACAACTTCTGGATTAATTGTTTGCAATATATCAAAACTCACTTGAGCAGCCAATTTATCTTCTCTCTTTATTCCCTTTCTGTCTTTTAAAGTTCCCAATTCGTTTAAAACTTGTTGAGGGACAATCCATTCAATGTTTTCTGTAAATAACTTATTAACTAAGTTAGGAAAATCTATTTTTTGTTTCATCGTTGTTAAAATAAAGTTTGTATCTAATAAAATCTTCATATTGTTTTTTGACTGGGAAACTTTAAATATCCTCGGTTGTTTATTACTATATGGAAAAAGGGGGAGCATTAGAAGGACACAAAGATTTGACTAATATTTCTGAGGTACTAAGTCAATCGCTATTGGCAATTGAGAATAATAGTTCTGTTAAATTAAAAGAACTATCTGATAAGACTGTTCATTCAGCGACGATTAGACAAGATTCTGCAAATATTATCGTAGCTGTTTTAATATATTCTGTTAGTAAAATATTACAACGAGAAAACTATAGAGACCTAGAGGGATGGGACGGTTTTTATGAAAAATTATTAACTGATTGGAGATTTATGGTTAAGGCCGCTAAAATAGATGATTATGATGAAACTATTAGATTTGCTGGCGAGATAAGACATTCTTTGAATAATATCTCTGGTCATTTGGGAGAGTATATTAAAGATATCTTTAGAAAAGCAGAAATAAATAAAGCGTTTAAACTTTATGAGCATGGTCTTTCTAGTGCGCAAACGGCTGATTTATTAGGAGTTAGTCTATGGGATTTAGCTTCTTATATCGGGCAATCCAAAGTTCATGAGATGAATATTACTGATAGTATGTCGGAAGTCGAAAGAATTAAAATTGTTGAGGATTTTTTTAAATGAAATATTTAATTTTTGATGCCGGACCTTTAATTGCTTTGACAATGAATGGCTTATTGAATATTGTTGAAAAAATGAAGGAGAATTTTGATGGTGAATTTATTTTGACTCCTGCAGTAAAAATTGAAGTTATTGATAAACCAATTAAAATTAAAAAATACAAATTGGAAGCTGTTAAGGTTACAGACTTAATTAATAGGGGTGTTTTGAAGATGTCTAAGGATTTTATAGATGATAATCTTTTAAGAAATGAATCAAAAAAGATTTTGAATATTGCTAATGGTGTCTTACGTGACCATCAGAGAGGTGAAAAAATCACCATTTTACAAGAAGGTGAAGCAAGTTGTCTAGCTTTTGATAATTTAGTTGAAGGTGATTGTATGATTGTTGTTGATGAGAGAACAACTAGATTTTTAGTTGAAAATCCTAAAAAGATTGAAGAGATTATGGAAAAGAAATCTCATACCGATTTAGATTTTAACGAAGAATTATTAAAAGATTTCAAAAAATACAAAATCATGAGGTCTGCAGAATTATTATATATTGCACATCATAAAGGACTAACTGGTTTAGTAAAGACTAAGGATGTTTTGGATGCTTTACTTTATGCTGTTAAGTTTAAAGGAACTGCTGTTTCGAATAATGAGATTGAACAAATGAAAAAAATGTGATTTGATTCTCATTGATTAGAATTCCTGGACAGTTTTGAGAGTAATTTTTTAACTTAAACACTTAGACGTCACTTGATGGTTACTACAATTGAATAACTTTATAAATGAAAATTTATTTTATTTTCTATGAACAATATTAGAGATTTAAGTTCTGGAAAGTTAATGATATCACCAGGTCCACATGGTAATTGGGATTATTATAAAGATATAATAAAGAAATTTGAATTTATGAAAGAAAATGGTAGTATAGATACACTGGTTTTAGCTGGAGATATTATTCTTGAAGATGGTAAAAGTGAGGATAAATCTTTAAAGATTTTAGATGATTTGATATATAATCATGATCCAACTGATGTTATTTCTTTACTTGGAGATCATGAATTAAGACAAATTTATAGTTTGGACATACATAAAGGAATAAGATTTTTTAAAGAAAAATCACAAGTAAAAAGTTTAGATGAACAATTTGGGGTAGATAGACAGGTATATTTAGATTATATAAAAAACATGCCTTATGCTATTAGAACTAGCGGCGGGGTTATTATTAATCATACGGGAGCACCTAGTGTTTTGTCAAATCCAGTTATAGAAATAAATGAAAATGATAAGAAAAAACGATATAGTACTTTTGATATAATTAATCTCTTGAAGCATGACAATTTTCTGAATTATTTAGCTACAAATATAGAAGCGAAAACCGGGAATTATAACAAAATAGATATTAAAAAATATAATCCGGAATTAGGAAAAGAATTTTTACGAAATCCTTTAGGAAAAATTTTATGGGATATATATTTTGATAAAAATGAACTTGAACATGGTAAAGAATATGGTGGGATAATAACTGGATATTTAAGGAATATGATTTCCGACTTGAATCATAATTTCAAATCGCAATCTTTTATTGTATCTGCAAATAAAAGAAAAGGTTTGATGCCAAGAATTGTAAGAAGACAACAAATAAGAGTTAATGAGGAATCCTTTGCTATTGTTGGTGCCGCAGAGAAATACGTATCGGCCGGGCAAATAAACACCAGATCAATTTATGAATAATGCTTGTTATCAACAAACTTTTTTATAGTCTGAAATATTCTATTGTTCATGCGAGATGAAGATCAGAATAAAGTTCAAGCGAAGAATTTGATGGAAGATGTTTCTGTTGAGTTAGAGAAATGTATTAAGTGTGGGATGTGTAAAGATTTGTGCCCTGTGTTTAAGATTTTGAGAGAGGAAGGGGTTTCACCGCGTGGGAAATCTATTGTTTTGTCTGAAAAATTGATTGGCGATATTATCTTTAAATGTAATTTATGTAAGGCGTGTGAAGAGAGATGTCCTTTGAATCTTAAGTTGTGTGATTCTTTTGTAAAAGCTAGAGAGGCTAGTGTTTTGATGAATAAAGAACTTAAGCAAAATAAAGATATGATTGAAAATATTAGGAAATTTGGAATCCCTATGAGTGAAAGAAAAGAGGGTGAGAAAGGAAAATTGTATTGTTGTTAGTTATTAATCGTCAATACTTGGTAGAAAATAATGATTTTTAAGGTCTTGACAATGAGATGCTAGGGCTTCAATATACGGATAATATACATTTCTATCTTCTTGAGTTAATGATGCATCTTTACCATATAATTCTTTTTTTTCTGATAGAGCTTTTTGTTTTAATGATTCTTCTTGATACCATAAAACATCTTGATACCATGAAAGTATTCCAAGTTCTATTCTTGATTCTGGTAGTTTTGCACCTTCTGCGATTTCAGAAATCCTCATTCCACTATTATATTGATTAATAATTCTGTCATGACTTTTTTTTGAAACATCGCTTTGTATTATTCCCATACTGTAATTACTCTAGAATAGTATTTAAGTCTTTCGAAATCCAAAACAATATCAGATAAACCGTTTTAATTGTTATAATTACTTTAATTCTTAGTATACGGTGATATATGGATATTAAGAATGAGTATTCTGATTGTGTGATTTTTTAGAATAAGAAACCTTATTGTTGTTGGTCGGTATTTGGGAAATAAAGTTCTGTTGGAACATAATTAGGTAATTCAACAGCCATTAAATGGTGTAATATATGATCATATGCGTCTTCACCAACTAAATGACCTTTTTTTACTAAAATGTCTTTTACTGTTTCCTTTGGAATCATACAACTGATTTCGGGACTAGAGATTAAATCTTGTAAGCTAATTGGATTTTTGCCTATTATTCGCCCCTCTATTACTTCATTTTCAATTCCTTTAAATTTTAAATCATAATATGCTCGAATTGGTTCAGGTAATGAGAGGACTGTATCTGTTATTAGTCCTATTGTTGCTTCACCATCTAGGAATTTATACTTTGCCATATTGTAGTCACTTTTTGGGGGTATTTAAGCCTTTTGTAAAAGAAAACATTATCACATAAATCGTTTTAAATGAAATTTACTTTTCCTAGGAATGGTAAAGTTGACTCCGGGAATGCAGCAATATATGGATATTAAGAATAAGCATCCTGATTGTGTGATTTTTTTTAGGATGGGGGATTTTTATGAGACTTTTTTTGAGGATGCGAAGACTATTGCTCGTGAACTTGAGATTACTTTGACTTCGCGTGGGAAGGGGGAGACGCAGGCTCCATTAGCGGGAATTCCGTATCATGCGATTGAGCCTTATTTGGCTAAGCTTGTTAAGAAAGGGTATAAGGTTGGGATTGTTGAGCAGACTGAGGATCCAAAACTTGCGAAGGGTTTGGTGAAGCGTGATTTGGTTAGGATTATTACGCCAGGAACTATTGTTGAAAATATTATTTTAGATAAGGGTTTTAATAATTATATTGTTGGTGTGGGATTTGAAGATGAGAAATTGGGGCTTTCGTTTTGTGATGTTTCAACTGGAGAGTTTTCTTGTTGTGAGGTGAGTGATAATGAGTTTTGGAGTGAGATTAATCGTTTGGCACCTGCTGAAATTGTTGTTCCTATGTCGAAGATGGATTCTGCTTTGGTGAATGAATTGAAAGAACATGATTATGTTGTTAGTGAATATGATGATAGATTTTTTTATGTTGAACAGGCTAAGAAATGTTTGTATGAACATTTTGGTGTGATGAATTTAGAAGGGTTTGGTGTGTTTAGTGATGTCTTGATTGAATCTTGTGGTGGTCTAATTAGTTATGTTAAAGAAAAACAAATGAATCCTTTGAGGCATGTGAATAAGGTTAGTATTTATCGTATTAATGATTTTATGTTTCTGGATAATGCAACAGTTAGAAATTTAGAATTGGTTCGAAATGTGATTTCTAGAAATGATAATGCAACTTTGTTATCTGTTTTGGATGAGACTGTTACGCCGATGGGAAAACGTTTGTTGAAGAGATGGGTTGTCTCGCCATTGATTGATAAAATAAAGATTGATGGAAGATTGGAGGGGGTGGCTGAGTTAAAGGAGAACTTGATTTTGCGTCATGGGTTTGTGGAAGACTTGAAGAATGTTTATGATATTGAGAGATTGATTGGACGGGTGAGTTTTGGGAATGCGAATCCTAAAGATTTGGTTTCGTTGGGTTTGTCGCTTGAGAATATCCCTAAGATTAAAAAGTTATTAGAAGAATGTAATAGTAATATTTTGAAAGAGTTTGTTGATATTCCTGATTTGGTTAAGGCGAAGGATCTTATTCTGAATGCAATTAAGAACGAGCCGAACACTTCTGTTCGTGAGGGGAATATTATTAGAGTTGGTTATAATTCTGAATTGGACGAGTTGAGAATGATTAGTCGTGATGCGAGGACTTATTTGGCTGAGTTGGAGGATGAGACGAAAGAAAGAACTGGGATTAAAAGTTTGAAGGTGAGGTATAATAAAATTATTGGATATTTTATTGAAGTTACTAAAAATAATTTGCATTTGGTGCCTGAAGATTTTATTAGGAAACAATCGCAAGTTAATAGCGAGAGATTTGTGACTGAGGAATTGAAAGAATTGGAAGTTAAGATTTTGGGAGCTCAGGAAAAGATATATGAGTTGGAATATAATTTGTTTATGGAAATTATGGATGACTTGAAAGAGTTTGTTGTTGAGATTCAGGACGTGTCAAGATGTATTGCTGTTATTGATTGCTTGGTGTCGTTTGCTGTTGTGTCGCAGGAGAAGAATTATTGTAAGCCTGTTATGAATTCTGGTTATGATTTGAAATTGATTGGTTCGCGCCATCCTGTGATTGAAGCTTTCGGGGATGTTGATTTTATTAATAATGATTGTACGTTGAATTCTGATAATAAGTCTATGATTATTACTGGTCCGAATATGGCTGGGAAATCAACTTATTTGAGACAGGTTGCTCTTTGTTGTTTGATGGCGCAAATGGGTTGTTTTGTTCCTGCGAGTTCTGCTGAGTTATGTGTTGTAGATAGAGTCTTTAGTAGAATTGGTGCGTATGATGACTTAGTTAATCACCAGTCGACTTTTATGGTTGAGATGAATGAAACTGCAAATATTTTGAATAATGCGACAGAGAAAAGTTTGGTTATCTTGGATGAAATTGGTCGTGGGACTTCTACATATGATGGAGTTAGTTTGGCGTGGGCTATTGCTGAATATTTGAATAATGAGATTGAGTGTAAGACTTTGTTCGCGACGCATTACCATCATTTGAATAAGTTGGCTGATAGATTTGATGGTGTGAAGAATTTTAATATTTCGGTTGATGAGCAGGATGATAGGATTTTGTTTTTGAGGAAGATTGTTGAAGGTGGGACTGATAAGAGTTATGGTATTCAGGTTGCGAAACTTGCTGGATTACCCGATAGTGTAATTAGTTGCGCTAAGAATGTTATGAGCTTGATTGAATTGGAAGACGATTTAGGAGATAGGATTTCTGAAGGAAGGAGTTTTGAGAAAGTAGATAGTAGTGAGTTGAATGTGGAAGAGAAAAAGGAAGAAGTTAAGATTAATGTTGATATTGATGAAATAAAGAGGAAGGTTATGAAGGAGTTACAAGAAAAGATGAAGATTGAAATTGAGAAGAGCGTCGAGAAAGGGTTTGAAGACGTTGGTGATGAGGAGGAAGAGGTTGAGGGCGATGGTAGTGGTAGTGATGAGGGTGATGAAGATGGTAGTGGTGATGAGGGTAGTGGTGATGAGGGTAGTGGTGATGAGGGTGAGAGGAAGAGTTGGAATAAGTTGTTTTAGGAGTAAAGGCTAAAGATTTTTAACCATTGACATGTCTATATTTATATGGATAAAAATAAATTTAATAAAATGGTCTATGTGGATAGTCAAGGATATAGAAGGTGGAAAGATAAGAAAACACTTGTTCATAGGTCGGTAGCATATAATAGAATTTATATTAAAGATAAGAAAAAATATTTTTGTCCATTTTCAGAATATCAAGTTCATCATATTGACAAAGATATAACCAACAACAGAGTAGAAAATCTAGAGCTTATTCCGATTAGGGAACATGAGCGTCGTCATAAGATTATAAGATACGAATATCCAGTTATTTATTCTCTGTGGATTTTTTTAGGAGTTCTTTTTTCCTGGTATATTTATATTGCAACCGCTAGTGGATATAAATTTAATGGAGTAGGCGTAATTTTTATGTTAACCACCACTATTATTGGCGGGATTAGTCTTTGTTTTGTAAATAAAAAGAAGAAAGGCTGGAGATATAAATAGATGATAGATTTAATTTATTTTACGTTAGAGAAATGTCTAATAGTTGATTAATCTAATTCCCTCACTACTATTTAGAGTCTTTTCCTTTTGCTGTAATTGTTGTATTGCAGGTATAATATCTACCAGATAAGTTCATTGGTTTGTACGCAATTTTAACAATTCCTTTCCACTTTATTTTAATATCTTATGATTTATTGATTTAGTCATCGAAGTACTCGTTATATTTTTTATTTATTCCCTTAACTTTTTCTACAGGATACTTTTCGCCATTCTTATCCATTTTTTTCATAAACTCTTTTCCTAAATTTATGTCATACTTTTGTGCCATCATTACAATAAAGTACAATACATCAGACAATTCCTCTCCTACTCGTTCCTTTTTTTTTGGGTCGTTAAATATCTCTTGTATATCTTTATCTGTTTTAAATCTAAAAAGTTCAAGGACCTCTGCTGCTTCTGTTGAGATTCCAATTGCTATATCCTTTGCAGTGTTGAACTGATCCCAATCTCTTATCTCGGCAAATTTTTTAACAATTTCACTTATTTCTCCTATGGTTAAATTATCGTTCATGGAATAATAAGCTTTTGATAGTATTTAGTATTTTCGTTTAATTACTTGAGATTATTTAAATCCACCATGACATAAATCGCTTAAATCCGATAAACTTTATTATTAAATAATCTTTAAATATATCCTTATATAAAAATAGTTATAGACAAAACGAGAGTAATCACATTTGATATTGGAAAAGTCTTAGTTAAAGAAGACATGGTCAAAATAAGAAAGTTATTAAATTTTCCAAGGTTGCTATTATTTGAGTCCTTATAACATTAAATGCTTTTTAATCCGAATTTCCTTGCACCTGACTAGCATAGTTCATAACTTCTACAATCCTAGACTTTTCAAAAATCTCTTGTCCTTCAACAGCTTTTTCAAGCTGTAATAAATATTTTTCTCTCTTTTTTTGGTCAGAAAGAATATCATAAGCTTCGTCAAGTTCACCTTGTAAAATATTAACAGCATCCGAAAGTTCTTTTCTATCAATATTTGCTAGATCTTCGCCTCCATCAGTCATAGTGCTTAGTGTGCCTTTTATTAATTTATATTGACTGTCTAGAGTATTTTGCAATTTACTGCCTCCTGGCAGTTCATTTGCTTTTAGATAATCAAGCCCCAATGCTAAATAATAATTCTTTACCATAATACCTATACAATTTATTAGTATTTAAATCTTTTGTTCAGTTACTACTAGTAAGTTACTAAGTGTCTAGGTCTAGAACAATAAGAAGTCTTAAAATAATTCCAGATTGTAGGCATCCATTTGCTGGAAAAACAAATAGAAAAATCATAAATCAAGCATAATTATTAGCATTTGTAGTAGATACAACTTTTCCTTCATCAGATAGCGGGAAAATATTATATTAACATAAATACTCCTACCAATGTATCACAATGTACCTCCAGTCGGTTGGGGGTTTTTAAAGTTTTATCGACGCTGTTTTGACAGCTTTTTTAGAGGCCATGAGGGCGTAGAACCAGGACGGAGAAATTATTAATAAAATTTCAATCCTCGATAATATTATAAATATTAAAGGCTAATCAAAAATATGGGAAAAGCAAGTTCATTAACTGAAAAGGCAAGAAAATTGCTGGAATCATATGAGAGCAAATTTACTCCAGATCAATATAAGGATCGTTTACATTATAAGAATATGTTTAAATTTGGAGAAGAAATGAAAAGGGAGGGTCATGACTTTGACATTGATGCATATAATGTCGCAGTGTGGATTCATGATATAGGGCATTATGTTTCAAACAATAATGAAGACATGGGAGGAGTTAATTACGATAGGGATAAACACAAAAAGCTGGGTTTGGATATTTTTAACAAAGAATTTAGGAAATATATAGGTGATAAAGATTTAGAGGAAAAGATATCTGCCTGTATAGTCTATCATAGTGGACCACTTGATAAAAAAGGGGAAGCTTATCTAAAAAAATATCCCGAATTAGGAGTTATAAGAGAGGCTGATAGGGCATCCTTTTACCATCCTAGTTTCACTTTAAACTATTTGGGCGAAGTTCCAGATAGAGAAGGACTTGGTTCATTTGAAAAATTTATTAATAGTAATTATAATGAATTTATGAATCTTGCTGAACCTACTACAGCTGGGAAAAAGATTATTAATAAATGGCGTAAGGAATCTGATAAGTTGATTGCCAGTTATCGAGCCGAGAATCAAGGTTAGTTTTTATTTGAATTATCTAGAAATTAAATCAGGGCGTCGAACCATTAGTGCTCTTCTGGGTTGGAACATTTGAACATCCATGCCTACTAAAACCCCACCCCATAATATACTTTCCACCACAATAACTCCTTTAAACTTTCTTTGCTTTTCTTCAATATGGTAATTAAGATTTTAGATAAGTCCACTGTGAATAAGATTGCGGCGGGTGAGGTTATAGATAGGCCTGCTAGTGTTGTGAAGGAGGTGTTGGAGAATGCTTTTGATTCTGGTGCTGATGAGATTAAAATTGAGATTGAGATTGGGGGAATTAAGAAGATTAAGATTAGTGATAATGGAATGGGGATGAGTAAGGAGGATTTGTTGTTGTGTGCGGAGAGGCATGCGACTTCTAAGATTGAAAATGATAAGGATTTGTTTAATATTCATTCGTTTGGTTTTCGTGGGGAGGCTCTGGCTAGTATTGCTGAGATTTCGGCTTTGGAGATTAGTACTAGGAGAGATTGTGATGCTTTGGGAACTTGTATTGGGATTGAAGCTGGGATTGTGAAGAAGATTGAGTCGATTGCTTGTAGTCGTGGGACGACGGTTGAGGTTAAGGATTTGTTTTTTAGTGTTCCTGTTAGGCGTGATTATTTGAAGGGACAGGATGTTGAATTCTCACAGATTTTAAAGATTGTTTCTAAGTATGCTTTGATTAAGAAACATATTTCTATTGTTTTGATTCATAATGGACGTGAGGTAATTAATTCACAGAAGACTAATTTGTTTTTCAATAATGTTGTTTTTGTTCTGGGGGTTGAGGTTGGGAAAGATTTGATTGAGGTAGATTTTGAGGATTCTGATATTCATATTAGTGGTTTTGTTTCTAAACCGAGTTTGACTCGAGCTGATAAAAGTGAGCAATCTAGTTATGTGAATGGGCGTTATGTTAAAGATAAGACTATTGGTGATGCTGTTTATTCGGCGTATAAGACTTTGCTTTTTATTAATAGAAATCCTATTTTTGTTTTGAATGTGGAAATTGATGCTGGAGAGGTTGATGTGAATGTTCATCCTAATAAGGAATTGATTAAGTTTAGGAATGAAAAGTTGGTTGGGAATATTGTTTATAGAGCTGTTCAGGATGCTTTGAAAAAGGCGGATTTGATTAGGGAGGCAAAGTTGAATGATAATGTTGTGATAGATAATGAGGTTAGAGGTAATAGTGTGGTGAAGCCTACACATAAGTATGAGTTTAGTGGAGATAAGCAGGTAAATTTGTTTGTTGAAGATAAAGAAAAATTTAATCCATCCTCAAATGAATCACAAATAGATGGTGAAATGTTAAAAGAAAACAAACCTCAGAAATTGGATGTAGGAAAAATTCAAAATGAATTTGAAAAAACGAATAAAACAATACAAGACCATGAGAAAAGAAGTCTCTTTGGAAAGTTGAATGTTTTGGGACAGATTAACAAGACTTTTGTTATTTGTGAGGGTGAAGATGGTTTGATTATTTTTGATCAGCATGCGGCTGAGGAGAGAGTGAATTATGAAAGATTTATGGAAGAATTTTATAGTGGTGCGATTAAGAAGCAAAGATTGTTGGATGGTAAGGTTGTTGAGTTGAACCCTGAGCAAAAGATTGTTGCGATGAATAATATTGGATTTTTGGAGTCAATGGGTTTTGAGTTTGATGATTTTGGAGGGAATAGTCTGAAGTTATCTGCTGTGCCTGAAATTTTTGGGAGATTAAAATCTGTTTTATTTATTGATGTGTTGGATGAATTATTGAGAAATAAAGGAGAAATTATTGGGAAAGAAATTGAGGAGAGAATTATTAAATTTTCTTGTCGTGCTAGTGTTAAGGCTGGGGCTGAATTAACGAGAGATGAGATTAGAGATTTGTTGAAGAGATTGGGGGAGTGTGAAAATCCGTATTCTTGTCCTCATGGTAGACCAACGATTATTAGATTGAGCATTGGTGAATTGGAGAAGAAATTTAAGAGAACGGGTTGGTGAAAGTCTTTAATAATATTTTATTTTAACAGATCATGTATTATTGCATATTCTTCAAGCTGTTTTATATTAGAGGGATAAGTAGATTCAATAAGAGAATATTCAGGAGAGTAAGGGAATTGATCATAAACTGTATCTAGAAAGGGAAAATAGAAACGATATCTTTTCTCAATTAAATTTGAAAGTTTAAAATAAAGCATTGATGCTCGTTCATCTGTTCTAAAATCAGTATTGTATTTTTGGAAAAAACCGATAAAACTTTGAGCCATTCTTTCAAAATTTCCTTGATTAGCGTAAAATTTTGCTAATCTTAATTTATTATTTTCATTTGGTTGAATCTCTCCTTTTATAGTAAAGGTTTCTTTTATTATTGCAAATAAAGAATGTAATGGGTGAAATTTTTCTTCCGTTTCTTGAGTTATCATAAGTTATATATTAAATAAGATTATTTAAATAAATATGAGATTGAAAATATATTTTACTTCTTTAACAACTTTATTCCTATTCCTAATTCAATCAAAGCAATAATAGTCCAAAAGATTTTTTCTAATAACGATGGGATATAATCTAATAATGAATTTAATGGAATAAAAAACCAAAAAAAGAGCAAATAGAAATTTCCTATTGCTAAAATTAATGCAAATATTCCAACAATCCTTTTAGGTTTCTCTATCTTAATTGTTAAAAATAATACTCCTAATAATATAGAAATAATTCCATCAATGAAAACAAACATTTCTAAAGATATCTGGATTAAGCCTAACAAAATTAATATGACTCCTGAAATTTGAGCAAATTTAGAGATATTCATTTTTTTAGGACGATTAAATAAACTTGTTAAAATAAAGGCAAACAAAAAACCGGCTACAATATATAAAAATAAATCTAATATTTCTAAAGATAAATAATTATATTTTGAGAAATGAGAGCTAAGAATAACTTTTGTTGGTAAATCTGGTGTTACAATTGAATCTGCACAAAAATAATACGCATCAACAACACAGTCTGACATTCCTATTTCATCTTGACAAACATTTTCTACATTATAAGAAAAACAATTATTTACACTTAAAAAAATAAATATTAAAACTAAGGTCATAAGAACAGCACCCACGATTCCACCCTTAATTTGAGGAGATAAGTTTTTGACTTTCATATTTTATAGAGGGTTTTATTTTTTATAAAGATTTGGCTTATTTATGTAGATTTGTTTTCGTTATCTTTATTGATTAATTCTTGCATTAAATCTCCATATTTTTTGTTTTCAATTTTACTCTTTTGAGAAATTATATTTAATAAATTAACGCACTCTTCTCTTGCTAATTCTTTTTCTTCTGATAAACTTACTATTTTTTCAATTTCAACAAATTGTCCTAATTTATCAACATTGTCCAAATCTATAGAGAAATCTTTGTATTTGTAAGATTCTCTTTGCTTTTCTATTGTAAATGCTTCTTTGAAGCCAAGTTTATTCAGAAAAGTTATTCCTAAATTAACACTACCTAATTCTGATTTTAATTCGGTTCCTCCACTAGTTCTGGATATTTCTTTAAACTCAAGTAAACACTTTCCATTTACAGATCTAATTCTGGGGACGATTCCTCCTTCAATTATCATATTGTTTTTATCTAAGAACATTGGATGCCCAAATATCTTATCTATCTGATGAATCGTTTCAGAGAATTTAGCTTCAATTTTTTCGAGTTCTCTTTTTATTTCATCAAAGTTATTTACTTTGGCTCTAATTTCTACTTCTATCATAAATATGAATAAGGGACTCTTCTATATAAGATTATCAATTAAATAATAAAAGTTTTTTTATTTATGTGCGTAAAAGAATTCTAACCTATCTTTTGTTTTCTTATTCAACCTTACAAAACCGAATCTTTCGAACTGGATTATGGTATCGATTGGTAAATTCTTTAATTCCTCTTCACCTAATCCTTTTGTTATTTTTCCATCTGGCATAATAATTTCAACTTTTATATTCTCAGAATCAGCAGGTAACCATTGTATATATTTGGTATGTAATTCTGCGTTTGGCTCTTCGCTAATAAAACTAAATTCTGGGTGACTTAACTTATTATTCAATAAGAAAACTTTGAAATTTAATAAATGCATTAATCTATAATTGCCTTCTTTCATTTCATTATAATCTGTTTCTGAAATTAGGAATTCTTGAGTTGTTTCGTATTGTCTGTTTCCTAGTGTGTTGTCAGGGTGTAATGGGATTGTTGCTGTTAGTGTTGGAGATCCTTTAATGTTTATTTTTTGTGGACTCTCTATAAAAAAGTATCTTGGAGAGTGTTCAATGTATTTTTTATTTATTTTATACAGAATATCTACTGGAACTGTTGTATTTGATTGTTTTACTCCTTGTTCTAATATGAATTCTCGTATTGCCTCTGGTCTTATCCCTCTTGCTTTTAATGATTGTATTGACCATAGTCTTGGATCATCCCAGCCTCTATAAACACCAGATTTTACTTCTTGTAGTCCTTTTGATTTTGAAATTTTTACTCCATCCACAACTAGAAATCCATTACGAATAATCTCTGGATTCGACCATTTAAAAATATCTCTGATAAATTCTTCAACTCTTCCTTCTATATCCAAATCGACACCTCTTAGAATATGGGTTATACCCCATACGTGATTATCAATTGACCACGAGAATTCCATTGTTGGATAGACTCTAAATTTATTTTTTATTCTTGGGTGTATTCTATCTGATATCCTAAACATCACTCTATCTCTAAATGCTGGGTCTGGATCTGTCATATCAGTTTTTAGTCGAACCGCTAGACTTCCTTCTGGTGATTTGTTTTTATCGAACATTTGTTTCCAGAGTAGGAGATTTCTTTCAGGTTTATTCGTTCTGCAAGGACAATCTTTTTTAGATATCTTCAACTCTCTAAATATTTCTGCAGGACATGAACATACATACAAATATCCTTTTCTCAAAAGTTCTTCTGCGTATTTGTAATAATGCTGAATTCTATCTGATTTATAGAATGTTTTATCTACTTTACATCCTAACCAATTTATCCCGTCTTCGATTAATTTATATGAGTCTGGATGAATTTGCTTTTTTTCTGAACCTATTGTGTCATCCATAACTAGAATGAACTGTCCGTCATAGTCTTTTACATATTGATCGTTTAATATTAATGTTCTTAGATTGCCTATATGCAACGCTCCAGATGGATATGGGGCGAATCTCATTACAACTTTTCCTCTTATTGCATTTTGAAGTTCTGGAAGTCCTACTCTTGTTTCTCTCTTTGATACCTTGCCCTTTAATTTTGAGAATTGTTTTTCTTGCTCTTCTGGTGAGAGAAAATTAACTTCATTTACTATTTCTTGTATTATTGAGATGTATTTTTTTATGTCTGATTTTTCTAGACCTTCTGCGAATAACCCCGACAAGACTGCTCCTTGATTTGCTTTACCGTTGTGTTTTGTTGCATTTTCGAGTGCGTAGGCTTTGATTGTTTCGTTAGTTATTTCTGTCATGTTATTTAGAATGATTGAAAGGTTTTAAGGTTTTTGGGAAGATGTATCAGTAATTATAAATAGTATATTTCATAATGTAAATTACTAGGTGTAAATATTATAATGAAAACTAAAAGAACTGATGTCAAAGAAAAAGAAATAATATTAAAAGACGGAATTAAACAAATAGTTCTGATAAGAGAGAAACAAAACATTCTTACTTACTCAAATCCAAAATTAGGGAAAGTTTTTGTTGGTAAAGACTTTTTGAAATTGAATTCTGATGAACAGATGGCAATAATTTATCATGAGAGGGGACATTTTAAAAAATCGATAAATATTATTCAAAGATTTTTTAATTTGTTTCTCTTTCTGTCTGAATTTGCTGTATTTTTATTGTTTGTTAGTGGAATTGCAAAACTGCTTTTTTTATTAAAAATTGTACCGGCTACTTTTTTATTTAATAATCTATATTTTCAATTTACCAATACCTTTATCATTATACTTATTATTGGACTTATTGGAACTATGTTATCAAGTTGGCTAATTGAATTATATTGCGATTTTAACGCTCTGAAAAACACGAACAAGGAAGTTTTGATTAGTGCTATGAAACGTGGATACAAATATCAAGCAATAAGAATGAATAAAAAATTAAGTAGTAGGCTCTTTTGGTTTGCCCCAATTCTGTTTAGTAAAATAATTTTACATCCTCCACATAAATTAAGATTTAAGTTGATATCTGAATTGGATTAAGGAGTGTATAATATTAAAATTATTTTGATTTGCATTATTTAATCTTTCAATAAAGATTCTAATTCATTTACAACATATGTTTTTATTTGATCAATTCTCTTAGATTGAATATCGAGATTACTTTGAATAGAATATAAATATAATTTTCCCTTGTTATAATTATTGCTAACTGTCTTGGGTATAAAATAAATGACTAGCTCCTTTTCGTTGGTTGGATATGTGTGAACATAATCAAATACATAATCTAAATATTTTGACATGTTTACAATTGCGAGATTAACACCAAATGGGAAAATTGTTCTAACCTCACGAATTACTCTTTCATCCCATTCTTGTTCTGAGAAGTCAGTTATTAATTTAAAATTATTCTGTTTGTTTTCCATTTTAGATATTTTGAACTTTTTAATTGTATGATAATACAGATATAGAAGGTTTATGAGATTTTCTTCGTTTATCAATTGTGCCAATAGGCGCTATCCTGTTAGAAGTAGGAAAATGATAATGTGATTTTTTTTTTGGTTTTGTAGGTAATTGACTAACTCTTTCCATCATGTTTTTTTCACTATATATTATTATTTTTTTTATTTTTTCTTCTCTTAATGATGGCATATTTGGAACTAACTTTGAGTACAGACTAGAAAATAATAATGAATTTACTGTAAGCGGTCTTTTACGAATAAAATATTCCAGAGTTCTAGAACCATCTGAATCTAGAATTATTCTTTCTCCTATTGTTTCACAAAAATATGGTAATTTTATTGAAGACATATCATCCATACCAGCAGTGAAATATGGCAAACTAAAAGTGTTAAATTCTTCATCGAGTTTGTCACCAAATTCAAAATCTGATGGCAAAGTACTTGCTACGATTTTTAGATTTGATTCTTTGCTACTTCTCATAAGTTAATACTTAAATTTCTGTTTTAAAAAGTTTTGGTCTGTTTTTTTGAAAATAATGGATTTTGGGCAGATATTAAGGTTATGTATCACTTTGTTATAGTAATTCTTAAAAGGTGTGTATTTTTATTTATTTTATGAAGCTAGAAATCAATGCAGAATTGAATGAGACTGTATTAGAGGCAATATGTAGTTCTCTATGCAGATTAAACGAAATGATACAGGAAAAGATTCCTTCTTACAAAAATTCTGATACTAGAATTGATATTTCTCTTCTTCCTGGTGTGAATAATTTACAAGAGAATGATAGACATCGTTTTGGATATATTATTCCAGTATATGATAGATATAGTCTTTATCTTACTAATTCAAATAAAGAAAAAAAAGAATTGATTGGTGGTATAGAGGTTTGTTGTTGTAATAGAGACGAAAAGACAGTTGATAAACCTATAAAAAAAAATGATTTAAATGCTACGAGATATGAAGGTATCGCCATGCCCTTAGGTACTTTTTGTGAAGATCAATTAGATAAACATACTTATGATTTAGTTTTACATGGAGGAGATTTCTATACTGAATTTTCTAACCCTTACCATGAAGGAAATAAACAGTTATTTTATGATTTAATCTTTGATAAAAAAGATCTTCCATATACTAAAGTTTCTAACTCTTCCAAAAAAGATGATAAACCTTTTATAATAATTGACAACAAAACTCCGATTGTGCCAGCGACCACACGTAATCAACTTTTTTCTATAGCCATGTTTGATTCTAATTCTCAAGATGCTTTACAAATATTAGATGTCTTAAAAGATATTAATAAGGATTATAAAGAAAGTGTTGTTGAATTTTAATAGTTGGATTGTGGTAATAATTGAATATTTTATTCCTCAGTATGATAATCTTTTCCTATAGCCGACTTCGGTAACTTAATTTTACATTCTGGAAAACGATCTAAAACCCATTGTACATATGTATTACAATTAGGTCCTAAAACATAATGGAACTGCCCAGCGTTGACATATTTTGAAGATTCTTTCTCTATAAAATTAACCATTTTATTTGCTAAAGAATCTGTCCCGCCTTGAACTTTCCCTATTATAGAACTATTATTATGTTTTTTAGAAAATATCTTTTTCTTTAGCCCTTGAATCGGTTCAAATGAATTCTTATAAACATGTCCCCACTTTTTACCATTTTTCTGTTCATGTCCATAGACTTCCCATCTCGTAATTTTTTTATTTTTCACTATAACAAACCATGAATGTGTAGCGAAGTTTACTGGTTTCGGAAGTTTTGATTTAAAGATAAACACTTGATATTTATGACGACTAATTTTCTTTTGAAAAGTTTTCTCTTTCATTATGCTTCAAAAGGAAATATAGTTTATAGGTCTTTTGTGAAAGTTTGGAAAATTTTCTAAAAAAATTGTTTCAAAACTTTTTGCTTTCCATAATTGTTTAAGATCCATGACTTTTCTTTGATTGTTTTTGCTGGGAGTTTTATTCTACTTGACATATCAATTAATGCTTGATCGATTGTGTCAAATATTTGTGGTTTGTTTTGCATTGCTCGTCGCGTTGTTTCTCTGACAACCCCTACTCCTAGTGGTGCGTAATATTCTGAGGTGATTCTTCTGAAAACAAATATTGTTGCTTGTCGTTTTATTTTATCTAGATATTCTGCGACTGGAAGTCGCATTGCATAATATCCACCTGTTATGTTTGATGCATATTTTTTTCGTCCGTTGAATCCTTCGTAATCTTCTGCAAATACTGTGTGATTTTCTTGTCCAAAAACACTTTCTCCGTCCCATGCTTCTATCGCGTCAAATGAGAATCTTGCTGGTAATAATAAAATTTCAATATAGTTCCCAACATAATTTCCACTAAAAAGCATTATTTCATCAATTTCTTTGTAGTATCTTATATTTTCTAATAGTTGTTTTGATATTGTATCGTCAATTGCTGTAATGCTCCATCTTGTTGGAACCATTCGACGATTTACTTTTTTACCTAACAA
The DNA here is from genome assembly GCA_964516745.1 of Candidatus Woesearchaeota archaeon. Classification (GTDB taxonomy): domain Archaea; phylum Nanobdellota; class Nanobdellia; order Pacearchaeales; family GW2011-AR1; genus JAGVXH01. Next base: position 121,326 of record CAZEYD010000003.1, read on the forward strand.
TCCAACTGAGAGTATTTTTTGTAAATGGTCAACATTAATATTAGATTTATATAATTCTTTGATCGCGACTACTGATTTTGCATCACTATCGTTTATCAGGTAATCGACTTTTTTGTGGATTTTTGTGTTTTCTTGTAATAAGACTTTGTGAATTGGCGCCGGATTTGTCATGGGTTTAAACACCGATGATGAAGTAAATTGTATTATGGGTTTTTTCTTAAGGAAGAATTCTGTTGAGGTTGCTTTGTGAGTTAATGCGAGTTCTTGGGTTATTTCTTTTATTCTATTTGGTGTTTTTATGTTTGAGGTTGCTCGTCCATAGATTAATTGCCCTCGAAGTCGTAGAACGTTTGCTATTGATAAATTACCTTTTGACCATTGTGCTGCTCGATTGAATTTTTCGTGTTTTGTATCGTAGTTTGTTGGAGCTAATATTCCCATGTTAACGTTTGGATAACCTATTCGTCCGACGAAAACTTCTGGTGGTGAAGGTCCTGAGAAGTGAATTGTTGGTTTTGGAGCGTTATCCATAAATCTTCCTAAGATTTTACATGGTTTTCCACAGAGTCCTTTCCCTTTACATCTGATACATAAGCTTTCCATAGGTTGAGAAGTTGGGTGAGATTTATAGGAATTGTTGTGGTTGGGTTATTCGTCTAAGTGTTTTGCACAGTTTAGACAACGAATTTTATGAGTTCCATCTTCTAAAATCTCGATTTCTGTAAAAGCTGTATTTGGGACTTCTTCGCTAGGAAATTCTATGAGATATTCTTTTGTTAAAATTGATAATAAAACTCTTTTCATTAACCCATGAGATGATAATAAAACGTTTTTCTTAGAATATTTAACTCGGATTTCGTCAAGAAATTCTTCTCCTCTTTTTTTCATTTCTTCATATGTTTCGGCATCTTTCGGGAAAGTTTCCCAAGTTATCTTTTCTGGTTTCAACTGACCAGACATTGCGCCATAATCTCCTTCAATAATTCTTTCATCAATTTTATATTGGGTTTCTGGATGATGTTTTAAAATCTCTTTTGCAGTGTCCCTTGCTCTGCTTAATGGAGATGAAATAACAATATCAATTTGTATATCTTTTAATCTTCTGGCTAATTTTTGAGCCTGCACTAGACCCTTTTCTGTTAATGAAGTATCTATTCTACCATTAAAAATATGTTTGGCATTTCCTTCTGTTTCACCGTGTCTAATTATGTAAAGTTTCATGGTTTAATAAGGGGAAGGATTATTTTAAAGTTTACTGAATACTTATTTTTTATTACTTTCGTAGGCTCGTAGAATTTCTAATGGGACTCCTAGAATAACTGTATTGCTTTGGTCACTACTTAGATCGTTTAATGTTTGAAGTGTTCGTAAGTGTAATGCACCGGGAGATTTACCTAATGTATCTGCTGCTTTTGCCATATCTTGAGCTGATGCGACTTCACCTTTTGCTTTGATAATTACCGCTCTACGTTCTCTTTCTGCCTCTGCTTCTTTTCCTATCGTTCGTTTAAGTTGTTCTGGTAATTCAACATGTTTTAGCTCTACTGAAGAAACTTTAATTCCCCAAGGATCTGTTGCTTTGTCGACAATTTCTTGTATTCTTTTTGAGATTGAATCTCGTTTACTTAATAATTCATCAAGTGTTACTTCGCCCACAACATCTCTCATTGTTGTTTGAGCTAATTGAGAAACTGCATAATTATAATCTTCTACTTCGATTATTGCTTTTCGAGCGTCGGCTACTTTGTAGTATAGAACTGCATTAACTTTTATTGAAACGTTATCTTTTGTAATTGCGTCTTGGTCTGGCACATCAACTGCTTTTACTCTTATATCTACTCTTCGCCATGCTTGAATTATTGGGACAACAACTTTTAATCCGGGTTGCATCATACCTGAGAATTTTCCGAAAGTAAATTTCACTCCTCTTTCATATTCTTTAACAATCTTTAACCCTGACAATACGTATATCGCTGCGGTTGTTATTATTGGAATGAAAGCTGTTATTACCATAATTGAATATAGTAATGAATGTTAATAAATGTTTTGGGAGAATTGAAGCAAACGAAGTTATATAAGCTATATTTTAATTAATATTAAATGAATGAATTTTTAGATGAGAAGACGGAAAAAAAATTGGAAAGTATTAATGAAAAGTTAAATTCGTTTAGAGGAGATCTCAATTCTGAAGAATATATAAATTTAGAAAAGGAAGTTACTCAAATTTGTTTGAGCTTAATGCAGAACAAGCCTAAAGATGAAGATTCAATTAGAAGTCTTTCCTATATAATTGCTAATTTTACTCAGTATGATTTTGATTCTTTATTAGAAGGAGCGTTTTGCATTGCTGAAGAATTAGGATTACCAAAAGAATATTATAAGAAAGATGTTTTTTATAAATGGGAAAGAATGGAAAAACTTTTCAAGAAATATTTATCTGGATAATTTCTTTTTTTCTAGCTTTTTGATTCTTGCTTCAAACTCTTTAAATTTCTTTTCATTGTTTAAATCATATACCCATTCTAAAAATAATATTGCCGGAAATAATATAATGAATGTGAATACTAGTCCTTCAAATGTTAGTCGTGCAACTTGAGAGAAGTCCATATCAAAAAAGATGCCATGTATAATTGATGCTACAGAAACTAGGAATGAAAATACTAATAGAATCAGAAATTGTCTTTTTATTAATGGAACACTTCTCATGTTATTGTTAGGGCGATAAGATATTTAAGAGTTTGTGATTACAGTGAATAATTTATTCCATTAGATATTTATCTGAATTACGTGAATAGAGGGATGGGTTTGTATGTTGATTGTATCTTGTTTGTGCCGTTAATGAAATCCCACAAGAATATTTTGAGCAAAAACCTCGAATTGATGAGCTATTCGATTCTATTTTATACTCAGAAGATGTGAATGGAGGAGTTACTAAAGCTACTAATGTTTTCAACATTTGACTTTTATCATACTTATTATTTTCCATTATTATGTCGAATATTTACGTTATATAAGGCTTTCGTTTGTTGTCTTTTTTAGTAGTCATACTTGTTTGAGAAAGATATCGTCACCACTTTAAATTAGCTCTAGAAAAATTTATAAAAGAATTTATTCTGAATTGTTTATGGAAAATGATGTGAGTGATGATTCTTTTGAAAAAGATGTTATTAAGAAATCTGAAAGTGTTCCGGTGTTGGTCGATTTCTGGGCTTCTTGGTGTGGTCCTTGTATGATGTTGAAACCTGTGTTAGAGAAACTGGCTAAAGAATTTGATGGAAAGATTATTTTGGCGAAAGTCGATGTTGATAAAAATAAAAAGTATGCTGGGGATTATGATGTTATGAGTATTCCTGCTGTTAAGTTGTTTAAAGATGGAAAGATTGTTGATGAATTTAATGGTGCACAACCTGAAGATATGATTCGAACTTGGTTAAAGAAGATATTATGAATGTTTTTTCTTTCTTATGAATATTATTGCTTCTAATACTAGAATTATTGTCAATATAATTATGATAAATGAAATGTTTGGAACATTCCCTAACTTATTACTATTAATTACATTAGTTGTTATTCTATTCATAACATTTGGTTTGTCTTTAATTTTTAATTTTAACCATACACCAACTCCTGCTGATTGATTTTGTATTCGCGATAACAATACTCCATGATAATCTCCAACAAATTTTGCGGTGATACAAATTTCTAAGCTGTCATTCTTTTCTATCGTTTTGTTTTTAGAATATTTTAAATTTAAATTTAGGTTTTGACTTAGGAGTTTATGTTTTACTAACTCCCTCCCATTATACCCTTTTACCGCCCACTTGTCCTGAATGATTATTGTCAATGGCTCTGAGGCTTCTATAGTTATATTTTTACATATTTGTTGATTTGGGAACCCTTCAAAAGAAACCTCTTCTGGAAAAATTTTGAGATTTACTGCATTAACTCCGTTGAGAAGAATAAAAAAAATAAAAAATAAATATGTTTTTTTCATTTTATAATGGAACTGCCCAGAATACTATATCTGCTTCTATATCATCTCCACTTGTGGCATCTGATGCTGCTGTTAAATCAAGATACATATAAACTCTTTCGGTTCTAATTGAGCCTACTGTTGTTGCTTTTAAGATATCTAACGAGAAGTCTCCGATTTGTAACAAAGGATCTGTTAATACTGTTCTAAATGCTAAGTTACTAAAAACATCTGTCGTATCATTCTCTAACATAGGTGTTACACTTATATCTACTGTTCCTATATTATCTATATCTAAGTCCTGTCTTTCTGTCATATATCCAGGAGCAATATCTTCAAACACAACTAGTGTTGGAGCTGAAATTCCTATACTAGATTCCATAACGTCAACTCTTACCTTTGTTAGACTACTTGCATTTTCATCCATTGCTAAAACCGTACCTACGCTAAATAAAAATGCGATGATGCAAATACTGTATAATATTTTTATTTTCATGAATTACCTCCTTTCATTCGTTGAGAGAAGATATTGAAGATTTGTTATATTTTTTAGGACCAGAATTGGATAATATTTGGAGAGTTTGGATTAGGATTGAGAGTTTTAGACAGAAATATGATGGGAGCTGGTCTTATATTCGATAGTTCAATTTTTATCCCTCAGAACTATCTCGCCAAAATCTATCAAAATCAATGAGGAGAATTACAAAACAAATAATCAGTAGTTAATTTGTAGTAATGATTTTTCTAAAATAGATTTAACAACTTCTCCCAAAGGCTCACTCGCATCTATTTTTATCAAACCTTTTTCAAGTTGTTTCTTTTCCCAATCAGGTTTCCAGCTTATTATATCTTGTTGGACCTCATGAGTGTGCCCATATTCATAAGGACCCTTTCTCGTTCTAAGTCTTTTTAATGTTGTTTCTTCATCGGCAACCAATAAAAGCTTAATGTCAAACAATGGAAGCAACTCATCAAAATTTGACGCCATTCCACAATAAAAAGAAACTTTTTTGTCGGCATCCTTTTGTATAAAATCCTTTAATTTTCCAATATCGCAAATCCACTCATTCTGTTTTGTTGATTCTATAGACTCATCATCGAAGTTTTTAACTAATTCTTTGGTCTCTTTATCGCGCATTGCAAATAATCCTCTTATACTTTCTATATCATAGGAAACATAGCCCAACTCTTGAAGTTTCTTTGCAACAGTAGATTTCCCGCATCCAGCTATTCCAGTTATTAGTACATTCATATAATAATTACCTATTAATTATTTATAACACTTTTGGACTTATGTTTATAATTTCTGCTAAATGCGAAGAGAATTGATAAATTACTAGATATCCAAGTGAGTTAATGAGCTCGCTAAAAGTCACATGAAATTGTAAACAAATTTCAACTTGCTCCAAGCCGCAGAAATCGAAGATTTCTTTGCGTTAAAGTAGTAAACAAGTTGCTTCATTCAAAACTCAATAAATCTCGTTGTGAGGGAATTGAACAAGTTCAAATCCTGAGCGGGTGAATTGGAGAATGAGCCCGCTGGGATTCTACTCAAAAAATGCATCTCAAAATTACAATACTCAATATAAAATAGTATGATTTTTCAAAGCGTTTTCTTCGCCCAGGACTGTCCTGTCTTCAAATTAATGAGCTCGCTGGGATTTGAACCCAGGACCCCCGCCTTATCAGAGCGGTGCGCTACCTGACTGCGCTACGAGCTCGCTTATGTTAATGGGGGGAATTTGTGCTTTATAAGTTTTTTTGATGAGTATTTCGGGAGAAAGATTTATTTATATAAGATTATTTTGACTAGTATGAAAATTGATGCGTTGATTTCACATTTTCGTGAAAAGGTTGATAATAAGTACGAAGAAAAAGAAGATAGAAAACTTATTCTGAAACACTTCTTTCATCAAAAAAAGTCTGATGTTCTTTATGTATTCTTTCCACAGATGGAAGGTTATGAAAAAGATTCTTTGAATAGAAAGTTAAGAAAGGTTATGAAAAAACGGGGATACTCTTTTTTGGAATATTCTTTTAGTGCCAGTCTTTTGGATGATAATTATAAGGATGTTATCAAAAACTTTACTAGTATTAAAAAAGATTTTTCAGATGAGCTTAGACGATTGAAAAAGGATTTTAAGTTTAAAGAAATAAATATCATTGGGATTAGTATTGGTTGTGTTAGTGCTTGTTTAGCTGCTAATAACAAAGATATCCAAAAATTATTCTTGATTATTCCTGGTCACTGTTTAGCTGAATCGTTATGGAATGGAATAAGAACACAGCATTTGAAAAACAGATATGAGAAACAGGGCTTTTTACTAAAAAAACTAAAAAAGGGATGGAGGGAACTTGCCCCTGAAAATAATATTGATAAATTGAAAGCTAAAAACGTTTATGTTTACCTTTCCAAAGCTGATGTTGTTATTCCTTATCGATTTGGAAATAAATTATTAGAAGAATTAAAGGAGAAACATTACAATGTTTATTCGAAGATTAATAATAATAAAGGACATTATTTGACTGCTTTAAATTTCTACTTTCATCCAAAGAGATATTTGTTTAGGGGCTGATAACAATAAGCTTTTTAAAGTGATTTTTCAAAGAATTAATATGAGTGCTACGAAATATTGGAGAGAAGCGTGGAAGAAGCCTGACATTAAGATTCTTAGAGCAAGAATGATTGAATGGCGTAAAGGTGAATCTATTATTAGGGTTGAGAAACCTTTGAGAATTGATAGAGCTCGTGCTTTAGGATATAAGGCTAAGAAAGGTATTGTTGTTGTTAGAATTAGAATTAAGCGAGGTGGTCATAAGAGGACTAGGCCTAATAAGGGAAGAAGAACAAAAAGATTACATATAAGAAAGAATTTACGTATGAATTATAGAGAAATTGCTGAACAAAGAGTTAGTCGAAAATATAAAAATATGGAAGTTCTAAATTCTTATCAAGTTGGTAAAGATGGTATGAATTATTTCTTTGAGGTTATTTTGGTTGATAGGGTTGCTCCTGAAATCAAATCTGATAAACAATTAAGTTTTATTACTAAACCCGGGAATAAAGGTAGATCTTTAAGGGGCTTAACTTCTGCTGGTAAGAAAGCTAGAGGGCACAGACATTCTCGTATTAAAGTACCAAAGGCATATCCTTCTTTGAGAGCTAACGATAGAAAAGGTAATTAAGATGGTTGAAAAAATTAAGAAATTGTATCGTGCAAAGGAAAAAGATTCTATCATTGCTGGTGTTTGTGCTGGTGTTGCTAATTATTTTAATATTGATCCTACTTTAGTTAGATTAATTTGGGTTGCATTTTCTTTAGCATATGGTGGTGGAATTTTGGCTTATATTCTATTTTGGATTGTTGTTCCAAGAAGGAAATAGTTATTTTTTAGATTTTCTAGATTTTTTGTTTTTATTCTGTAATGCTTTCTTGATTGTATAATTAATTGGGTTTTTCATCCCTGGTTCTGGTGGTGATGTTATTCCAAATTCTTTGTAGATTGGTTTGTCATAGTTTGGTGGGAGTGGTCTTCTTTTCTCAAACCATGTAATTTGAGATTGTAAATAACCCTCTTTTAATGGGGCATAATTTTTATCATTCCATTCTGCTAATTTTTCTTTAATATATTCTTGTGGAAATTCTAATGAGTTATAGAAAGAAAGAAGTAAGTATAATGCTCGTTTTCGTCCGTCTTGTTTTATACCTTTAAGAATTTTTTTGATTACTGGGGGGAACATCTCTTCGGTTATTTCTAAACCTTTTATATCAATTGAATTTGTTTTATCATATCGTTTAGATTCTGTATTTTCTGTCCTTTTCTCTACTTTATCTAATGCCTGAGCTAACAAATCTTTTGCTTCACCATCTTCACAATCTGGCATAAAGGATCTTGGAGATTTTATTTTTAGTGGATCTGCATCTGATGGTTTAAAGTTTGGAAGATCTTTTTTGTCAATAACGATTGAAGCGTAGGCTGTTTTTTCATGGAGTGAGTATGGAGCTCTGAATAAGTGTCTTGATGCTACTAATATAATATCAATTGATTTTTCAATATCATCTATTTGTTTCTTTATTTCAAAATTGCTGTATTGCAATTCAAGACTATTTAATTTAATATCTTGGGTCTTATTTTTTCCTAAATCAAATTCAAGTTTTTTCTTTTCACGATAAACCTTTTTGCCATCTACTGAATCGGAACTTTCTAGATTTGATGTATTTATTTTACATGTTTCGCAAAAGCTTATTTCTCTTTTTGAAATTCTTATCATTTTTCCATTACAAGAGGGACAAATCATTTGTTTTCGATTTGATTTCATACTTTCGACTTCTGTTCTACATTTGAGATCTTGACATTTATACTTTCCAATTACCTTTTTATCTGTTTTATTTCCACATTTTGGACAGATATTTTCCATTGTTAATTCGCCTTTTTCTTCAAGGTCAATTTGACTGGTCATTTTTAAAATTTCATTATACATTGGCTCTTTTATTAAATTGAAAAGATAACTTGCTACGAGTCTTGGCCATTCTGGAAACATGTCTTTTGTATTATGTTCGCCTATTTTTGAAGGGAAGGCCTTAAATGGGATTAATATATGGAATCCTTTGCTCCCTGAATATTTGATTCCAATATTTTTTACTCCGTGATGTTCTAGTGCTTTGATTAGTAGTTGTGCTGCAAGCTTTGAATAATCAAAATATTTTGAATCGATATCTATTAAGAAATCCCAACCTATCTTAATTTCATTATATTCTTTTGGAGTCATATTTGTGTTTATATCTAGCGGATTTGACCATAATTCTTCTGAACAATGAAATGATGTTGCTCCGCTTTTTGCCAAATTTCCAACATCATTTGGATAATCTAAAAAGTCTGGTCGTTTTGCAAAATATTCATTATTAAAATTCGCTACTGTTTCTCTATTTTTACAAAATTCAAAAATTGCTTGTTGTATATCTTTTCTTAGATAATATGATTTTGCTATTGTTTGAACTTTTTTGAGCTCTTTTTTTTCCATAATAAGTTATAGATAATGGTGTTTTTAGAGATTTAGGTGTACAGAAAGATGATGATAAATAAAATAAGACTAAACAACTCTTGATAAGAGAATCTTTGTAATTTTCCAAATCTTTATAAATAATTAATGACTTTATTTTCTATGAAAAGAGTAGGGATTTTAATCATTTTATTGATGGTTTTTTTTAGTATGTGTTTTGTTATCGCTGAAGATGAAACTGTAAATGATTCTCGTGTTCAAAGAGCCTTTGATTGTCTGGAAGCAAAGGTTGGAGGAGGTTGTGCTGATACTGATAATATACAGGAAATTGCATTGACGATTTTAGCAACACCCGACAATGTTTATGATGGGTGTGTTAATAAATTAAAAGCAAATGTCCAAAATAATAATCTTGGTTCTGTTCGAGATACGGCCTTGGGAATATTAGCGTTAAAACATGCTGGAGAAGATTATTCGGTATTAGAAACATGGTTATTAGGTAGAGCGATTAATCCTAAAGATATCATTTGGTATTTACAACAGGATTCTGATAGTGAAACTAATTGTTCTTTGAAATATAATTCTAGTAGCTATAACTTCAATGTTAAGAAAACAAAAAAAATAGACTCTCAAGATTTAGGAGTATGCTTTAGTCCTGTATCTTCTAGTTTCTGGTTAGAGATTAATCCTATATGTTATGGTACGAATTTTGAGGTTGCCTGTGATAAAGATTTTATTACTAATTTATTATACTTCGATGCCAGGCATAAGGAGACTTTTTATGTTTTAGATAACACTGAGGAAGTTGGAGCTTATGGTA
>CAZEYD010000004.1:0-126911 GCA_964516745.1 Candidatus Woesearchaeota archaeon
ATATGTTGGGTGGGACTCTTTTTAATCAAGATCTTAGTAGTTGGAATGTTAGTAGCGTTACTGATATGAGTGGTATGTTGGGTGATACTCCTTTTAATCGAGATCTTAGTAGTTGGGACGTTAGTAGCGTTACTGATATGAGTTGGATGTTTTGGAATGCTGAGGATTTCAATCAAAATCTTAGTAGTTGGGATGTTAGTAGCGTTACTGATATGAGTCAAATGTTTTGGAATGCTGAGGATTTTAATCAAGATCTCAGTAGTTGGAATGTCAGTAGTGTTACCGATATGAATTATATGCTTAATTCTACGAATTTATCAACGGATAATTATGATAGTTTACTTATTGGTTGGTCTAATCTTCCTACGTTACAGAATGATGTTGTTTTTGATGCGAGAGATACTCAGAACACACTTGGGATACCGGAGTCCAGAAAAACTTTTATTGAAACTACTTATTCTTGGACTATTACTGATGGTGGTGCTATTGCAGATAGTACCCTTCCGTTTGTGAACATAATTTCCCCTGAAAATATAACTTATTTTAATGTTACTCAATTACTTAATATTTTTTATAGCGATATTAATCTAAATACTACCTGGTATAATTGGAATGGTACTAATACTACTTATACCATTCCAGAGAATGTAACCTTTACTGAAGGTTCTAAAATTTTAGAAGTCTGGGTTAATGATTCTGCTGGGAATATCAATTATACTAATGTAACTTTTACTATTGATATTGCTCCAAATCTAAATATTATTTCTCCGGCAAATAATACATATTATAATGATGCGAATATTTTCCTTAATATTTCTTCTGAAGATTTGACAGGTGTCAATCGTACATGGTATAAATATTCTTATACAAACTTTACATATACAGATACTATTACTTTAGGTTATGATGAGGGCGAACATGTCTTGGAAGTTTGGTCTAATGATACCTTGGATCATGCTAGTTATACCAGTGCAACATTCACAATTGATATAACTTCTCCAAATTTGAGTATTATTTCTCCCATTGAAGGTGCGAATTATTCTAATGCTGCTCAGTTATTGAATATCTCTTCTAATGATACAAATTCTATAAATACTACTTGGTATAGCTGGAATGATAGCAACGAAACTTATACTTCTTCAAGAGAGATTATTTTCTCTGAAGGTCCTAATACTTTAGAAGTCTGGGTTAACGATTCTGCTGGTAATGTTAAGTATACAAATATAACATTTACGATTGATACTACTTCTCCAAATTTGGATATAATTTCTCCTGTGGATGGTATGAGTTATTCTAATGTTACTCAACCACTTAATATTTCTTCTGATGTGGACGTAAATGCTATTTGGTATAATTGGAATGGAATAAATGAAACTTATACTGTTCCAGACAATATTGATTTTACTGAAGGTGACAAAACTTTACACGTTTGGATTAATGATACTTTGGGAAATGTTAACTATACTAGTATAACTTTTACAATTGATACTATTTCTCCAAATTTAGTGATAATTCATCCTGAAAATATAACATATTCTAATATTACTCAATTACTTAATATTTCTTCTGATGATGTAGATGTAAATACTACTTGGTATAGCTGGAATGATAGCAACGAAACTTATACTGTTCCAGACAATGTAACTTTCTCTGAAGGTCCTAATACATTACATGTCTGGATTAATGATTCTGCTGGCAATGTTAATTATACAAATAGAACTTTCACTGTCGCTACACCACCATCAATTACGATAGTGAGTCCAGCAGGGAGTAGTTTTGATAAAACGATTTTGTTCCTAAATATTTCTTCTAGTGATTTGGATTCGGAATTGGATACTACTTGGTATAATTGGAATGGAAATAATATTACTTATGATATAGCAAAATATATTACTTTTACTGAAGGTGGTCATACCCTACATGTTTGGGCGAATGATACCTTTGGTAATGTTAATTACATTAATCTAACTTTTACAATTGATATTACTGACCCCAATTTGAATATAATTTCTCCTGAAAATATGACCTATTTTAATGCTACTCAATTATTAAATATTTCTTCTGATAGTGTAGACGTAAATACTACTTGGTATAATTGGGATGACACAAATGAAACTTATACTTCTTCAGGAGAAATTACTTTCGATGAAGGTCCTAATACTTTAGAAGTTTGGGTTAATGATTCCGCTGGAAATGTTAATTATACTAGTTTAATTTTTACGATTGATACTACTTCTCCAAATGTGGTAATAGTTCATCCTGAAAATACAACATACTCTAATGCTACTCAGTTATTGAACATTTCTTCTAGTGATGCCAATCCAAATACTACTTGGTATAATTGGAATGATATAAATGAAACTTATACTTCTTCAGAAGAGATTACTTTCGATGAAGGTTCTAATACCTTACATGTTTGGTCTAATGATACTTTTGGGCATGTTAATTATACTAGTACAATTTTTACAATTGATACTATTCCTCCAAGCTTGAGTATAATTTTTCCTGTTGAGGGTGCGAGTTATTCTAATGCTACTCAGTTATTGAACATTTCTGCTACTGATGATAACTTAAATAGCACTTGGTATAACTGGAATAACACAAACGAAACTTATACTTCTTCAGAAGAAATCACTTTCGATGAAGGTTCTAACACATTACATGTTTGGTCTAATGATACTTTAGGCAATGTCAATTATACTAATGTAACTTTTACAATTGATAGCACTTTCCCAATCTTGACCATTGTCTCTCCAACAGAAGATACATATTATAATGTTACTCAATTACTTAATATTTCTTCTGGTGATATTAATCCAAATCGTATTTGGTATAATTGGGATGGCACTAATACTACTTATACTATTCCAGATAATATTGATTTTACTGAAGGTTCTAAAACTTTAGAAGTCTGGGTTAATGATTCTGCTGGGAATATCAATTATACTAATGTAACTTTTACTATTGATATTGCTCCAAATCTAAATATTATTTCTCCGGCAAATAATACATATTATAATGATGCGAATATTTTCCTTAATATTTCTTCTGAAGATTTGACAGGTGTCAATCGTACATGGTATAAATATTCTTATACAAACTTTACATATACAGATACTATTACTTTAGGTTATGAGGAGGGTGAATACGTTTTGGAGGTTTGGTCTAATGATACTTTGGATCATGTTAGTTATACCAGTGCAACATTCACAATTGATACTACTTTCCCAACTTTGAGTATAATTTTTCCTATTGAAGGTGCGAATTATTCTAATGCTACTCAGTTATTGAATATTTCTGCTATTGATGATAATTTAAATACTACTTGGTATAACTGGAATGATAGCAACGAAACTTATACTTCTTCAGAAGAAATCACTTTCGATGAAGGTCCTAATACTTTAGAAGTTTGGGTTAATGATTCTGTTGGCAATGTCAATTATACTAATGTAACTTTTACAATTGATAGCACTTTCCTAACCTTGGCTATCATTTCTCCAATAGAAGATACATACTATAATTCATCAGAACAATTATTGAATATTTCTTCTGATGATGCCAATCTAGATACTACTTGGTATAGTTGGAATGAAACTAATGCTACCTATATTAACCCAGAGAACATTACTTTCACCGACGGTAATAGAACTTTAGAAGTCTGGGTTAATGATACTTTTGGTAATGTTAATTATACTAGTGTAACTTTTACGATTGATACTACTTCTCCAAGTTTGGGTATTATTTCCCCTATTGAAGGTACGAATTATTCTAATGCTACTCAGTTATTGAACATTTCTGCTACTGATGATAACTTAAATAGCACTTGGTATAACTGGAATAACACAAACGAAACTTATACTTCTTCAGAAGAAATCACTTTCGATGAAGGTTCTAACACATTACATGTTTGGTCTAATGATACTTTAGGCAATATTAATTATACTAATGTAACTTTTACAATTGATAGCACTTTCCCAACCTTGGCTATCATTTCTCCAATAGAAGATACATACTATAATTCATCAGAACAATTATTGAATATTTCTTCTGATGATGCCAATCTAGATACTACTTGGTATAGTTGGAATGAAACTAATGCTACCTATATTAACCCAGAGAACATTACTTTCACCGACGGTAATAGAACTTTAGAAGTCTGGGTTAATGATACTTTTGGTAATGTTAATTATACTAGTGTAACTTTTACGATTGATACTATCGCTCCTTCATTGAATATAATAACCCCTGTGAATACTACTTATGATAACGCAACCCAATTGGTTAATATTTCTTCAATTGATGTTGACTTGAACAGTACTTGGTATAATTGGAATGGAACTAATTATTCTTATTCTGGTCCCGAAAACATCATTTTTAATGAAAGTGTTAATACTCTATCAGTTTGGTCCAATGATTCTGTTGGTAATTTAAATTATAGTAACGTAACTTTTACAATTGATACTATCGCTCCTTTGTTGAACATAGTGGCTCCTATTAATACTACTTATGATAACGCAACCCAATTGGTTAATATTTCCTCAACTGATGATAATTCAAATAGTACTTGGTATAATTGGAATGGAACTAATTATTCTTACTTATCCTCTGAGAATATAACTTTCAATGAAGGTCCTAATATTTTGTATGTTTGGTCCAATGATTCTGTTGGTCATTTGAATTATAGTAACGTAACTTTTACGATTAGTATTCCTGTAGTAATCCCTAGTAGTAGTGGTGGTAGTGGTGGAGGTGGGTCTTCTCGTGTGTCTACTCCGGTAGCAGATGCAAGTGAACAAGTAATAAATATTGTAGAAGAAAACGAATTTATAAATTTGGATGATCCAACTATTACAGAAAATTATATTGCATTTAGTGAAGTTGATAATGTTGCATTTACTATTAAGTCTAGTAAGCATACTTTATCTATTAACAAATTTGATGCTACAACTATTGTTATTCTTATACAATCTGAACCAATTGTGGCTTCTTTGTCTATCGGTTCTTTGTATGAATTTGATCTAGATAATGATAGTTTGAAAGATTTAAGGATGAGATATGATGGTATAGATTATGAAACAGGATTCCCAATCTTATTTATTCAAAAAATAGATGATAAGCCCAATGAACAAAAAAAAGAACTCGAGGATGCCTTAGAAGGAAAAACAGATAATGTATTGGGAGAGGTACCTATCGGAGAGAAAAAGAGAGTATTTGGATTTTTGATTATTCAATTCGTTTTATTTTTTATTTTTGGTTTTATTTGGAAGACATATCGTTCTACTTGGAAAAGAGATTGATATATTTTTCTTTAAGTTTTATGTCGGGAAATTTTACGGACGTTTTTGTATAGCCATCTCCGAGTAGTAACAATAAGAAAGATTTAAATACCCTTTTTTATCAAGATAATTATGAAACAGAAAACTAGAAATAAACTTGGTGCTTGTGTTATTATTGTAGCTGGTTTGGCAGGTTTACTTAGTGGGTGTGCTAGTATTCCAGCAATGCATAACGATGTTCAACAATATTATGAAAAGACTATTTTACCTCAAATAAATGATAAAAATAATGTGTTAAGTTATTTAGGTGTTAATGAATATGTTATCCCGAAGGATATTTTTGAGGCATATGCAACAACGATTGACAAAAGAGATATGAATGGATCTACTCATGCGGGTGGTTATTTTAATCAAAATTATTTAGATACTGTTTTAGAGAAGGAAGAATTTACAAAAAAGCTTAATGATTTAGGTTTGGAGGATAAGGATGTTGATAATTACAGTGAAATATTTTCTAGTGAAGGTGCGATTATTTTTAGTAGTTTGGCCTTAGAAGATGGTTCGTTGGAATTAAAACTTCGTCATGAGCGTCTTCATAGAGATTTAAAAACTATTAGTTCTGAAGATTATGATTATTTAATGTCTGTAGCACAGGAAATGTTAGTGACTTATGATGATAAAGGTGTTAGAGTAGTTCACGAGAAAGGTTTTTCGGGTAGTGTATATGCTTATATGGCATGTTTGGGTAACAAAGAGGAATTCTATACCTATATTACTCAAGGAGTTTTTACATCTGCTACAAAAGATTTTTTTAAAGAAAATTATCCAAAAGCTTATGAGATGATATATGATTTGTATGATAAAACTGCTATAGCCAAATTAAAATAGATTACCATATATTGATTTTTTACATTGTTCCGTCATCGTTGATTCCAGCGTCGTCTTCGCTTACATCTTTTGGTTCTTGAGTTGGTTGTTCTGCAACTTCTTTCATGTCTTCTTCTGAGATTGAATCAATCATTGCTTTAAAGTCCGCAAATTTGGTTGCTGGGATTCTTGTTCCTGCCTTTGTGAAGCCTGTGTATCGTTCACTTTTTACAAATTCTCGGATTGTCAAGCCTCTTTTGCCTCCGAAGTCGTCAACTCTTATTACGATTTCTGTTTCTGGGTTTTTTGAGATTTTTCCGATGTCTTTTTCCATGTTAAATAATATTTTTTGTTGTTTATAAGATTATTGTGGTTATTGATGAGTAATTTATTTAAAGATATGATGTCTTTCTGTGTTATGTTGAAAGTGAAAATAAGAAAGTTAAGAGATGATGCGATTATTCCAAGTTATGCTCATAATGGTGATGCTGGGATGGATTTGTATTCTTGTATTAATTGTTCTTTGGAGCAAGGTCAGAGGATGGTGATTCCGACTGGTATCAGTATGGAATTTCCTGAGGAATATGTCGCTTTGATTTGGGGTAAAAGCGACTTGGCTGTTAAGAATGGTGTTGCTGTTTTGGGTGGTGTAATGGAACATACTTATCGTGGGGAATATCGTGTTATTCTGGTTAATACTGGTTATGATGATGTTGTAATTAAGAAAGGTCAGAAAATTGCTCAGATTTTGATTCAGTCTGTTGTTAATGTGGAAATTGAAGAAGTTGAGTAATTATGAAAATGTTTTTGGTAGCAGTGAATTATAATAGTATTTTTAAATTGGAGGTGGTATAAATTCTTATGATATTGAGTGATGGTCAGATAAAAGAGGCTGTTAATGATGGAAGAGTTGTTGTTGATCCGTTTTTTGATGATTGTGTTCAACCGGCTAGTTATGATTTACATTTAGGTAAGGAATTTAAGATTTTTAGACCACATAAGACAGAAATTATTGATACGAAATGTCCTGTTGAAGATTTAATGGAGGATGTTAATTTAGGTGATGATGAGGCATTTATTTTACATCCAAAGAGCTTTGCTTTGGGATTGGTTAAAGAAAAAACTGGTGTTGATAATTGTCATGTTGGTAGGTTAGAGGGTAAGAGTTCTTTGGCGAGATTAGGTTTACTTATTCATACTACTGCTGGTTTTTTGGATCCTGGTAATTGTTTGCAATTGACCTTGGAATTATTTAATGCTAGTCCTTTACCGATTAAGTTATATCCTGGAATGAAAATTGCACAGATTGCTTTTGAGACTTTGGGTCGTGGGTGTGATGTTCCGTATGGTGCGGCTAGGGGAAGTAGCTATTATGGTGTCGATAAGATTCAGATTTCTCAGATGAGTAAAAATTTTGAGGAATTTGATAAAAAGAGTGGAATGTTTAATCCTAAAAATAGTTAATATTTTCAACAAAAGATTTTTAAAGGTTTTGTCGTGATATATTATTAGGTTGGCCTCGTAGCTTCCCACAGGGATGACTCAATAAAATTGAGCCGCAGCCTTTGGATGCTTCGCTGAGTCATTTATACCATGGCCTCGTAGCTCAGCCTGGTAGAGCAATGGGCTTTTAACCCATGTGTCGCGGGTTCAAATCCCGTCGAGGTCATTTTTACGTTTGAACTTTAATGGTTCAATTTTTATTTATAACTTTTATGATATATATTTCGGAATGCTAGTGTTGTTCCCCAATAATACTTTTAATGTATTATGTTTTTTTAGTTTTATGATTAAATTGTTTGTTGGTCCAATGTTTTCTGGAAAGAGTGATGCAATTTTGGCAGAAGCCGAAAAATTACATATTGCAAATAGGCCGTATGTTTTAATTCAACCCTCCTTTAATAGTCGTGATGGTGGAAAGATAAAGTCACGTTCTGGTAGAGAACTTAATGCTGAAGTTGTCAATGTTACTGAAAAAGGTTGGCTAGAGAAATTTAGTGAATTGATAAGAAAAAATACTTGGATTGCAATTGATGAATTTTTTATGTTTCCTTATTCTACTGAGTCCCCCTATTCTATTATAGATATAATTCGTTTTTATGGAAGAGATAGGCTAATTAATATTTCATCTTTGAATTTAGATTTTAGGGGAGAACCGTGGCCTATAATTAAAGATTTATTTCCTTTTGCCGACGATGTTAAGGTCTGCGAAGCCGTTTGTTCAAATTGTGGAAAAGTGGCTACAAGGACACAGAGATATACAAAAGGTGATAATGGAATATGGTGTCCATCGTCTTTTAGTGAGCCTGTTTTAGTTGTTGAGGGAGTGAAAAATTATAAATATGGTGCGGCTTGTAAGTTTCATCATTTAGTTGGAGAGACTCCTCCATTAAAAGTACCGTTTTTCTTTAATCTTTCTTAATGCAGAATATACAAAAGGTTTTTAAAGGAAGTTTTTTATATTTTTCTAGAGATAAAAGTTCTGAATATAAAACATGCATATTTTACAACCAAAACAAAAAAAACTTGACGGAAAAGAAGTGGAAAGAGTCTTGAATGAGTTTAATATTGGGTTGACTCAGTTGCCTAAAATTTCGTTAAAGGATGCTGGCTTACCGGAAGGTTGTATTAAAGGCGATGTTGTTGAAATTAAAAGGGAGGATGAAACCTATTATAGGGTTGTCGTATAAATGGAAAATAATCATATTCTAGTAAAAAATTATTTAGAGAATCATTCTTTGGTTGAATCTAATATTAGATCGTTTAATGATTTTATTGAAAATAAAATGCAAAAAATCATTCAAGAATTATCAGATTCAATTCCTACAGAAGATTTTGAAATTAAGTTAGGGAAGATTGTTGTTGAAAAACCAAACATTATAGAATCTGACGGTTCTAAAAAGTTGATTACTCCTGCTGAAGCTCGTTTGAGAAATTTGACTTATTCTGCTCCTATTAAATTAGATATGACTATTAATTATGCAGGTCAGGCAGAAAGTGCTACTGTTGATTTAGGTAGAATTCCTATTATGGTTAAAAGTAGAGTTTGTAATTTGGATGGTTTGAGTGCAGAAGAACTTATTGAAAATTATGTTGATCCAAGAGATACAGGTGGATATTTTTTAATTAATGGTAATGAGAGAATCATGATTATGGCTGAGGATTTGGCAAGTAATCAGACATTTATTGAATTTCAATCAATTAAGAAAATTTTAATGTTGAGATTGTTTTCTCAAAGAGGATCTTATAAAATCCCAATGGCTTTAGTAGAAAATACTGAAGGTATTTTAGAATTGAATTTTTCGAGATTTAGAGATATTCCTGCTATTATATTATTGAAGGCCTTAGGTTTGGAATCAGATGCTGAGATTTCTAAATTAATTGGGAAAGAAACAGACAGTTTGATAGTTAACTTTTATGAATTTGCTTCTATTTCAAATCAAAATGATGCTCTAATGTGGATTGCTGAAAAAAATTCTTTACAGGGGACGACAAAAGAGATTCTAGAAAGAGTTAGTCAAAGAATAGATGCATATTTTTTACCTCATATTGGATTAGATGAAAAAGCTAGAATAGAGAAAGCTAAGACACTTTGTAAATTTGTTAAGCAGTATTATGTTGCGAAAGAGAGTCCTAAGACATCTCTTACTGATAAGGATCATTATGGTAATAAGAGAATTAGGTTATCGGGAGATTTGTTGTCTGATTTATTTAGAGTAAATATGAATATTTTATTAAGGGAGATTCAACATTCCTTACAGAAAACAGTAAAGAGAAGAAAATTTTATTCTATAAAGACTTTAGCAAAATCTACATTGTTTTCTCATAGAGTAGAGTCTGCAATTGCTACTGGTTCTTGGATTGGTGAACGAACTGGTGTTACTCAGAACATGGATAAGAATAATTCCTTTGCTATGATGAGTCAATTACAGAGAGTTACCTCTAATTTGTCGTCTGAGACTGGTGAAAATTTTGCAGCTAGAACAGTTCATCCAACTCATTATGGTCGATTTTGTCCAGTAGAGACTCCTGAAGGTAGTGAAATTGGTTTAAGGAAAAATTTAGCTATTTTAGCTAGAATTTCTAATGTTGTTAATATGTCTGATGAAAAGATATTAGGAATTTTAAAAAATATTGGATTAAAAGATGAAGAAGGACTTGTAGATGTTTTCTATAATGGTATTTTTGTAGGAACTGCTGATGATGTTGAGGAGTTTTTGATAAAAGTTAAAGCACAAAGAAGAACTGATAATTTGCCACTTGAAATGTCTATTAAATATGATAAAGCATTAAACACTATTTTTGTTAGTAGTGAAGTTGGTAGGGTTTTGAGACCATTAATTATTGTTGAAGATGGACAATCTAAGTTAAAACCTGAACATTTAGAAATGGTTAAACAGGGGAGTTTATCTTGGGACGATTTATTTAAACAGGGTTTCTTGGAGTATTTAGATGCTGGTGAAGAAAATGATTGTTTAGTTTCTATAGATGAAGAGAGCTTGACAGAGAAACATACACATCTAGAAATAGATAAGATTGATGTTTTAGGTGTTAGCGTGGCTATGATACCATTTGCTAATCATAATCCTCCTGCTCGTTTAGTTAAAGGTGGTTCTAGAGCATATAGGCAGGGGTTAGGAATATATGCCGCAAATTATTTAGTTAGAATGGATACTGATGTTTCAATTTTACATTATCCTCAAAGACCGATTGTTAGAAGTTTTATTTATGATACATTAAACGTTCATCCTGTAGGTCAGAATGTTGTTGTTGCTGTTATGCCGTTTGAAGGTTATAATATTGAAGATTCTGTCGTTTTAAATCGAGGTGCTGTTCAGAGAGGAATGGGTAGGAGTACTAGATTTAGGCCATATAGCTCTATTGAATTACATTATGCTGGTGGTTTGCGTGATGATATTTGTATTCCTGAAAAAGATGTTTCTGGTTATAGAACTGAAGAAAGTTATAGATATTTAGAAGATGATGGAATTGTATTTCCAGAAGCTAGTTTACTTCAAGGTGAAGTTATTATTGGAAAAATATCACCACCAAAGTTTTTAAGTGAAGCAAGAGAAATCTCTATTCAAAATAAAAAAGAGAATTCTACGGCTATTAGACAAGAAGAAACTGGTGTTGTTGATTCTGTTTTTATTACTCAAGACAAAGAAGGAAATAGAATTGTGCAGATTAGAACTAGAGAATTAAGAACACCTGAGTTGGGAGATAAGTTTTCCTGTCCTCATGGTCAAAAAGGTGTTGTTGGAGCGATTGCGCCAGAAGAGAATATTCCCTTTACTGGTAATGGTATAACTCCTGATATTATTTTTAATCCCCACGGTATTCCTTCTCGTATGACTATGGGTTACGTTATGGATATTTTGGCTGGTAAGTTAGCAGCTTTATCTGGAAAAATTATAGATGCTTCTCCTTTTTCTGGAGAATCGCTAAGTAGTTTAGAAGATAATTTAAAAAAATTAGGTTTTAGACCAAATGGTAAAGAAATCTTTTATCATGGTGTTACGGGACAAAGGATGCCTATAAAGATTTATGTTGGTAGTATGTTTTATTTGAAATTGAAATATATGGTTGCTGACAGAATGCATGCAAGAGGAACAGGAAAAGTAGCATTGTTAACAAGGCAACCTATTGAAGGTAGATCTCGTGGTGGTGCTTTAAGATTGGGAGAAATGGAGCAACAAGCTTTAGTTGGTCATGGTGCCTCTTTGTTGTTAAAAGAAAGATACGATTCTGATAAGGTTGTATTTTATGTTTGTTCTAAATGTGGTGGTTTAGTGATTGATGATCAAATTCATAAGAAGAGAGTTTGTAGTTTATGTCATTCGAATCAAGTTGAACCAGTCGAGGTTTCATATGCATTTAAGTTGTTGGTAGAGGAGTTACAAGGGTTACATTTATTAACTAAATTTAAGCTAAAAAACAAATACGAATAATGGAAGTTGTAAAAAAACAAATAAAGTCAATGGATTTTCAATTATTGAGTCCTGAACAAGTGAAGAAGTTAAGTGTAGCTAAAATTGTTACACCTGAACTTTATGATGTTGATGGTTATCCTGTAGATGGTGGTTTAATGGATTTAAGATTAGGTGCTGTAGATCCTGGTGTTAGATGTAGGACTTGTGGTGGTCGGTTGAAAGAATGTTTAGGTCATCCTGGTATAATTGAATTAGCTCGTCCATTGGTTCATATTAAATATATTCCAATTATTGATATGGTGTTAAGAAGTACTTGTGAAGCTTGTGGAAAAGTATTAATTAAAGATAAAAAGTTTTTAGATAAAGAATTAAAAGATAGAATTAAAAAAGCTAAGGATGGGAAAAAATGTCCTCATTGTAGTATTATTCAGGAAAAAGTTAAGTTAGAAAAACCATCTACATTTAGAGTTGGTAGGAGGAGATTATTTCCTTCAGAAATAAGAGAAAGATTGGCGAAAGTACCTGCTGAAGATTTGAAGATTTTAGGAATAAATGCTGAGACTTTAAGGCCGGAATGGGCAATTCTGACATCATTATTAGTACCACCCGTAACAGTAAGACCTTCTATTACTTTAGAATCTGGTGAAAGAAGTGAAGATGATTTGACTCATAAATTATCTGATATTATTCGAGCTAATCAGAGACTTTGGGAGAATTTGAATGCTGGTGCACCTGAAGTTATTATCGAAGATTTATGGGATTTATTACAATATCATATTACAACTTTCTTTGACAATTCTATTGCAAAGGTTCCTCCTGCTAGACATAGAAGTGGTCAACCATTGAAGACAATAACAGAAAGGATTAAAGGTAAAGAAGGGCGTATCAGGAAAAATTTAGCTGGTAAAAGAGTTAATTTTTCTGGTAGAACAGTTATTTCTCCCGATCCAAAATTGAAAATTAATGAAATTGGAATCCCATTAGCTGTTGCAAAGGTAATAACGGTTGTTGAAAAAGTTACAACGTTAAATATTGAACGATGTAAAAAATTAATTTTAGCAGAACAATATCCTGGAGCAAATTATATTGTTAGACCGGATGGAAGGAGAAAAAGAATTACAGATGAATTAAGAGAGAGTATTGTTGAAGAGATTGAGCCTGGTTATGTTGTAGAAAGGCATTTAATTAATGGAGATATTGTTTTATTTAATCGTCATCCCTCTTTACATAGAGCGAATTTAATGGCTCATTATGTTAAAGTTTTAGATGGTAGAACATTCAGAATGCATCCTGCATCTTGTAATCCATATAATGCAGATTTTGATGGTGATGAGATGAACATACATGGTCCTCAAAATGAAGAGGCAAGGGCAGAGGCAAAAGTATTATTAGATGTGAACCAAAATTTATTTTCACCAAAAAACGATACTAATTTGATGGGTTGTATTGATGACGCATCTACTGGAAATTATTTATTAAACAGAGCTTCTGTAGATAAAGCTGAAGCATCTCAATTATTGTATTCTTCTGGAGCTGAAGATATTTCAGTTCATAAAATGAATACAGGTGCTGATGTTTTTAGTGGTGTTTTGCCTAAGGGATATAAGGATATGACTCCTTTAGGATTTAGAAAAGGTAGTGGTGATGATTTAAAAATTCTTGATAAAAACATTGGGAGAGATGAAACAATGGAAGTGTTAAGAAGGGTGTTTGCTCTGGGTGTTACTTTTTTATCTCGTAATGGGTTTACTGTCTCTGTGGAGGACTTAGATGTTGGCGAGGATGTTAAGAAGAAAACAAAGAAAGTTTTGTTAGAAGCTGATAAAAAGACACAAGAGGTTATTGAATCTTATTATAATGAAACTTTAGAATTATTACCAGGTAGGACTTCAGAAGAGACTAGAGAAATTAAAATTTTACAAATTTTGAATGGTGTTAGATCTGTATTGGGTGACGTTGTAACTAATAGTGTTTCTGAAGATAATAATGTTAATAGTATGATTACTGCTAAAGCTAGGGCTAGTATGCTTAATGTTACTCAGATGGCTTGTTCTGTTGGTCAACAGGTGTTGAATGGTCGTAGAATAGATTTTGGATATACTGAAAGAACATTACCATTCTTTGAAAGAGGAGATTTGTCTCCGAAAGCACATGGATTTATCAATAGTTCATTTATGGAAGGTATGGATCCTGTAGAGATGTTCTTTGGTGCGATGACAGGAAGAGATGGTCTTATGGATACTTCACTTAGGACACCTAAGTCTGGTTATCTTTATAGAAGATTAGCAAATGCTTTACAAGATTTGATTGTAGCTTATGATGGGACTGTTAGAGATGCATCTCAGAATATTGTTCAATTTGTTTATGGTATTGATGGTTTTGATATTTCTGGTGCTCATAAAGAAGAGAAGGTAGCTTCTGGTGAAGCAATTGGTCTTATTACTGCTCAAAGTTTCGGTGAATCTTCTACTCAAATGGTTTTGAATACATTTCATACTGCTGGTGTGGCTGAAGTTCAAGTTACGACAGGTCTTCCTCGTTTGATTGAGATTTTAGACGCAAGAAAATTACCTAAAACTCCAGCTATGGAAATATTCTTAGATGCCGATCATAATAATGAAAAAGATGTAAGAGTTATTGCTGAGAAATTGAGGGAAGTGACTTTGAGAGAGATTATGTCTGATATTTCTATTGATTTTGCTACAAAGGCGATAAGGATTGGTATTAATTCTAAAGCTTTACGTAGTGCTCATATAACATTGGATACTGCTGTTGTTGTTTTGAATGATAAAGGATTTGATGCAAAAATAAAAGATGGTATGATTGTTTTAGAAATGGATAAAGAAGATTTTAAAACAATTTATAAAACGAAAGAAAAAATCAAAAATGTTATTTTATCTGGAGTTAAAAAGATTTCACAGGTTTTAGTTGTTAAAAGAGGAAAAAATTATATTATCTTAACTTCTGGTTCTAACTTAAAAGAAGTTTTGAATTTCAAAGGTATTGATAGCGATAAAGTAATAACAAATGATGTTCATGAAATTTCGAATGTTTTAGGAATTGAAGCTGCTCGTAAATCTATTATTAATGAAATTGAAAAAGTTATTAATTCTCAAGGTCTAGATGTGGATAGAAAACATTCTATTCTCGTTGCTGATACTATGACGGCTTCAGGAATTGTAAAAGGTATTACTAGAATGGGTATTATTGGTGATAAGAGTTCTATTCTTGCAAGGGCATCTTTTGAAACCCCTGTTAAACATTTTGTTCAAGCGACAAAAACAGGTAGATCAGATAAAATAGCCTCTGTAATTGAAAATATTATTTTGAATCAACCTGTTCCTGTTGGAACTGGATTGCCAGGGTTGCTTGTTAAGGTTACAGGTTCTTTAGCTAACAAAAATAAAAAATCTAAGGATAGTAAGGAGTAATGATGAGTGTTAAAGAAATAAAAGATGCAATTGAAAATAAAAATATTTATTTTGGAGTAAAAGAATCTATTAAACATAAAAAAGATGTAAAAACTGTTTATGTTGTTAAGGATGCTCGAGAATCAACATTGGAAAAGCTGAATAGTGCAAAGATAACTTATAAATCTTTGAAAACTAAAAAGGAAATGGTTAAATTGTTGAATTTGGATTTTTTATCTGAGGTTTTTTCTATTAAGTAAGATGGCTAGAACAATTGATATGCAACAAATGAGGTATATTAATCTTTTTTCGAAGGTGTCTAAGATAGATCCAGAATCTTCGTTTAAATATAATGGTCAATTAATTTTTTTGGTTTTAAAGAAATTAGTATCTCAAGCAATAGGTAAAGATGCTAGTAACGTAAAAAGAATGAGTAATATAATGGGAAAGAGAGTTAAAATTATTGCTTTTCCAAATAGGGTTGATGAAAAACAAATGTCAAACTTTATTGAAAGATTGGTTAGTCCAATTGAATTGATGAAAGTAGAGTTGAAAGATGATTCAGTAATTATCAATGCGACAAGAGTTAGTAAAGCTAATTTGATTGGTCGTAATCGAGTTAAGGAGCAAGAATTAAATAAAATACTAAAAGATTTTTTTGATTTAAATTTAAAGATAATCTGATAAAGGGAAATCTTTTTAAATCAATTTTATTAAATAATAATACAATGGGAATGTCAAACGCTAGAAAAATATCGAAGAAGAAAAAAATATTTAGAGATAGTAGGTTGCCTGATAAGAAAAGACGTCTTGGAATTATTTTAAAATATGATCCATTAGGTAGATCTAGTCAAGCTCGTGGTATTGTTGTTAAAAAAATGCAAAAAGAAGCAAAGCAACCTAATTCAGCTATGCGAAAGTGTTGTAGGGTTCAATTGATACGTTCTGGGAAAGAAGTTTCTTGTTTTATTCCTGGTAATTTAGCTCAAAAGTTTATTGATGAACACGATGAAGTATTGATTGAAAGAATTGGTGGTAAACAAGGAAGAACTAAGGGTGATTTGTCTGGAGTTCGTTTCCAAGTTATTAAAGTAAATGATCAACCTTTAGAAAGATTATGGCAAGGTAAGATCGAGAAAGGTAGAAGATAATGGTCGTAGAAATGAAGGTTTTTGGTTTGTTCGATGCTAGTGAGGTTAAAATTCAAGATCCATCTTTGAAAAGAGTTGTAAATATTAATCCCAAATTAATGTTAAAAAGTCATGGAAGAATTAAGTGGGATCCCTCTAAATCAAAAGTTAATGTTGTTGAGCGGTTAATTAATTTGTTACAAGTTCCTGGTTCTCGAGGGAAAAAACATAGAATTATTACTTCTTGGATTACTGGGAAACAATCTAGATGTACAAATATAGTGATTGATGCCTTTAAAATTATTGAGAAAAAGACAAAGGAAAATCCATTACAAGTTTTTATTAAAGCAATCGAAAATGGTTCACCTAGAGATGAAGTCGTTGCTGTTGAATATGGTGGAGCTAGATATCCTCAAGCTGTTGATGTTTCTCCTAGAAGAAGATTGAATTTAGTGTTACGTTTTATTACTAATGGTGCTTATGATAAGGCTTTTAATAAAAAAGCTACAATGACTGAAGCTTTGGCTAAAGAAATTATGTTAGCTGCTGATAACTCTGGTGAAAGTCATGCTATTTCTAAAAAGAATGAAGTTGAGAAGCAAGCTGATGCTGCTAGGTAGTTTTTTTAATTTGTAATTCTTTTGGTTTTTTTGATGATTTGTTCAAAGGAAAGTCTTTACGATTATCGGATGAATAATTAATTAGAACAATAACCTTTAAAATAATTCATTGTATTGTTATTCTATGATAGATGTTAATGAGGTAAAACAAAAAATTATTAAATATTTAGAAGAGAATGGATTTAGTTTGCCTGTTAGAATTGCTAAATCAATTGAATTGGAACCTGTTTTCACTTCTGCAATATTGTCTGAGTTGATTAATTCTCAAAAAATCAAATCTACTAATTTTCGATTGGGCGCGTCTTTTTTCTATTTTTTAGATGGTCAGGAAAGTGGCTTTGAGGAGATTGGAAATGAATACCTGAAAGGAGTTGAGAAGGAAGCATTTTTATTGTTAAAAAAAGAAAAGGTGTTAAAAGATAATGAACAGCCTCCGGCTATTCGTGTTGCGTTGAGATCTTTGAAGGATTTTGCTATTCCGTTTAAACATGAGGATGAAATTTGTTGGCGTTATAGTTTAATTTCTAAAGATGATATTGAAAAACAAATGGGAAATAAAGATTCAAAACAACTTAATTCGAATGATGAATTAAAGAACGTCGAGGATAAAAAGGAAGATGTAGAAAGTAATGATAATG
Organism: Candidatus Woesearchaeota archaeon; assembly: GCA_964516745.1. GTDB lineage: Archaea > Nanobdellota > Nanobdellia > Pacearchaeales > GW2011-AR1 > JAGVXH01. Next base: position 17,875 of record CAZEYD010000004.1, read on the forward strand.
AACCAAAAAATGATAAACAGAATACTGATACTTTTGAATCACCGTTTCAATCCGATAAAAAAATAAAGAAAGATGAGTCTGAAAATAAAATAAATGATAAAACTGTTTTTCTAGAAGATGTTAAAGAATTTTTAAGAAATAAGGAATTAAGATTATATGAGATAGTGGAAGAAAGTCGTAATGAAATTGTGGGTAAAGTTAAAATTAATAGCGATTTTGGGGAAATTGTTTTTTTAGTAGTAGCCAGAAATAAGAAAAGCTTATCCGATGCTGATGTTTTGTTAGCAAATAGTAAAGCTGCCGAATTTAGAGTTCCATTGTTTTTAATTAGTAAGGGTAAACCTAACAAAAAAGCTCAAGGAGTTATTGACGAATACTCTAACTTGATTAAGTTCGAAGAGATAAAAAGTTTATAAAAAGAGATTAGTAACCACAATACTTATAAATCATATTTTTATCAAATTATCATGGGAAGAATTAAAACTACATTAATAAAAAGAACTTCGAGACAATTGATAAGTAAGTCTCCAGAATTATTTACAGAAATTTTTGATGAAAATAAAAAAGTTCTTGGAAATACTTTGTCTAGTAAAAAAGTAAGAAATAAAGTAGCCGGATATGTTGGTAGACTTAAGAGACAAACGGAAAAAATAATTGAGAGTGAAGAAAATGAAGGTAAATAGTGACGATAATATTATTTTAGTTGGCGGTAAACCATTCATGAATTATGTTACGGGTGTAATTATTCAATTTACTACTAAAGAAGCTAAAGAGGTTATTGTCAAATCGAGAGGAAAATTTATTTCTAAAGCTGTTGATATTGCTGAAGTTGCTAGGCGAAAATTTTTAGTCGATCTAAAAGTTTTTATTAAAGATGTTAAAATTGCGTCTGAAGAATTTGAGGGAGAGGAAGGGAAAAATATTTCTGTTTCTACTTTAGAAATCACGATGGCAAAGGAATAAATTATATATTTTTGAGGTTAACCAAAACCCTTATATAACCTAAACTATATTTCATAATATGGATGATGCACAACATCAACAGATGGGATATGATAGGGCAGCTACTATGTTTGCCCCTGATGGTCATATTTTACAAGTAGAATATGCCGAGAAAACAATTAGGTTAGGTAGTGCTTCTATTGGGTGGATTTGTAAGGATGCTGTTGTTATAATTAGTGATAGAAGACAAAAAGATATTTTAGTTGTTGAAGATTCTGCTAATAAAATTCAAGAAATCGATGATCATATTATTTGTGTTAGTGCTGGTATTAGTAGTGATGCTAGAGTTTTGATCGATAAAGCTAGAATGGCTGCACAACAACATATGGTTACTTATGATTCTCCTGTTAGCGTAGAATCGGTTGTTAAGGGTATTGCTGACATTAAACAACAATTCTCACATTATGGTGGTGCTAGACCTTTTGGAGTTTCTATGATGTTCGCTGGAATGGACGGTGATGCTAGTTTGTATGTTACTGATGTTACTGGTAACTATTTAAAATATAAAGCTAATGTGATTGGTGAGAATGATCATAAGATTAAAGAGAAATTAAGAGTTAAATATAAAGAAGATTTGAGTATTAATGAAGCTGTTAAGATTGTTTTAAAAATTTTTGAAGAAGTTCAGGGTGAAGATTTTGAGATTAATAGGTTCGATATTGGTGTTATAGAAAAAGATAAGGGCTTTCGTAGAATAAAGGGTAGGGATTTGAAATAATTTTTTAATTAGTGATTTTTATGTTACTTCCAATTTATCGAGATGAATTTATAGAATATTTAATTAATGAAATTAAAGAATTAAAAACTGATGTTATTGAAGCTGATATCGTTGAACGACAAGAGTATCTAAAAGGTTGGCATGATGCTCATTTGGAGATTTTGAGAATGGTAAGGGATGTAGAAGTATAGGGTTCTTTAGTAATAAACTTAATAAAGTCTAATTGATTATTTATATTATGACAGAGACTACTGCTAGAATTAAGAGGGGAGGAAAGCATTTTGAAATTCTTGTTGATTTGGATGAGGCGTTGAAAGTTTTGAAGAATGAGGGAGATATTAATCAGGCTGTTTTAACTGATGATATATTTTATAATTTAAAAAGTGGCGAACATGCATCTAAAGAAGACTTGATGGAACAATTTAATACAGTGGATTTTTCACAAGTTGCTCTTAAAATTATTAAGAGTGGTGAGATTGTTAGAACTACTGATTCTATGAAAGAGGATGTGGATAAAAAGTATAAGCAGGTTGTGGATTTTTTGGTTAAGAATGCTGTTAGTCCTGAGGGTAGGCCATATACTCCTGATAGAATTATGAAAGCTTTGCATGAGGCTCGTATTAATGTTAAGAATAAACCAATTGAATCTCAGATTAATGAGATTATGGACCATTTGATAAAAATTTTACCAATTAAAATTGAAACAAAGAAAGTAAAATTAAAAATCTCTGCTCAACATACTGGTAAAGTATATGGGATTGTTAAAGAGTTTCTTAAGGAAGAAAATTGGCAAAACAGTGGTGATTTGGAATGTGTTATTGAGGTTCCTAGTGGTTTGATTCTTGAGTTTTATGATAAAGTGAATGATGCGACACATGGTAGTGTGTTGAGTGAAGAAGTTAAGTAGGGGATTAGTGGTTAGAAGGTGATGATAGGTCGTATTAGAATATAATTATTTTTATAAAGATTGGTAGGTGTTATTTTTTATGAGTAAGAAGCTTTTGAGAAGGATTCTGAGATTTGTAAGATTTTTGGACAGGTTAAATATGATTGGCGGATTTTAGGTTATGATGTTAGATATGAACCAACAGGTGAATATGACTCTAAATCTATCAATGAGAAAGTAAGATTAGAAATTCGTAATGGTATGAAAGTTGTTATAGATTCTGATTTGATGGTTGGTTTGATATCTCCTGATATATCTATTGTGGATAAGATTGAGTATGACCATTTGTATAAAAGTGGTGAACTTGTTGAATTTGTTGAGAATCATAAAAGAAAATTTGATAATTTGACTAAAAGGATTGAAAATTTTTATCAGAGGAATTTTCAGAGAGAATGTATAAGAGCTGATGATATGAAAATAAGAAAATATCAAGATTGGGTTAGAAATGAACAGGGACGTGCTAGGATAATGCATCAAATTGTTGGTGCTGAAAATTTGGATTGATGATAATCTTTTAAACCTTTCAATATTATTTATCTTATGACATTAATTTATGAGCCCGCTGAAGATTCGTTTTTGTTTATGGATTTTTTGAGTGATTGTTTTGAGGGTAGTGATGTTAGTGGGAAAAGTATTCTTGATATGGGTTGTGGTAGTTGTGTTTTATCTGAGACTTTGAGAGATTTGGCTTTTGAAGATATTTTGTGTGTTGATATTAATTCTGATGCTGTTAAGTTGGCTAAGGGAAAAGGATTTAGAGCTGTTAAGAGTGACTTGTTTGAGAATATTGTTGATAGATTTGATTATATTATTTTTAATGCTCCGTATTTGCCTAAGGATGAGAGAGAGGATGATGAGTCGATGCTTGCGACGACTGGTGGTGAGCGTGGTGATGAAGTTATTGTGAAGTTTTTGGAGAATGTTAAGAATTTTCTGAATGATGGTGCTAAAGTTTATGTTTTGGTTTCGAGTTTAACATCAATGGATAAGATTAATGAATATAAGCCTGAGGTTGTGGCTAAGAAGAATGCGTTTTTTGAAGAGTTGAAGATTTTGAAGTTTGTGTTTTGAGGGTTTTGTTAGTGGATAGTTCATAATGTTTATATATAAGAATAGTCTTTATTCTTTATGAAAAAGAAGTTGATATTTAGTATTGTATTTTTATTATTGATTAATTTTTCGTTTCTTGTAGTGGCGGTTGATATTAATTATGTGGATTATACGTTGGATAGAGATTCTTTTTGTAGTGGAAATGGATTTAGTTGTGGTGAATGGGAAATATCTTCTAATGATTTTGTGAATTGTGGTAGTTGTAGTGGTAACGATATCTGTTTTTTAGGTAATTGTAGTTATTTTGGAGATTGGACGTGTAAAGATTCACCTGGTGTTAAGGGGCTATTGTCGTATTGGGTTATATATGAGGATGGTGGAATTAAAACTGGGTTAGTTAAAAATGAAGAAGAATTTAATGAATCGCAAAATGTTTTTTATAATAATGATGGAATTGCAACTGGATTACAATATGGAAGAGATAATACTAAGGTTTCTAGGATGGGTTTTTATTCTGTTAATTCTCCCTTATGTAGTACATTTTCTCACAAGAATGAAAAAGAAGATTTAGGTGTACTTCATAAAATTTGTGAATATTATGGTTGTGATTGGTCCGGCCCTACTGGAAGTGACAATCCTGCTCTTGTAACATCAGGAGTATGTTCTGGGAAACCATCTTGTTCGGATTTACGATTTGGTGATTGTGGTAATAAAGTTGGACTATATTGTTATTTAGATGGATTAAAGATAACCGCTGGTAGATCCTTGGATTGGCAGGGAAAAACTTTCTTATCTTCACGTGATATTAATACAATTTGGGATGGCGGTGTTCTTCCAATGGATTTAACCTTTTTTGATTATAGTTTAAATAAAGGAACAGAGGTGACTTTCGAATTTTATTCTTATAAAGAAAGTAATAAAGATAAATATATTGAAGAATGTTATAAAGATTTTAATTTAATTGAGTCTGAGAAATGTGAGAATTTAAAAGATCTTTACCTTGTTGGTTTTAGAATTGGGGAAAACTCGATTCATGGTTTTATTGATGATGATAATAAAGTGACAGTACAATTAGATGTTTCAGCTGAGGATTTAAAAAAGATTGATTTTAATGGTGAGATTACTTTAGCTGTGGGAATCTCTGCAAATGATGTCGGAATATTTTCTCCAAATAAAAGTTTCTTATCGTTTCCTATCCCTGTAAGGTTAGGTACTACTCCTTTTAGTCCTGCAGTATGGAGTTATTATGATTATAATAATCCAGAACTATTAATAAATGATTTTGGGACGGTTATAAGAACAAATGAGCATATTCAAAACAGTATTTCTTTGGCTACTGTAACTGAATATTGCTCTGGTGAAGTGTCATGTGACCTTATTACTTCTGAATATGATTGTGAATCTGTTATGCTGGAAATGGATGAGATGAATAAAAAAGATGAAGAACGTTTTAAAAATTCTGCTACATGTTATTGGAATAATGAGACTTCAATTTGTGAGGGAGTTATTCCTTGTAATGGATTGAGTTTTGGAAAAAACGAATGTAACTCTTTTGCAGAATGTTCTTGGGAAAAAGATAGTTTATGGCAACGCTTTTCTAGTTGGATTGGTCTTTTGTTTAATTAGTTCCCAAACTTTTTTAAACTTTGAATTCTATAATATTTTATGAAAGCTAATAATTATTTCGTTATGAGTGATTTGTTAGTTGGAACTTTTTCACTTTTACTTTAAGCATTATTTTTAATGCCATATTTTTAACATGATAAATGAATTTTTATATAATTTTGAAAGAGAAAATAATTTAAACTTACTTTGGGAGAGAATATTATGAATGAGTTAAATTTTAAGGCGATTGAAGAAAAGTGGCAAGCTAGATGGGAAGAGGCTAAGTTGTTTGAGGCTGATGATAATAGTTTAAAACCTAAATATTATGTTTTGGAAATGTTTCCGTATCCTTCTGGTTCTGGTTTACATATGGGTCATGCTTGGAATTATACCATTGGGGATATTTTAGCTAGGTTTAAAATTATGCGGGGTTTCAACGTTTTACATCCAATGGGGTATGATGCTTTGGGTTTGCCTGCTGAGAACGCGGCAATTTTAGCAGGAGAACATCCTGAAGATTATACTAATAATTCTATAAAAAGATTTATGAATCAACAAAAGAGATTAGGAATTACTTATGATTGGAGTCGTGTTGTAAATACTGCTTCACCTGAATATTACAAATGGGATCAGTGGATTTTCTTAAAGATGCTTGAAAAGGGTTTGGCTTATCAGAAAGAGTCTGCGGTTAATTGGTGTCCTAAGTGTAATACTGTTCTTGCGAATGAACAAGTGCATGAAGGTAATTGTTGGAGGCATGAAGATACTCCTGTTGAAATCAAGCATTTGAGACAGTGGTTTTTGAAGATTACCGATTATGCTGATGAGCTTTATGAAGAAATTGAGAATTTAGATTGGCCGTTTAGGACTAAAGCTATGCAAAAAAATTGGATTGGAAAGAGTCATGGAACGGAGATTGAGTTTGGGGTCGAGGGAAAAGAAAAAGTGATTTTGATTGATGCTACTCATTTTTTGATTGATGAAGAAGGAAATGTTAGTAGGGAATTAAAAAAGTATTTAGATTCTTTATCAAATAAAAAGATTATTTTAACAAACTCTTCTTTTGAAAAACATGATATCTTATTTAAAAATTTGCAAGATTATGAGATTTTTACCCTTGAGAATAATCCTAATAAAAAAGATCCAAAATATTATGAATCTGTTTTAAAGAAATTTAATTTGAAATTTAATGAAGTTATTTGTTTTGAACATAAAGAAGATAGTGTTAAGTCTGCAGAATCAATTGGTATAAAGACTATATTATCTAAAGGAGAATTGAAACAAGTGAAATCTTTTATTGATGAGAATTCAACTCAGAACTCGGAAAAATGGCCGATTTTCACAACTCGTCCGGATACGATTTTTGGTGTGACTTTTATGGTTGTTTCTGCGCAACATAGTAAGCTTTGGGATTTGGTGACTGATGAACAGAAGAAAGATGTTGAAGAGTTTTTGAAAAAATTGAAGTCTGTTTCTGAGAAGGATATTGGAGATTTGGAGAAAGAAGGAGTTTTTACTGGTAGTTATGCAATCAATCCTGCGAATGGTGAGAGAGTTCCAATTTATGCTGGTAATTTTGTTGTTGCTGACTATGGTTCTGGTATGGTTATGGCCGTTCCTGCTCATGATAAACGAGATTATGAATTTGCTAAGAAGTATGGTATTGAAGTTAAGGAGGTGGTTGAAGCTCCTGAAGGAAATAGTGATGAAATCTATACTGGTAAGGATGGTATTTTGATTAACTCTGGTGAGTTTGATAAAATGAATTCTAAAGATGCGATTATAAAAATTACTGATTGGTTAAAAGAAAAAGGAAAGGGTAAGCGTGTTGTTAATTTTAGACTTCGTGATTGGGGTGTGAGTCGTCAGAGATATTGGGGAACACCAATTCCAATTGTTTATTGTGAGAAATGTGGTGCTGTTCCTATTGACGAAAAAGATTTACCTGTTAAGTTACCTAAGGATGTAAAATTTGGTAATGGAAATCCTTTACTTACTAATGAAGATTGGATTAATACTAAATGTCCTAAGTGTGGTGGAGCAGCAAGACGAGAGACTGATACAATGGATACTTTTGTTAACTCTAGTTGGTATAATTTGAGATTTACTGATCCTAAAAATGATAAAGAGATTTTTTCTAAAAAGAAGGCAAAGTATTGGAATCCAATTGATGTTTATGTTGGTGGGGCCGAACATGCTTGTATGCATCTAATTTATTTTAGATTTTATACTAAGTTTTTGAGAGATTTAGGTTTGATTAATTTTGGTGAGCCTGCAAAGAAATTGTTTCATCAGGGTATGTTATCTGGAGAGGGTGGTGTAAAGATGAGTAAGTCTAAACCGGAAACATGTATATTACCTGAAGAGATTTCAAATCGTTATGGTATTGATACTGCACGATTTTTTTTATCTGGATTAGCTTCGCCTGATAAAAATATAAATTGGAGTGAAAATGGTATTATAGGAAGCTTTAGGTTTATTAAAAAAATCTTTGAATTTGCTGATAATTTTATCGAGAAGAAAGATGGAAATGAATTAGAAACTAAGTTAAATAATATTATTAAGAATGTGACAGAATATTATGGTAGTTTCCAGTATAGGAAGGCTACAATTGAATTAAGGGAATTGTTTGATAAGATGTTTGAAAAGGGGTGTTCTAAAATTAGTTATGAGAAATTTCTAAAGATATTAAATCCAATTTGTCCACATATTACTGAGGAGCTTTGGGAGAAGATCGGAAATAAAGAATTTATTTCTAATACTTCGTGGCCTGAGTTTGATGAGAAGAAGTTAAAATCTGTTAAGAAAGAGATTGATGTTAATGAGAAAATTATTGAAAATGTTAAGAATGTTGTTGATAAATTGATGGAGAAGAGAGAAGTGAAGAAAGCTTATTTGTATGTGTTGCCGTTTGAGGTTGAGAAATTGAATATTAAGAAGATTAGTGAGTCTGTTGGTTGTGAAGTTATTATTTATTCTGTTAAGGATGCTAAGAAATATGATCCTGAGAACAAAAGTAAGAAAGCTAGACCTGGAATGCCTGGTGTTTTTGTTGAGTAAAGATAAATTTAAATATTCTATTTTCTCAAATTGTGTATGGGTTTGAAAGAAATTCAAGATGAAGTTGATGAGTGGGTGAGTTTGTTAAAAGTTGGGTATTGGAAGCCTCATGAGATTTTGGCAAGATTAACGGAAGAAACAGGGGAATTAGCTAGAGAGATAAATCATATATATGGTCCTAAGAAAAAAAAATCTTCTGAAGAAATTAAGGAATTATCTGATGAAATGGCGGATGTTGTTTTTACAATTGTTTGTCTTGCAAATTCTTTGAATATTAATTTGGATGATTCTTTTAAGAGAGTTATGGATAAGTGTTATGGGAGAGATGGTGATCGATTTGAAAAAAAGTAAGGTTTTATTTTAAGAAGATATATAAATATGAAGAATAATTAGTATTGTTATGGGTTGGATTGAATTAATTGGTTTTACTGCTGGGTTAATTGTTTCTTTGTCTTTATTGCCTCAGGTAGTAAAATCTTTGAAGAGTAAGAAGACGAAGGATTTGTCAATTATGTGGTTATTGATAAGCTTGTTTGCGCAAGTTTTATGGGCAACTTATGGTATTTTGAAGGGTGCTTGGCCTTTGCTCGTGACAAGTATTGTTGTTTCAATTATGAATTTTGTTTTGATTGGTTTGAAACGAAAGTATGGTTGAGGAAACAAGTTGAATAGTATGTTTTAAATGAAATAAAGATTTATTAATGATGATGATTTCTTTTGTTAATGATACCTGATGTTTATAGAGATGAAAAGATTGATTTTAATGAAGTTGCAAAATATATAATTCAAAGAGGAGTTTATCCTTTTCCTAATGATGAAGATAGTTTTCCTTTAGAAACTCGTGTAATTTCAGGAAACGGTATGAAAGTTTATGTTTGTAATTTTGAAAAGAAAGGACAAGAATGGGATTATGATAATAAGTTTTCAGAACTTTCCGCAGTGAAAGAGTATATTTCTGATGAAACAAAAATTGTAGTAATCTCTAATCCTAATTCGTCTTTTTTTGAAGTTGTTGAAGGAGATGTCTCTGATTTAGTGAAGATATTTCATAAATAATGATATGGGAATATAGGTTTTGGTGAATGTTTTTTATATAATAGAAATTCCAAGTCTTTTTAACAAAAAATTATAACAGATTATTATTGTGATTGTTAAGATTGTAAAGATAATTATCTTATGTTTCATTAAAAAGTTTCTTTTTTTCTTTTTCCCTTTTTTAACATCTATCATTTTATCTGCTAAATAAATTGATATAAAAGTTCCTAGTGCTGACAATATAATAATAATTAAGAATGGGAAAGGTGTGATTATTATATGTTTGAATAAGGAGAGTAAAATTGTTTTATCATATAATGCTGGAAATCTTATTAATGTAAAGATGTTTAGACTTATAGCAAGAATCCATACTATCATTTCTGAATGAATCATTTTAATTCCAGTGATTAAACGTATTGGGAAATCAATTAGGAAGCCAGCATCTGCGATTGGTGTGCATAAAATGAAAAAGGACCACGATAAAATACTTACCAGGAATCCATCTTTGATCCCGTGTGATTTGGATGCGAAGAAGAAATAAGTTACTAAAAGAATTATAATTGAGGCAAATTTGATTTCAGAATGTTTATCAAATAGATTTCTTATTCTTAGAAGTGCCTGATTCTTTTTTTTAATAATGTTATTTAATAGATCCATAAACATTGAATTCCTTAGAATTATTTAAATTTATTGAATAGAGGATTCCCAATTTTTATAAACTAGTAATCACAAAAAAGATGAAGAGGTTATTATGAATAAAAAATTGTGGGTTGCTGCGTTTACTTTGACTGGTTCTATTATTGGTGCTGGTATTCTTGGTTTGCCTTATGTATTTTCTAAGATTGGTCTTGGTGTTGGTTTGGCGTATTTATTATTCTTAGGACTTGCTATGATGCTTGTTTATTTATATTTGGGAGAAGTTGCTTTGAGCGTTAAATCTAATCATCAGTTACCTGGTTATGCGGAAAAGTTTTTGGGTAAGAAAGGAAAAATGTTAATGATTATTGTGATGTTATTTGCGGTTCATTCTTCACTTCTTGCTTATTTGTTGGGTGTTGGAAAGTCTCTTTCCGCTATGTTTTTTGGGAATTATATTTATACTATTATATTTTCTATCTTATTTTGGATTCTTATGTCATCTTTGTTAAAAGGCGGTTTAAAGGAGTTAAAGAAAGCTGAACCATATGGTGTTTTGGCGATTGCCTTGATTATTTTGATAATATTTTTTATTTTTGGTTCTAGAATTGATATTAGTAATTTAACGTTTTTTGATAGTTCTTTTATATTTTTGCCGATTGGTGTTATTATTTTTGCGTTTTTAGGTTTTACAACTATTCCTATATTGAAAACGGAGTTAAAGGGAAATGAGAAATTATTGAAAAAGGCAATTATTATTGGTGTTACAATCCCAATTGTTTTGTATTCTTTGTTTGTTTTTACTGTAGTTGGTTTTATGGGAAGAGAAGTTGCTGAAATTGTTACTTTGACTGTTGGGCTTGGTCCTATTGCGAATATACTTGGTATTTTTACTATGTTTACTAGTTATTTGGTTATGTCGTTTTCTATTTTTGATATGTATAAGTATGATTTGAAGTTGACTTCGGGAACGTCGTATCTGTTGTCTATAGCGGTTCCTATTTTATTGTTTTTGCTTATTAGCTTTTTAGGGGTGAAGAGTTTTATTAGTATTCTTGGTTTCGGTGGAGTTATTTCTGGAGGATGTATTGGTATAATGATTCTGTTGATGAATTATAAGGCTAAGAAGACACGTAAGAGTAAACCTGCTTATTCACTTCCGATTAATATTCCAATTATGATTCTTATTAGTTTGATATTTATTGCTGCGGTTATTTTGCAACTGTTTTTCTAAACAAATCTTTATAAATTCTTTAATTTGTATAATATTAAGAGGATACATGGTTGGAAACATATTTTTTGAAATTGGTTTAGTTATTATAATTGCGATGCTGGTTACTGCTGTTGTTAGAATGTTTAAACAGCCTTTGATTATTGGTTATATTTTGAGTGGTATTGTTGCGGGTCCTTATTTGTTTAATATTTTAAATTCACATGAAGTTATTGAGAGTTTGGCTAGTGTTGGAATTACTCTTTTACTTTTTATTGTTGGTTTAGGTTTGAATCCTAAAATGATTAAAGATGTCGGAAAAGTTTCTATATTGACTGGTATTGGTCAGGTTTTAATTACTGCTGTTATTGGTTATTTTATTGGTATTGGTTTAGGTTTCTCGCAGATTGTTTCTGCTTATATTGCTGTTGCCTTAACTTTTAGTAGTACGATTATTATTATGAAATTATTATCTGATAAGGGAGATTTGGATAATTTGTATGGTAGAATTGCGATTGGTTTTTTGATTGTTCAGGATTTAATTGTTGCAATTGCTCTTATTTTCATTTCATCAATTTCCAAGGGCGGTGGTGCTTTGTTGTTTGGTAAATCGATTGGGATTATTGTGTTGATGATAGTTGGTGTTTTGTTGTTTAGTCATTTTGTTTTGACAAAGATGATGAAGAGTATTGCTAAATCTCAAGAATTTTTGTTGTTGTTTGCTTTGGCGTGGTGTTTTGCAATTTGTGCTATGTTTTCTGTGTTTAATTTTCCTATTGAAATTGGCGCCTTGCTTGCTGGTATTTCTTTAGCTTCTGTTCCGTATAAAATAGAAATTAGTTCTAAGTTGAAGCCGTTGAGAGATTTCTTTTTGATTTTGTTCTTTATTTCTTTGGGTGCTCAAGTTTCTTTTGTAGATTTAGAAGTTTATATTAAACCTATTGTTATTTTTTCTTTGTTTGTGTTGATTGGAAATCCCTTGATTATGATGTTTTTGATGAGATTCTTGGGATACAAGAAGAAAACTGGATTTAAAATTGGATTGACTGTCGCTCAAATTAGTGAGTTTTCATTAATTTTGATTGCTTTGGGTATTAGTGTTGGTCACTTACCATCTGAAATTTTGTCTTTAGTTACGATAATTGGATTGATTACAATAATTGGGTCTTCATATATGATTTTGTATTCTGATAAATTGTATAATATATTTTCTAAATATCTAAAGATTTTTGAGAGAAAAGGACGTAAGGTTGATGAGCATAAATATTGTAGTGATTGTGAACATGAAATTATTTTATTTGGTTATAATAGAATAGGATCCGATATTTTGGAATCTGTAAAAAAAATGAAGAAAAAAATATTGATTGTTGATTTTGATCCTGAAACTGTTTTGGAATTGGCTAAAAATGGTTATGATACGATGTATGGTGATGCGGGTGATATTGAATTGTTAAATGAAATCAATTTTTCAAAGGCAAAAATGGTTATATCGACTATTTCAGATAGTGATGCTGATATTCTGTTATTAAATCGAGTTTATAATCACAATAAGAAAGCTATTACTATTGTTGTTTCTCAACAGATTGATGAGGCTATTGAAATGTATAATCAAGGTGCAACTTATGTTGTTTTACCGCATTTTATTGGTGGAAATTTTACTTCTACAATGATTGAAAGATATGGTCTGAATAGCAAAATGTTTTTGAAAGAAAAATTAGAACATCTAAAATATTTGAATGGGAAAAAATTTCGAAATAATAATTCTAATAATAAAAAAGATTTAAAGAAACCGAAAAATAAAGAAAAACTAGCTAAAACCAAAAGAAATAATTTATAAATATTGAAATATATATTTTTCTATGAAAAGAGGAATGTTTTTTTTATGTTGTGTTTTTATGTTGATAAATTTGGTGTCAGCAGATGTTGTAGTGAATAACGTTAATGTAGAAAATGATTATCTTTTTGGGGAGATGATCAAAGGGAATTTGAATTTATCTTTTAGTGATTTAAATGTTGATACTACATTATATTCCAGTAGAGGAGAATCGATTAAATTATTAGATTTAATCAATAGTAATGGTTTGGATTCAACATGCATTCCATATTCATGTGAACCTGGTTATGTTGTTACTTCGTCTAGATTAAGTAGAGATATTATATTAACTAAAAATGAACAAGATTTAGTTGGGTTTTTTCTTAATGGAACAGATGTTGGTGTTTCGAGTATCTATTTCAGTTTATCAAGTGATTTTAATGAAGGATTTGATATACCTTTACAAATAGATTTTTTTAATTATTTATGGAGTTTTTCTCAGTTTTCAGATAACTTATTTTCTACTATAGATTACTCTTATTATTCTCCGAGTTCTGGTTCATTCAAAAATTCAACTCTTTCTTCTACTAAAGCTTACTGTTCTGAATTCAATATTCCAAAAACTGATAATTTGATTATTGGTGCTGATTTATCAAATATTGATTCTGTATTTGAAGAGACAATGTACTTATATTCTTCAGGATCAAGTCCTGGTGTGTTGGGAACTTGTGAAATTTCAAATATTTCTCAAGAGTGTAATATCTCAAGAGAGATGAGTGCGGGGAATTATTATGTATGTATTTATTCAGATAATCAAGCAACAAATTATGTTTTGAAAGAGGAAAATTCTTCTTTAAATAAATCTGGATTTGAGACTACTCGTTCTAATTTTAATGTCCCAACTGAGAAAGTTGTTAATTATGGGATTTATATGAGATATGCTGGTTATGCAGCTGCACCAACAATACTATTAACTCCGTCTAGCTTGAAATCAAGTGCAAATACATATTTGTATGATATGTATGGAGATGATTGTTCTCATGGTTGTATTTTGCCAGTAAAATTTCTTTCGGGGGCGAATCAGAATATTAATTTAGAAAATGTATATATTGTCTATACCAATGATAATGGGACGCAAAATCAAATTGAAATATCTTCATTATCGGAAAGCGATGCTGTTTTCTCTTTTGAAGGTAATTTAGATTTAGCATTGACAAAATTTCCTATTTTGAATAATGGGAATTATGTTTTGTCTATAGGTGGGCAGAAGATTTATGAAAATGTTACGAATGTAGTAATAGCACCAACGATTGAGGAAATTTATCCTATAAATAATATTCCTACTGGTGTTGAAATTGAATTCAGAACTCAAATTGATAATGCGGATGGTAAAAATATTACATATAATTGGAAAATTCCTGATGTATTTGAGAAAAATACTACGGTTAATACTATGAAATATACTTTTTATGTTGCATCTAGTTTTTTGTTAAATTTAACGATTATTTCTGATAGTGGCTATACGGCGTCAAAAGTAGTTACTATAAAGATTGTTTCACCTGATAAAAAATATTTGGAAAGTGCCTATAAAACTCAAAGTATTGTTTTTACTAATATTATGGAAGACATTGAATCTTTACCTATTTGGTATACTAATGATGTTTGGGAATTGTTGAATATTACTTATTATAAAGGAGAGTTGGAAAGATTGGGTAGAATATTGAATGTGTCGGAGATGACCGAAGCTCAAAAGAATGATGTTATATTGAGCTTATATAACTTTGATTTGAGTGATAGTCTTTTTCAAACAGATATTCGTTTAAATTCACTTCATACTCAAAATAAAGAAGTGAACTTACAAACAATAGTGGATTTTTTAGGTATAACTTTGAGGAAAAGTTTAGATGAATACGCTTTAGCATTGTTTAATTGGCAGAGTCAATATATTGATTCAAAATATTCTACATATGTTTTAACGTCAAATAGTATTTCTGGTGCAAAGTCTAGTCTGTTTAGAGTATATGATTTAGACATAAATTCTAGTTATGTCGATAAGTCATATCTCATTTTAGAAAGAGCTATTGACGATTTAACATTTGAAGAATCTTATGATGCAAAAACACAGGGTAGTAATACTATTATTGGATTAGGTGTAAATGAAAAAAATAAAAATATTAAATTTTATGCTAATGGATTAGATGAAGTTGATATGTTTTTCGCAACGAATTTAAATGACTTGGTTTTAGAAAGCGATATTGATAATATCTGTAATAATGATGGGATTTGTGATTCTCAAACAGGAGAAAATTTTAGAAATTGTCGTTCTGATTGTATACCTGTTGGCTCTTCCGTAAAGTATATTATTTTGATATTGTTTCTTGTTCTTTGTATGTATACCGGATTACAATTTTGGTATTCTAGATATTATGAAAATTCACTGTTTAAAGAGAAGACACAGCTAAGTAACTTATTAAAATTCATTGAGATTTCTATGAAAAACGGTTCGAAAGAATCTGAAATTAAAAACAAATTATTGATTGAGGGTTGGGCAGAGGAAAGAATTATTTATGCTATAAATAAGAATAAAGGTAAAAAGATTTTACCAGAAATTATTCCAATAACCAAAATTATTAAGTTGGGGAAAGAAATGTTAGAAAAATATAAATCTAAGATGGATAAAAAGAAAGAAGTTGAAGTCAAACATCCTACTACTTATAATAGATAACAAAGTTGTAGAAAGATTAATAAATATCAAGGTCGAATTTGAATTAAGAGAAGATGATAAAAATAATTAAAAATTTCGCGCGTAGGCTTTTTAACAGCCTTCTTAAGAAGAAGGGTGAGGTTAAACTAGGTTTTTATGGTTCACCTAATGCTGGGAAAACATCTTTAGCGAATGTTATTTGTCAGGATTGGTTGGGTGAGGATTTAGGAACTGTTAGCAAAGTACCACACGAAACTAGAGAGGTACAAGTAAAAGAAAAAGTTATGATTGAGAGAGAAGGTAAAAAAATTGAGTTTAAATTGATTGATACTCCCGGGATTGCTACAAAAATAGATTTTGAAGATTTTTTAAAATATGGAATGAAGAAAAAAGATGCTCAAGTGCGAGCGAAAGAAGCTACTCAAGGGATTATTGAATCTATTAAATGGTTAGATGATATGGATGCTGTTATTATTTTGATTGACGCTACTGCAAATCCATATTCTCAAGTAAATATTACTATCATTGGTAATTTAGTTGCTAGGAAAATTCCCGTATTAATTGTTGCGAATAAGATAGATTTAAAAAAATCAAACCTTAAGAAGATAGAAGGCGCATTTCCTGAATATGATGTTATTGGGATTTCAGCTAAAACTGGTGAAAACTTGGATGAGTTTTATGAAGAACTTTTTAAGTTAATTAAGAAGGCTAAAAAATAAGATGGTGCAAAGTAAAAAGGATGTAAAAAGAATTAAGAGAAAGAAATCTAAGAGTGATTTAACTATCCATTTTATGCCATATTCTGAAATTGCGACGAAAGATAGTATTAGTAGGGTAAAATTATTAATGGGATTAGTTTTAGATAATAAACTAATCGTTCTTCAAGGAAAATTAAAAGTTGATGAAGAAGCTCGTTTGATTGAAAACTCTATGATGTTAATTGGTAATATTAAAGGTTTTCGAGGAATTGAAATCGCTACAATTGGGAATGGTGTTGATGGAGAAAACCTATTTCATAAAATTAGATATAATATTGCGCGTATTCTAGTCGGTGAACAGGATGCTATGACTATAATTGGTCCTGCTAGTGTTGTTAAAGAAATGAAGAAAGACCCCTCTAAGATTGAGGTACTACTACAGAAATAATAATATTTATATAGTATAGAATCATACTTTTTTTATGAAAGAGGTTAATTATCGATTTATTGGATTTATTTCAATAGTTTTGTTATTAGGTATAGTTTTGTTTTTTGTTGGATTGAAATATACAGGTCATGCTGTCGTGGGATATGAAGACTATATTGAAATACATAATTGTACAGAGTTCCAAAATATTAGTGCTGATTTATCTGCAAATTATATTTTAAATAATAGCTTTAGTTGTAGTGGAATTAATCCTTTTACTCCTATTGGTAATATATCAAAAGGATTCTATGGTGAATTGTATGGAAATGGAAATATAATTTCTGATATCACTGTTTCTAATATTAATAATTATGCTGGTATTTTTGCTATTGTTGAAGACGAATTTAATATATCTAACTTAATTATTTCTAACATTGTTATTAATGGTGACGAATCTGTTGGTGGTTTAATTGGATATATTCTTAGTGGTTCATCAGGTTCTATTAATGATATTAGTTTAGTTAATGTTACGGTTAATGGCTCTAACTATGTTGGTGGTTTAGTTGGTTATTATGATACTTCATCTGACTTAAATAACATTGATGCTGTTGGAATGAATATTACTGGAATGAAAGCTGGACAGAAGGGTGTTGGTGGTTTGGTCGGATATATGAAAACTAGTAGTTTAACTAGTAGCTCTTTTAGTGGTAATGTTACATCTGATACTAATGCTGTTGGTGGTTTAGTTGGATATTATTCTGGTGAAGGAATGATTAATGCATCTTATACTATTGATGCTAATATTAATGGAGAAAATAACACTGGTGGTTTAGTTGGATTGTTTGACGATGCTAGTAGTGATGGAATATTAAATTCTTATTCTAGTGGAACAGTTAATGGTTCTTATTTTGTTGGTGGTTTAATAGGAGATTTAGATGTAAGTGGAGTTTATGGAATTAGAAGATCATATTCTAATGCATCTGTTACGGGTCATGATTATGTTGGTGGTTTAGTTGGTGAGGCTAATGAACCTGTAACAAGTTCTTATTTTAATGGTACAGTTGATGGTAATATGTTCATCGGTGGTTTAGTTGGATATAATGTTGCCACTTTGTCAAGTTCTTATTCTGTTGGTAATGTTACTGGGACATCTAATAATACTGGTGGTTTAGTGGGCTCTAATTATGGGACTGTGAGTGATTCTTACTCAGAGATGATTGTTGATGGAATTTCTCAAACTGGTGGTTTGGTTGGGTTTAATAATCATACAGTTAAAAATTCATTTTTTTCTGGAAATGTTACGTCGGATGAAGATTGTACAGCAGGGATTGTAGGTCTACATAATACTTCGGATATTGAAAACGATTTAAATAGATTATATTGGATTAATAATACAGATAATACAAATAATTGTTATTATAACTTAAATTGTAGTAATAATGTAACAAGAGGTGGGTGTACTCCCCAAGAAAATTTATCTTATTTCTTTAATTATGATAATGAACCAATGGATTTAGATCGATCTTTGACAGGTTGGGATTTTTCTATATGGACCGGAGTATATAATGGGATATCTTTATTGAAATTTTTGTGGCAGGCAGAATGTTTAGTTAATAGTGATTGTTCTACTGGGCTTAGTTGTGTTGATTTGTTTTGTGAAGATACAACTCCTGTGTTGTCCGTATTAGATGGTTCTCCAGAGGATGGTGATGTTCTTATTATAAGTAGTGATGATACAATTATTAATGTGAGCATTTCTTCGTTAAAGTTAGATCATATTAATATTAATTGGAATTCTACTATTCATAGTTGTTCCGTTGTTAGAGGATATTGTGATAACTTATTTAATGATAGAGAAAACTATGCTGATGGATTAAAATATCTTTTATCTTTTGATAGTCTTACTGAAGTGGGTTATGATTTTGTTTCTGGTGAGAGAATTGGAGTTCCTGAAGGAGGAGCGACAAAGATATTACAAGGGGGAAGATATGATAGTGGTCTAGAATTTAGTGGTAGTGATAATGATAACAAATTTGTTATTGGGAGTGGTTTTAGTGGAAATTATTTTAGTGATAATTTTTCCACAGTTTTTTGGATAAAACCTAGTGTAGTTGGAGATACTAATGATCTTATTTTATCTAAGAAAAATGGTGCTGAGATTGATTATGAATTTATATTAGTAAATAATTCTGGAGATTATCAAGTCCAATTTAGATTATATAATTCTTCTACTAATTATGTGGAAGTTAGTAAGGCTGTTGAATTGAATAAATGGAATTATATTGTAGGGCAGTATGATAGTTCTGGTAACAAAATATCCTTAAGTGTTAATGATAATTTTACTGTTAACGAATCTGTATTTAATGGAAGAAAGACACAACCAAATTACGAAATTATTTTAGGATATAATGATACGAAAGGTATGAGTGGCTCAGTATTAGATGAGGTAAGATTTTATAATAAATCTCTATCCGCTAGTGAAATTTCGGGTTTATATTATATGGATTTTACGAAAGTTGATAGTGGTAATTGGTTATATACATTTAGCGATATGTTGAGTAGCGGAAGTTATGATTATCAAATTGAAGCTTATGATGAAGTTTCTAAAAGTGGGACTTTTGATAAAATATCTTTTAGTGTTAGTAGTTTTTGTGGCGGTACGGGAACCGATATTGATCCTTATCAAATTTGTAATTGTAATAGCTTAAATCAGGTTAGAGATTTTTTGAATAAGAGTTTTATTTTGAATAGTAGTATTAATTGTTTTGGTTTTGGTTTTGATTCTATTGGAAGTGAAACGGGTGCTTTTGATGGTACATTCAATGGTTCTGATTATGAAATAGGAAATCTAAGTGTTAGTGATGTTTCTAAAGAATATGTTTCTTTATTTGGATATATTAATTCTTCAGGTAATGTTTTTGATTTAATAGTTTCTGATTCTTTTTTTAATGGATCTAATTATACTGCTTGTGTTGCTGGTTATTCTAAAGGTATTGTAAATAATACATTTTGTAGCATGACTAATGTTAGTGGTTCTGGTTTTGAAAACATTGGTGGATTAGTTGGTTATAATGATGCTGTGGTTTTGAGTTCATACTTTGTGAATGGTAGTGTTAGTGGTAGTAGTAATGTTGGTGGTTTAGTGGGCTATAATAATAATACTATAAATAAATCTTATGTGATTGGTAGTTCTACTCATAATATTATTGGAATGGATAAATCTGGTGGCCTAGTTGGACGTAATAATTATTTGATAGAAAATTCTTATTTCAATGGTGCAATTAGTGGACAGAATTATACTGGTGGTTTGGTAGGGTATAATGTAGGTAATATTAGTGATTCTTATAGTGCTGGTAATGTTAATGATAGTTTAAATTATATTGGTGGTTTGGTAGGTTATAACATAGGTTTGGTTTCAAGCAGTTTTACAGTGAGTTTAATAGAATCACGAATTCAAACTTACAAAAGTGGTTTAATAGGTTATAATGTAGGTTCTATTATAGATTCATATTGGTATAATATAGATTTCTCAGATCCTGATTGGTGTTATTTTAATGTTACGGAAGAGAGTGATATAAATTGTACTGCAAAAACAGATATATCTTATTTTAATGATTTCACAAATTTTCCAATGAATTATAGTGGCGATGGTTGGGATTTTGTAAATGCCTGGAGTTATTATGGTGAAGGGGAATCCTTGCCTGTTTCTACAAATGAATATGGATGTTCTTTGGATAGACATTGTCCTTTGACTAGTAATTGTATAGACACAGTTTGTGTTAATACCGTTCCTGTCTTGACTTTTGGTGGAGATACTCCAAACAATAGTGAAATTTTAAATTTGAGCTTAGTTAATTTATCAATAGATGTTAGTATTGTAAGTCCTAAGTTGAGCTATGTTAATTATACCTTGAGCACAGATGCCTTTGCTTGTAATTTGTTTGGTAGTTGTTTTAGCTTTTTTAATCCTACGGGGAGTGTTGCTGCTTCGAATAGAATTTTCGAAGTTAATTTTGATATAGATGGCGATATAAACAATTCGGTGAATAGTAGTATGAATGTAACAAATAACAACTCTGTTTTTTTAAGTTCTGCTAAATATGAAGGAGGTCGGAGTTTTAATGGTGTGAATACAAGCTTGAATTATTCTTCATTGCTGATTCCATATAATGAGAACTTATCTGTTTTTTCTTGGATTTATTGGGCGAGTGGTTCTTTCCCTGTGATAGGTGAATTTTATAATTCTAGTACAGAAGAATGGGGCTTGGCAGTTAATGGTTCTGGAAATGTTGTTTATTATCAATATGATACTTCTGATTCTTCAATTTTAAGTGATTCTTCAATTGTTGCAAATAGATGGAATCATATTGGTGTTGTTAGAAATAATAGTTTAGTTAAATTGTATATTAATGGTATTGAAGTAAATGTGAGTTCTAATGAATCAGTTGATGGTGTTGATAGCATTTCTCAATTAACTATTGGTTTTTTGGACGGAGATTATGCTAATGGTTCTTTAGATGAAATTGTAATCTTTAATAAAACTTTAAGTGATGATGAAGTAAGAGATTTATATACAACAGGTTTAGAAATGAATAGTCAATCAAATTGGAACCTTAATATTACTAAAACTTCGGTAGAATTACCGAATAATAATTATCCTTATACAATTACTGCTTGTAATGATAGGGGAACAAGTGGAGTTTCTTGTAGCAATATAACTCAATCTGTAACGATTAAAACAACTTCTACTTCGGTTGCGCCAGTTACTGATCCTGCAACAGGTGGCGGTGGCGGTGGTGGCGGTGGCGGTGGCGGTAGTTCTTCTGTCACTTATCCTATTAATAGTACTGAATTTAGTGCTGGTAAGTCTATTGTTATGAGTGAAGGAGATTATGCTAGAATGACTGTTGGTGGAACAACTTATAATTTTAAATTATATGATATTCTTAACACCTCTATAAAATTAAAATTACCAAATGGCTCTCTTAGCGAAATTAGCTTTGCCGCAACAAAGAAATATGATTTAGATAGTAATAATTATTATGATGTTTCTGTTAAAGTTACTGGATTAAATACGACTGTCGGAACATTGTTCTTTAAATCTGATTCTAGTGTAGTTTCTGTTGCTCCTTCAGATCCAACAACAGACCCTGCAACAGGTGACGATGATGATGACGATGATGACAGTTATATTAATCAGGGGACACCTACAACTACTGTTCCAGGCAAAGATGGCAATATGACATTTATTTGGATTGGTTTAGCACTTGGAGTATTGTTTATTATTATTGTTATTGTATTGTTTCTTGGTGTAAAGAAAAAGAAAATAAATGCATTAAAAAAGAATAAAGTTCAACCGGCTACGCCTGTTGTGTCGAATGCATATTCCAAACAACCAATTACACAAATGCCTGGGAATAGACCACCTATGCAACGTAATATGGGTCAACCTGTGTTTAATAACGATAGAGCATTGTCTCAAGAAATTAATGGTTTATTAATGAATGCTAATGCAAAGTTAAGGCAAGGCGATATTAATGGTGCTAAGATGGTTTATAGGCAAATTAATGAGAAATATAATAAGATTGAGAAACATGATGAAGGTCTCTATCAGAAGATATTGAAGTTTACTAGTGAATTAAAAGGTAAACAATAATTTTGAATTTTTATATTATATTCTTTCCATAAACCTTATAAAATTTAATGTTCTTATTTTTGTATGCCACATCAATGTGTTCATTGTTCAAGAATCATTCCTGTTGGGAGTGATGAAATATTAAAGGGTTGTAATAATTGTAATGGTAAATTCTTTTTTTATATTAGGGATGAACAAGTTAAGAAAATTCAAGAAAAGAATAATGTTGTTTTGCCTGAATTAGATGATATAAATAAACAAAAAGTGGAAGAAGATGTTAGAAGTATTTTAAAAATTGAAGATGAAAATCAGCCAGTGATTCTAGATATCGAATCGGTTAGATTGGTGGGAACAGGAAAATACGAAATAGATTTAGTTTCTTTAATTAATCGGAAACCAATTGTATTTAAGATAGAAGAAGGAAAATATTTAATAGATTTTTAATGGATGAAGGTAGTTTAATAAAGGGTATTTGGTAATTAATATTATGAGGTTGAACAAAGTCCTTGAAGAACAATTGGGTAAAATCAGCTTATCTGATGATGAAATAAAGAATTTTAGGAAGATTGCTAATAGTTTTATTAAAAAATTAAAGAAGAAAGGTGTTAAAGTATTTATTGGCGGTAGTTTTGCAAAAGGAACAGCCGTAAAAAAGGATTCCTTACAGGATATAGATATTTTTGTTATGTTTGATAAAGAAAGTGATACTAAAAAATTAGGAGCTTTATTGAAAGGGATAGATGTTGGTGGTTATTTACGTAAGGTTCATGGTTCCAGAGATTATTATCAGGTAGTTATGCCTGAAGTTATTTTGGAGCTTATTCCTGTTGTTAAGAATATCGATCCTGCTAAGGCTAATAATGTTACTGATGTTAGTATGTTGCATGTTGATTATGTTGTGAAAAAGTTAAAAGAAAACCCTGTTTTAAATAATGAAATTAAATTGGCTAAGAGTTTTGTCAGAGCAAATAAATGTTATGGTGCGGAGAGTTATATTAAGGGGTTTTCTGGTTATTCCTTAGAGTTGCTTGTAATTTATTTTGGTGGATTTGTGAATTTTTTGAAAAAAATAAGTAAAGTTGATGTTTTGGATCCCGAGAAATATTTTTCTGGTAAGAAGCAGATTATGATGGAGTTAAATTCTTCTAAGTTGCAAAGTCCTATTGTTGTTGTTGATCCGACGTATAAATATAGGAATGTTTGTGCTGGTTTAGGTATTGAAACTTTTTCTAAATTTATTAAAATTGCTCAAGCTTTTTTACAAAATCCAAATTCGGATTTTTTCGAATTCAAGAATATTGATATATTGGAATTAAGGAAAATTGCAGAAAAAAATAAAGCTAGATATGTTGAAATAGAATTTACTACAGATAAACAAGAGGGAGATGTTGCTGGTTCTAAGATGAAAAAATATTTTGATTTTATTATTAAAGAGTTTGAGAGAAATGGACAAACGGTGTTCTATACAGATTTTTATTATTTAGGTTATGGGAAATCGAGCAAAGGATATATTATTGTTATTGAAAAATTTGTTATTGAAAGAGAGGGACCTCCTGTTAATTTGATTGAACAGGTTGATAAATTTAGAAAATTGCATGGCGTCAATATTGTTGAGAAGAAAGGTGTTTTGTATGTTAAGGTAGAAATAAGTTTGAATAATCTTTTAATGAAGATTAAAAAGTTCGAAAAAGAGATGTTTGTTAAAATAAATAGATTAATTATAGAATAGTTTTTTTATGTATTTTTGTATTTATCTCTAAAGTAGGAATTTTTATTGCTAATTCTTGATCTTTGGTAAAATCATCTCCATTATAAAAATATTTTTTCATTATGTCCTCATATGCTTGATTAACTTCTTTTCTTAATCCTGAATCTTCTTTTGGGCAATTAGTTATTATTAATGTTGTTCTAGTTTCATAGCCATCACCATTATCTTCATATGTGATTCCAGAAGAATTATTATATTTTTCAGCATATTCTTCAAAAATATTTAAAATGGGAAATAAAAATTTCGGACGTGCGAGGTATGAGATAGAATAATCTGTTTCAAAATGAGAATTCGATGGCATTTTATTTTTTTCCCCAAGCTAGTTCGAACATGTATGCTATTGAGTTAGAAAAAAATGGTGAATTTATCCATACACCGTAATCATAATCTTCATGAACATTTGTTGGTTTCATTGTAAATATTAATTCGCTTTTATCTGCGATTACAAATCGTGCGTTGATTGGTTTGCTTCTTATTTCTATACCAAACTTTTTAGATAATTTATTTGCCTCTTTCGTGTCTTCTGGAATCATTACTTTGATATTTATTTTTCTTTTTGTTAATGTTGAAAATATTTCTTTAAACATTCTTGCTTTGTTTAATAATTCATAAGAGGATGATACAAGATAAACTTGTCTTTGTGCACTTTCCATTATATCTCTCATTTGAATGTATAAATTGTTTCTTCCTTTAATTGATGTAGATAAATCGTTATTTTTTGTTGGTACAATTCCTGAATTATGTAATTCCTCTAATTCTTTATATTCTATCGTATCTTTTAAATTGACTAATGTTTTTAATTTTTCTTCTGCCGTATTCATAGTATTATTTTTTAATTTTTCAATAACAGTATTTGGTTTTACTGCAATGTATTTTACAGGTTTTCCTAATTTTTGGATTACAAAGCCTTGTTTTTCTAAGCCTTCTAATACATCATAAGTTCTAGATCGTGGAACATTACTTATTTCTGCAATTTCACCAGCTGAAGAAACCCCTCTACTTAACAATGCTAGCCAAACCTTTGTTTCATAAATGTTTAAGTCAAAATACCCTTTCAATTTTTTTACTAATTCTTGATTTATTGTCATATTGTTACTACCTTAGTGTTAATAATAATCTATGACTATTTAAATGTTTCGGGGGTGTAACTCCTATCTAAAGATAACAATCGGAAGACTTATATAATGTAGTTACTATGTAGTGATATGAAAAAGGTTATTGATTTTGTATTAATATTTATATTGGGTTTTTTTAGCTGTGCGTTTATTCTTTCCTTGGTGTTTTTTCATGGAAGTGAGGTCCCTTTTGGAAATGGAAATATGGACTTAGAAGAATCTCCTTCAGATTGGATTTTAGAGGAAGATATTATATTATTAGATAATAAGATAATTATTAACGTTGACAATGCAAAACTTTCTTCATATAAGCCCACAGGGAGTATGAAGCCTGTTCTTGATAAGGGTGCTAACGGTATAAGGGTTGTTCCGGGTATTCCTGAAGAAATAGATGTTGGAGACATTATTTCATTTAATAAGAATGGATTATTGATAGTTCATAGAATTGTTGAAAAGGGTATTGATTCAAAGGGAGTTTATTTTATTACGAAGGGTGATAATAATAATTTTTCTGATGGTAAAATTCGTTTTGAAAATATTGAATATGTTACTATTGGAATTCTATATTAGAAAAAGATCATTTTCCAGATTAGTAGCATTGTGAATATTCCTGTTGTTATGTAGGGCATTGCTGGATATGGTTTTTTAGGGTCACCAAAAAAGAAAATATATGAAAGCCCTAGAATTGAACCTAATAAAATAAATAGTGCTGGAATTAGTCCGTGTATTCCAAATAATACTTGTTGTGGAAATGTCCACATAAAAACACCCATAGTTACTATTGTGAATGCAATATCTCCTCCTCCTAATATTGCTGCTGAAACTTTTATTTTTTTCTTTTGTATTGCAATGTTTGGGATTCTTTTTTCTTTGTATTTCTTTTTTAATTTTTTAATTTTTAATTTATCTTTTTTCGAAATATAAGGGATGATTAATCCTCCAAATATTTTTACTTCTTCCATTTCGTATTTAGCGATTTTTGTCATGAGTTTGCTTTTCCAGACACCCCAGATATCGTATGTCGATATTAAAACTAATAAGATTAACATTAAAATAATATTGAGGCCAGGTTTGTTTGGGTTGTAAATTGTCGTTACTAGTATTGTTGCGATACCAGGGTAGATGAATATTTCTGTAAAATTATGAATATATTTGTTTGGTTTGAATACTTTTAAGAAACCGAAAATTATTCCTGTTGATAATGCTATTGCCCATGTTATATTTTGATTGGATATGTTTAGAAGAAATCCGTTTATTGTTATTCCTATTGCGATTATTGTGACAATTAAAAACCAAGTTCTTAGAACTAGTTTTAGTTTGTATTTTAATAATATTGAAATTATAAAAAATGCTAATAAAAAAGTTAGTATTATTGAGATTGGATTACTTGCGCTTTCATCTTCTAATCCAAATGGTAAATCGGTTGAAGCTAAGCTTGTTGTATTTAGGGTTTGATTGTTTGAAATATTTAATGTTGGGCTATATGCGTTAATTATGAATATTCCAACTATTTGTATTATGATAAACATTGTTAATAATATTATTGATGTTTTTATGTTGTGTTTCATAGTTAAAAGTCTGATAGACTACTTTGTTTTTTATTGTTTAGTTCGTTTTTTATATTTATGTTAAATACTTTAAATATATTCTCTACTGCTGGAATGAGTTGGTTGTTTAAATAATATTCTATATTATATTCTGCTTTTTCTTCTGGTAAAAAGACTTTATCGCTAATTTTTTTTGTCTTTCTGCCTGTTTCTCCAATGTAATATTTTATGGGCATCCCTGTCGTAATATGTAAGCCTTGTTTGGACATTTTTTCTGCAGCTATTACATGTGGTCCCTTTAATACGTAATCTTTAATGTCTTTTTTTAGTTGTGTTTGTATCATTAGTTTTTCTATGTTGATTTTTCTTTCTAATAAGTTATTTATTGATTTTTTGAATATCTTCAATGCTTGTTTCTCATTTCCTACTCTTAATATGGATTCTAATATTTCTTTTTGTAATGCTCTTGCTAGTGGACACCAATCTCTTCTTACTGTTTCAAATCCTCTTATTTTTAATTGATCGTTTTCTTGCAATAGTGCATATTTCTTTTTTGCACCTTGTGTTGTTGTTCTTTTTGATACGAATATTCCTCTTGGATAAAAGTCTTCAAGATCTAGTTCCATAATACCTGGTAAATCGTCGTTTATTTTATTTTGCAAATTTATAATTTGTTTTTTTGTTTTGTCTGATTGTAAAAAAGCTATGGAATCTGTGTCAGAGTAGATTATCTGATGTCCTTGTTGTTTTATATTACTTATTGTGGAGAGTATGTGTTTTTTCGCTAGTTGTGTTGTTGCTTCTGCTGCGTCTCTCGAATAATATCTTGCACCAAAGAATCCCAAATATCCATAACTAGCGTTTGCTAGTAATTTGTATGCATTGCTTCTTGCTTTAGTTAAATTGTTTTTATTTTTCGCATATTCTTTTTTGTACTTTTTTCTTTGTTCTATTATTTCTTCTAATAATATTGGGAACATTCCTCTTTGTTCTGAAAATTCTTTCTCTTGGATGTGTGTTGCTTTGCTTAGATTGTAACTTACAATAATTGATCCATACATACTTGTAAAATCAAACATTACAATATTCTCATATAAGTTCGGTTTCGGTTCAAAAACAAATGCTCCTTCATATTTTTCTGTAGTTCTTCTATTTACTATACTCTCGTTTGTTGGTTTTTTTTCAGCAATTTCATTGAATCTTTTTAAATTATGTAAAATATAATTTTCACAATTTGTTGCCATTGTGTTTCTACTTATATTGAACATCGGTTCTTTTACTATTTTTGAAAATTCTTTTAAATCTGGGAGTATTGCATGAAATAAATTATATGTTACTTTTGAATCTTGAAGGTTATATGAAAATAATTTTAACCAATCTTTTTCTGTCATTTTTGTTAATTTATTGAAATCAAATTCTTCTTTTTTCTCTCCTATTAATTCGTTAGCTACAGCGTTTAATGATAATGATTCTGTTTGTAAATATTGTGAAAATGCGGAAGAAATGAATCTATAAATATCAACATGAACAATGCCATCTATTCTTCCTGTTGGTATTCTTCCTCGTGAAAATGTTGGCTGTGAGTTGTCTATCCCAAGATTTAATTTAATTTTATTTTTTTCTGCTCTAGCCTTGATATATGGAAGATCAAATCCATCTGAGAAATATCCACATAGAACATCTGGTGCGTATTCTTTGATGTGATTAACGAATGCTTCTATCATTTCAGACTCTGTGTTATATTGTTCTACATAGTCTGGTTTTGTTGTAGTTTTTTGAAGTGTTAATACTTTTTTTATATTATCTCCGTATAGAGAAATGGCTAAGATTTTACTTTTTCCTATTTCTATGTTTTCGGTTTCTATATCGTAAGCTAATACTTTTGGTTGAAAATCTTTTTGTTCTTCCTTTAGTTTGAAGCTGTCTAGTTTGAAACAAACTTCTAAGTCTATATCGTTGATAATTCCTCCGAAGTCGTCTGTTGTTAGTGGGCCTCCTTCTATAGTATACCAGTTTAATGGTTCTAAATCTTTTTCCATTATATATTTTGATAATATGTTTATATCGTATTCTCTTCTATGTAGAATTATTGAACTGTCTCCGATTTCTGAGGCTATTTCGTGTAAATCTTTATGATTTGTTGTGAATATTTGAATTGCCTTTACGGGTTTTTCTAGAAACTTTTTATTGTGAATTTGGATGTCTGTTACTTTTGATTTTCTAATGTTTTTATCTATTTCTATCTTTTTGATTTTTGATATCAGTTTATCTATCTCTTTTTGTTTTACGTTATCTTTTAAAATTAGCCAGAAATTGGGTTGATAATCATCAATTACACATATTTGTTTATTATTTGAAGTTCGTCCGATAATTTTTATGTAGTTTTTACCTTCGTAGTCAAAGTAGTTGTAATCGATTGGTATAAAGTCGCACCTCATGTTGATTTTAGGGGAAAGACTTATTTAAAGTTGAGTGGGAGATGTTGCGTCCTTATTTAGTAGTTACACTTACGAAAGGTTTAAATAGGTTTTTTGGTTTGATTTTTTATGGAATCAGATATAATTGATTGGAATCCTTTAGAGTTCTTACTTGCTTCTGAATCATCAGAATATGCTAAGAAGTCTCTTTCTAATGTGGAAGCGAATAAAAATACTGATGAGTTTTTCTATAATGCGAAAGTGGATGAATGGGCAAAAGAGAAACTAATTGGCGATGATGACGATGTAGATTATTATTGGAAAGAGATGTTTATGGGAAAGTCTAATGGAGTTTGGAAAGAGATAGAGAATTATCAAAACTTTGAATGGCCATTAGGTAATGGTGAATTTGATGAACTTGTAATAAAATTTAATGATGAGAACAATTCTTCAACTAAAAATGATTATGTAGAGATGTTTAAGGGTGATTACTCAAAAATATATGAGATTTTGGATGGTGATGACTCTGGTTCTGTAATTGAACAATTCTTGGTGGAGTATTTAGGAAAATTGCAAAGGCCGAATAAATCAGAATCTCATTTAAAAGAAAGTCAATTGGAAGCTGAAATTAATGTTGACAAAGTTCCTCTAGTTAATAAAGAATCTGATTATAATATTGCTAAAAATCAAATTTCTAATGAATATGGTAAAGATATAATATTTTATTCTACAATAAAAAAGATTTTATATTCTGATGAAAATCCTAGAACAAAAGTGAAGGAGCTTGATGACGTAGCATCAGGTCATCCAGAGTTTTCTCGAGATGTAGGTAAAATATTTGGTAATATTAGTCTTAATGTCTTTCCATTAGGGACTAATGGTACTTATGATGCTAATTATGCTTGGAAGATTCGTAAAGGAAAAGAAGGATTTGATGAATTTATTAATAAAATAGATAAAAAAGATTTGGTTAATAAATATCTAGATATGGTGTTTTAGTATATCATAAAATCTAAATAGTTTCTTTACTCTATTATAATATGGGATTAAATATTAGTGAAATAATACCTAGGCGAAATGTTGATGTTGCGGAGCTTAGAGGGAAAATCATTGCAATTGATGCATATAATACTTTATACCAGTTTCTTACTTCTATTCGTCAAGTTGATGGAACTCCTTTGAAAGATAGTAGTGGAAAGATTACTTCTCATTTATCTGGTTTGTTCTATAGAAATATTAGTTTGTTATTAGAAGGAATTAAACTTGTTTATGTTTTTGATGGAGTTCCTCCTGAATTAAAAAGAGGTGAAATAGAGAAACGTAAAGAAGCGAAAGCATTTGCACAAGTTAAGTATGATGAGGCTAGACGTATTGAAGATATTGATGGAATGAGAAAATATTCTGCTAGGACTGTTAAATTAACTGATGATATTATTAGAGAGAGTAAAGAATTATTGATTGCAATGGGTATACCTGTAATAGAGGCTCCGAGTGAGGGTGAAGCTGAAGCTGCTAGTTTGGCAAATAAAGGTTTGGTTTGGGCTTCTGCTTCTCAGGATTATGATTCTTTGTTATATGCTACACCTTTTTTGATTAGAAATCTGACACTTGCTCGTCGTAGGAAAACCGCTTCAGGTATGTATATAGATATTAAGCCTGAGTTGGTTGAATTTAAACGTGTATTGAATCGATTAGATATTGATCGTGATCAATTAATTTGTTTAGCTATTCTTGTAGGAACTGATTATAATCCTGGTGGAGTTAAAGGTTTGGGTCAAAAAAGAGCACTAGGAATTGTTCAAAGGTACAAGTTTCCATTTGAGATATTCAAACATGTAGAAAAGAACTTTGAGTTTATTTTTGATTGGCAAGAAATTTATAAATTGTTTCATGAATATGAGACAGCGAATTTAGATGAGATTGAATTTCCGGAATTGGATAAGGAGAAAATAAAGGAAATTTTGAGTAGTCATGATTTTTCTGAATCTAGAATTGATTCTGCATTGTTGAAGTTGGATAAGGTTACTGAGTTGAAGAAGCAGAAAGGATTGGGTGAATTTTTCTAAGCTTTTTCTTTTAAGAAAAGAAAACCCTTGGAAAAAGAAAAATTATAGTCTGGATGAATAAAATAAATTGTTAACTTTTTTGATATTATTCAAATAGACTAGTGATTATTTTTTAATTTATCGATAATTATTAATTCATCTAAAATTTCCTTTACATGTTCTTTATATTCAATCCAGTTTATTACTCGATTTCCATTTTTATCTAATTTTTTTAATACTTCGTCTAATAATTGAGGTTCTATTTTTCCAAAATATCCATTTCCTGTAGCATGATACCCGGTTATATTATTGTTGTCGTCTTTTATAAGACATAATTCTAAACTTCCGTTTTTTATTCTTGCAAAGTTTTTTATCCCTTCAGATAGAGAGTTCTTTGTTGCGTATATATCCATTGGCTCTTCTCCAAGATATACTACATCATCTTCATTTTTAATGTTTAAATCTTTCATTATATATTCTATATCACTTCTGTTTTCAACATTTAAGTTTTTCATTATATATTCTAAGCTATGAGATCTTTTCTTTACGTCCTGTTCTGTTGGTAGTTGATAACTTTGACAACTAGTCAAAAATATTCCAGCGATAATTGGTATTGATGCAATTGTTATAAGCGTTTTTGCTCCATTTGAAATATATTTTCCTAAGTTTCCTAATGAATATTTGTTTTTCATATATTGTACAATAATTTATGCTTTATAAAGCTTATGTCTAGTTGCCACTACGGAGTTACATATTTAAAATGTGCAAAATTTATTAGAATTATTTTTGTCTATAACTTTATTAATTGTGTTTTTCTTTGGTTGTTATGGGATATTGGGGAGTTGTTAATAATTGTTTGAAGAATGCTGATGTTGTTTTGTTTATTTTGGATGCGAGAATTCCTAATGAGAGTGCTAATCGTGAAGTTTTGAGAAAAGCGGGGGATATGAGTAAGGATTTGATTTTTGTTTTTAATAAATGTGATTTGATAAATGCGAAAAATTTGAAAAAATTGAAAGAGAAATATGAGGATGCGTTTTTTGTAACAATTAAAAGAAGAATATCAATTCTTGCTATAAAGAAGCATTTGGATAAGTTGGCTGAGAATAGAGATAAGGATCAAGCTTTGCGTGTTGCTTTGATTGGTTATCCAAATGTTGGGAAATCAAGTGTTTTGAATATTCTTGTTCCTGAAACGAGGGCAAAAGTTAGTAGTGTTAGTGGAACAACGAAGAAAACTCAATGGATTAGACAAGGTAATTTGCGTTTTATGGATACTCCTGGTGTGATTCCAAAATATGATTCTAGAGTTCGTGTTGGTTTGACTGCATCAAAAGATGCTCATAAGTTGAAAAATCCTGATAAGGTTGCGTATGAGGTGATTAAGGTTTTGAGAAAACAGAATCCTGAGGGTTTTAAGAAGACTTATGGAATTTCTTATGATGATGAAGATAGTGATTATGATATTTTGTTACAGATTGGTGAGAAACGAAAATATTTGATTAAAGGTGGAGATGTCGATGAGAATAGAACTGTTACACAGATTATTAGTGATTGGCAAAAGGGACGAATTAAATAGGCTTTGTGATTAATTATAAAAAGTCATTTTGTTTTGTTTTGTTATGGATTATTTTAAATTGTGTGATGTATATGAGAAATTGGAATTTACCGCTAAGGGGCTTGAAAAGGCCTCTATTCTAGCTAAGTTTTTGGATGAGATTAAGGGAGAATTTAAATATATTTATTTATTACAAGGAAGAATTTTCCCAGATTATGATAATCGTGAATTGGGAATGTCTATTCAATTAGTGATTAAGGCTATTGCTAAGGCTTCTGGTTTTAGTGAGAGTGGGGTTTTGAATGAATTTAAGGAAAGGGGTGACCTGGGTGAAGTTGCTTATGAATTGGTTGGTAAAAGGAAACAACAGACATCATTGTTTTCTAGTAAATTAAGTGTTGAAAAAGTTTTTGAGAGTTTGTTGAAGATTACGACTTTGGAAGGGAAAGGAACGGTTGGGACGAAGATTAGTTTGATTGTAGATTTGTTACATTCTGCTGTTGGTGTCGAGACGAAATATATTGTGAGAACTGTTTTGGCAGATTTAAAGATTGGTATTGGGAGTGGTTTAATTAGAGATTCAATTGTTGAATATTGTTTTCATCCTGATGATATGGATAAAAAAAGAGAATTTGCCTCTAAGGTTCAGAGTGCTTATAATTTAGCGACGGATTGGGCTATTGTGTTTGAAAGAGCATGTGAGAATAGGCTTGATGATATTAAGCTTTCTCCGAAGAAACCTGTTAAGGTTATGCTTTATCCGAAAGTTCGTAGTGCTGAAGAGGCGCTTAAAGTTGTTGGTAGTCCTGCTGCATTTGAGTATAAATATGATGGATTTAGAATGATGATTAATAAAGATGAGGATGGTAATGTGAAGCTTTTTACTAGAAGATTAGAAGATGTTAGTATACAATTTCCTGAGGTTGTTGAATATGTTAAAACTCATATTAAAGGAAAAAGCTTTATTGTTGATTCTGAGGCAATTGGTTATGATAAAAAAACAAAGAAGTATACCGAGTTCCAAGCAATTAGTCAGAGAATTAGGAGAAAGTATGATATTGAAAGATTAGTCGATGAATTACCTGTTGAATTAAGAGTCTTTGATATTATTTATTATGAGGGTGAGAACATGATTGAAAAAACCTATGAGTATCGTAGAGAATTTTTGTCAAAACTTATTATCGAGGAAAAATTAAAAATTGGTCTTGCTGAAAGGATTGTTACTGATAGTATTGATGAGGCGCACGATTTTTTTAATAGAGCTTTGGCTGATAATCAGGAAGGTTTGATGGTTAAAGGGCTTGACAAGCAGTATAAGCCTGGTGCTAGAGTTGGATATGGTGTTAAATGGAAACCTGTTGATTCTGATTTTGATTTGGTTATTACGGGTGCCGAATGGGGAAATGGAAAACGTGCTGGTTGGTTGACTAGTTTTGATATTGCCTGTAGAAATGGAAATGGTGAGTTATTGGAAATAGGAAGAGTCGGTAGTGGTGTTAAAGAATTAGAACAAGAGGAGGGGGGAGATGTTAGTTATAGTGAGTTGACTGAAATGTTAAAGGTGTTGATTATTAGTGAAGAGGGAAAACATGTTAGTGTTAAACCTGAGATTGTTGTGACAATTCAATTCCAAAATGTTCAAAAATCACCGAGTTATTCTTCAGGATATGCTTTAAGATTTCCACGAATTACTTGTTTACGTCCAGATAGAAATGTTGAAGATATAACAACTGTCGAAGAGGTTGAGGAAGAAATTTAGTAAAAAAGCTATTTGAATATTTTGTTTGATTATTAAATTAAATGAGCCAAAGCCTTTATAAAGGAAATGGGATATATTTCATTATGGTTGTATCTAAATCTAGTGGTAAAAAAGACTTAACTTTACGTGTTCAAAATATAGTAGCGACGACATCTTTGGAAAAAGAGGTCAGTTTAACAAAATTAGCTAGAACTCAACCTAATACAGAATATAATCCTGATACATTCCCTGGTTTAGTTTTAAGAGTTAAAGAACCTAAGAGTGCCGTATTGGTGTTCTCGTCTGGAAATTTGGTATGTACTGGAACAAAATCTGTTTCTCAAGTAAGAGAAGTTGTTCAACAGGTTATAAAACAGTTGAAGAAAATAGGTGTAAATGTTACTGTTAAGCCAAAAATCACAGTTCAAAATATTGTTGCTAGTGGTGCGATTGATTTAGATTTGAATTTGAATACTTTATCTTTAGAGTTAGAGAATACAGAATATGAACCTGAGCAATTCCCAGGTTTGGTTTATAAGTTAGAAGATCCAACAGCTACTTTTTTATTGTTTAGTAATGGAAAGTTGGTATGTACTGGAACTAAGAATAAAGTTCAGTTAGATGATTCTATGATTCAATTGAATACTAATGTTAGAGCTGCATTGAAAAGGATTAAAGATATGCAGAAGAAGGCTAAGGAAGCTGAAGACGATTTCTAGTTAGAGATTAATATATGTTTTTGAAACAAATATTTGTGTTAATTATAAAGATATTTGTTTTTGTAAAAGCATTATTTCTAACAAATTAATATTTTTTATTTTCTTAAATTTTGGATCCCATGATGGCTTATAATTTTTTTTTAATGTATCGATATCTTTTCTATAAATTGCAGCATGTTCTGGAGAGATAGAACGTGAATTTTTGATATTTTTTGATACAGAATTAAGGGTATTATTCCATCGATCATATCTAAATTCGATTTCTCTTTTGGTTCCTGTGTATGTATTCATAGAATTATCCTTGAGAAACGGTTTATAAGTTTTTATATTTGAAGTTAATTGGAATAAAAAAGATTATAAAGACTTTATTATGTTTGTGTGCATGGTTAATCATACAAGTGGGTTACATCACTATCATATTAGAAAAAGAATTCATCAGAAGCATGAAGTTTATCCTAGTCCGAAAAAATCTATTCGTTTTATGGATAAGGCGGTATATATCGTTGGTATTATTGGTCCGTTGATGACAATCCCTCAATTGATGAAAATTTGGATTGAACAGAATGTCTCTGGGATTTCTATTCTTTCGTGGGGTACATATCTTTTTACCGCATTGTTTTGGTTAGTATATGGAATAATTCATAAAGAGAAACCGTTGATTTTTATGTATTCTTTATGGGTATTGGTTGAGATTTTTGTCGTGATTGGAATTGCGATTTATGCCTGATGTTTTTTTATAGATTGTAATAATGCGTGCTCTAGTTTCTTAGGCTCATCTGTTCCTATTCTATATGTTTGATTATTTTTAGTTTTTATTTCAATTGCATCGAATCCAGAGATGTTATAAATTCTCATACTTGGCCAGAACCAAATTCTTATTCCCCATCCGTAATACCAATGATTTTTTACTGTTTTTACTGACGTTATTGTTTTTAGTGGGAAGTTTTTTTTGTATATTCCATAACCGAATTTTATTTGTAGATTGGTTTTGTTTATTGTGACTTTGAGTGTTGAGAAAGATGCAAGAATTAATGTTACGGAAAGTATTGTTACGAGGACAATCTTGTTAAAATTAGTTTGTATTAAAATAAATGTGTAGAGTAATGTTGTTGCGAATAGGGTGTATAATATTAGATATCCAATTTGTGTGTGTTTGTAGTTCATGTTGTTTGGAAGATTTATATTTTTATAAGGGTTTTGGGTTATTACTAGCTATTTTAGAACACTTATAGAAAAGAATTAAGTCTTTCTCTTTTTTTTAGGTTATCTTTTTAAATGCTCTTTTCCTTTTTGGAAAATCGTAAAGGTAAAAAAAGTTAAAAAATCTGATGTTTTGGGTATGTTATCTAAGTTTGGTCTCCGTGATGATTTAATTCCTGTTTGGCAAAGTTTTGTTAATGATAAACTTCAGGTTGATGCCGTTGGTATTTTTGATTCTTTTGATATTTCTCGTGAGCGTATTGATTCTAAATCTGAGTCTAATGTTTTGATTCGTGATAATGGCAAGAGTTATGACGTTAGTATTGAGATTGTTAATGATGAGTTTTTGTATTTTTGTACTTGTTCTCATCGTTCTGAGGCTAAGGCTTGTGCTCATGCTGGTGCTGTTTTAATTCATAAGATGCTTAAGTCTAAGAAGAATGATTTTAATTCTCGTCCAAAGACTTTATTGGCTGCTTTAGCTGATAAACGTAAAAGTCTTGGTGGTATAAATTATTTTAAGGAGTTATTCCCTAGTGTTAGTAAAGATTCTCAAAAAAACATGATTTATTTTAATTTTGAGGATTTTAGTAATAATAGTCAACTTTTGCGTTTACAGCGTGGTGTCATTAAGAATGATGGTTCTTATTCTTTGCCTATGAAGTTTACTGGTAAGGATTTTGATTTTAATCGTTTGAATGTTAGTGGTGGTGTTCGTCGTCTTTTGAGTTTTATTATTACTGGAGAGAATTTTGGTATGGGTTATGCTAGTGGTGGTTTTTCTAAGAGTCGTTTTTATGATGTTAATACTGATTATATGATGCCTTTGTTTAAGGATTTATATTTTCTTGAGCAAGAATTAATTCTTGGAGCTACTTTTGCTAAGGAAAATTTTCGTATTCGTTGGGATACTTCTAAGAATTCTGATTCTACTTATACTCTTAAACCTTTTTTTGTTTCTGGTAAGCGTGAAGTTAGTTTATGTAACATGGAGTTGAGTGAACTTGGTATGAATAGTCTTTGGGTTTTTGATAATAAGAAGCGGTGTTTTTACCAACATAAGGAATGTTCTCGTCTTGATGCTGTTAAAAATATTGTTCGTTTTCCTAAGGAGCTTGTTTTGACTGAGTCTGAGTTGAAGGATTTTTTTAGTAAGTATTATCAGGACGTTTTGGATAGTTTTGAATTTAAGGTGTCTGATGATTTTAATCGTGAGGAGAAGTCGGTTATTCCTTTGCCTAAACTTTATTTGGAACGTAAGGGTGTTAAGATTTTGGTAAATTTACGTTTTGATTATGCTGGCCGTGAGGTAGATTATTTTTCTAAGACTAAAGATTTGGTTATTGTTAAGGAGAATACTTTATATGATGTTTCTAGGGATTTGGAAGAGGAGGATCGTGTTGCTGAACTTCTTAATGATAATGGGGTTGTGACTCATAAGCGTTATGATGAGTTTCGTTTGGAAGAGGATTTAATTGATTTTGTTGTTAATGGAATTCCTAATCTTAAGAACTATAGTATTGGTATTTTTGGTGAGGAGAATTTATTTAATTTTAAAATTTCTAAGGGTCGTCCTGGTATGATGCTTGAAGTAAAAAATGATGTTGACTGGTTTGATATTAAAGGCGAAATTCGTTTTGGTAAGGATAGGGCTTCTATGGAAAAAGTTCTTGAAGCTGTTTTTCAAAATAAAAGGTTTGTTGATTTGGGTGATAATAAGAAGGGTGTTATTCCTGTAAATTGGATTTCTGAACTTCGTGCTTATAGAGGTTTTTTTAAGAATGATGATGGTAGTACTAAACTTTCAAAATATCATGTTTCTGTTTTGGAATCTTTAATTAATTTGTCTAAGAATACTAATCTTGATAAAGAATCTGAGAAAGCTTTAAAAAAGTTTCGAAGTTTTGAAAAAATTAGTGAGGTTGAAATTTCTAAGAATATCACTGCTAATCTTCGTGATTATCAGAAGAAGGGGTATGATTGGTTAAATTTTCTTAAAGATTATGATTTTAATGGAATTTTAGCTGATGATATGGGCCTTGGTAAAACTCTTCAGGCTCTTTGTCTCTTACAAAAAATCAAGGATGATGGCGGGAAAAAACCTTCTTTAATTATTGTTCCTACTTCTTTAATTTTTAATTGGAATAATGAAATAAAAAAATTCTCTCCTAAATTAAAAGCTTATTTGCATCATGGTTCTAAGAGGGTTAAGGGTGAGAAGAATTTTGCTTCTAACTTAAAAAGTCACGATTTAATCATTACCTCTTATGGTATTTTAAAGAATGATTTAGCACTTTTTGCTATGCAAAAATTTGATTATGTTATCTTAGATGAGGCTCATAGCATCAAGAATCCTTTATCTGTCAATGCTCGTTCTGTCAATGCTCTTTGTGCTAGTCATAAACTTGCAATTTCTGGTACTCCAATACAAAATAATTTAATGGAACTTTGGAGTCTTTTTAATTTTCTTAGTCCTGGATACCTTGGTTCTTATGATTCTTTCAAAGAAAATTTTGTTTTGCGAATCGAGGGTGAAAAGGATGAAGCTACTAAAAATGCTTTGAAGAGGATGGTAGATCCGTTTTTATTGAAGAGGTCTAAAGATATAATTTCTAGTGAGCTCCCTCCAAAAACTGAGCTTGTTCTTAGAAGTAATTTTGGTGATGATGAAAAATTAATTTATAATAATTGGAAGGATTATTATAGCTCAGAAATTTCAAGCAGCATTAAGGCGAATGGTCTTGGTAAGTCTAGATTAAAAATTCTTGAGGGTTTAACAAAATTAAGACAAGTTTGTTTGCATCCTAGAATGGTTGATTCAAAATATGTTGGTAGTAGCGCAAAATTTGATCTTCTTGTTGTGGAGGTTGAAAAAGTTTTGTCTGAGGGACATAAGGTTTTAATTTTTTCTTCTTTTGTTAAGATGTTGACTATTTTGCAGGAAGAATTACAAAAAAAAGGTATCAAATATTCGTATCTTGATGGTGCTTCAAAAAATCGTGAGAAAATTGTTAGGGAATTTGAGGAAAGTAAAACATCTCGTCCTTTTCTTATTTCTATTAAAGCTGGTGGCGTTGGTCTAAATCTTACTTCTGCTGATTATGTTTTTGTAGTGGATCCTTGGTGGAATCCTGCTGTTGAGATGCAGGCTATGGATAGAGCTCATAGAATTGGACAAAAAAAACCTGTTTTTGTTTACAAAATGATTGCTGATGGCTCTATCGAAGAAAAGATTCTCGAATTACAAAAATCTAAGAAGAAACTTGTAACTGATATTATCCATGTAGAAAAGGGTATCGCTAAGGAGATGGATGTTAAGATGATTAAAGAAATTTTTGGTTAAAAGTTTGTATTCTATTGGTTTGGGAGTTTTATATTTTATTTAAAACGATTTGTTCTTAAGAAAAGATTTAGTGTTAATCTGCTATTTTTCTTTTATTATTGAAAAATTGAATTATATTTCTTTTTATGCTTATAATGTTTTTTTTCTTTTTCTGAAACTATTATTTCTAGCGGACCAATTTGTTCAAATTTTTCAGATTCTGGATCCCAGGATGGATCATGATCTTTTTTTAACATATCGATATTTTTCCTATAACCGATAGCATCTTCTGAGCTGATAAAATATGCATTATGAATATTTTCTGTTACGGAATTAAGAATGCGATTCCATCCATCTTCTTGAAATTTGGTATCTCTTTTGATTTCTGTATATGTCTTCATAGAATTTTTACTGAAAAACGGTTTATAAATTGTTATATTCAGTTTTAAATCGGTTTGACAGGACGAAGTGTTAGTCTTATGGGTGGAAGAATAAGTTTCATTTCTAAATTTGGTATACCAAATGTCTCTACTAAACACTGACGATTTTAGTAAACAAAACTTATAAGCTAATGAAGACTTGAATATATACATTAAATAGTATATAATACATAATATGGAAATAAATTTAAATTTGTTCTTTAGAAAAAAGCCAGCAATGATGTTGATTGCTTTGAAGAAGGTGAGTAGAGCTAAATATGGTTCTCAATTGGCAAAAGAAATCGATTGTACATATTCTCATGCTGTAAAAATTTTACAAACATTAGAAGAGATTGGACTTGTTTCTTTTGAAAAAACGGGAAGAATCAAGATAATTAATTTGACTAAGAAAGGTGCTGATGTAGCAACTCACATAGAAGCAATAAAAAATATAGTTGAATAAACCCAATAGTAAATGGAAGGTTTAATAAATAACTCTAAATCGGGCATTCCCTCCTATTTAACCAGTTGGGGTGCTTTTTATTTTTTATTGACGCTGGTTTTGTGAATTTTTAGTGTAGTGTTTTTTAGGGCGTATTTTTTCATTAAGAAACATTTTTAAATATTTAAGCCAAGTTATATAGTATGGTCCAAGAAGCTTCAGATTTTAAGTTGAAACAAATGACAGTTTATATTCTATTGGTCATTTTTGTTTTTACCGAAATAATAGATTTTTCTCTTGATTACTGGCTTGGAAATTCACTAATCCATTCTATTTTACAACTAATTTTATTTATTTCGCTTTTCATTATTATCTCAAAACTTTTCTTGAGATACTCTAATAAAAGAATGAAAAAGTTAATTCCGAATGAATTAATGAATATTTTAAAAATTATTGATAATTCAAGTAAAAAAGGGATTTTGATTAATCAGAGAAAAATGAGGGAATTATTAAACATTACAAAACCGACTCTTAAGAAAAGAGTAGATATATTGTTGGAATTTAAATATATAATCTTTGAAGAACAAGGAAATTATAGATATTTAATGCTTACAGAACTAGGAAAGTCAATTATAGGTTGATTTTTGCCCTCTTTTTACCTTTAATTTACTTCCTTTTTATTCCTTCTTTAAATAATATATTTCATAAGCTAATTAAAGGAAGATGGAAAAGAAAGAGGCTATAAAACTAAGAAGAGAACAAGCTACAGATCTGTTTGAGCTTTATGAAGAGAAATGTGATAATTGTTTTAATGGTAACTCTAATGTTGTAAAAGACATTATGATTAGACCCGTCTTTCTCTATCCTAAAGATAATGCAAAAACCATTATGCGAAAATTGAAGAAAGAGGCCACAAATGTTTGCATAGTCGTTACTAAAGATAAGAAGTTTGTTGGAGAAATAGGGGTTGAAGATTTGGTTAAACTATTTTTACATCAAGTTAAATATGAGCCCCTAGTTCAAACATTGAATATTGGTTATAGAAGGGAATTCTTATATCAATCTGCAGGTGAATTAATAAATAAACACAATTCAACTGTAAAATCTATTGACCCCATAAATAAGGTAATTAAATTACTCTACAAGGAAGGATTCAACTACATTCCAGTATTAGATAAAAATGAGAAAGTTATTGGTGTTGTAACTCCTAGTAGTCTAATCAATTTTTTGCAAGAGAAATGAACATAAATAATTAATCATGGAAGTTTTTATAGAATTGAGTATAATTTTTGGGATAACCGTTCTTATTTCTGGATTTATGAAATTATTAAAGCAACCCCTTATTATTGGATATATTCTTTCAGGTATTCTTGTTAGTCCTTATTTTTTAAATATTATTCAATCAACAGAAGCTCTCAAGGTTTTTTCTCAAATAGGAATTGCTTTACTTCTTTTTATTGTTGGTCTAAATCTGAGTCCTAAAGTTATTAAGGAGGTTGGAAAGGTGTCTCTAATAACTGGTCTTGGTCAGATTGTTTTTACATCATCATTTGGTTTTTTTATAAGTAAGTTGTTAGGTTTTTCAACAATTGTTTCATTATACATTGCAATTGCCTTGACATTTAGCAGTACAATTATCATTATGAAATTATTATCTGATAAAAAGGACCTAGAAAAGTTATATGGAAAGATTTCTGTAGGATTTTTATTGGTTCAAGATCTTTTTGTAATAGCTCTTTTAATGATAATTTCTTCTTTTTCAGGTGGCTTAGATATTCACAGTTTATCTTTATTGAATATTGTTTATGGTCTATTATCAATTGCAGCATTCATTTTGATAAATATTTATGTTTTGCCTCGTTTGTCAAAGTTCTTTGCTAAATCTCAGGAGTTTTTATTTTTATTTTCAATAGCATGGGGCTTAGGTCTTGCAGCATTGTTTCATTTTATGGGCTTTTCAATGGAAATTGGAGCATTAGTTGCAGGTATTGCATTTTCAATGTCACCGTTCCATTATGAAATCAGTTCAAAAATGAAACCACTAAGAGATTTCTTTATAATTTTATTTTTCATACTTTTAGGTTCTCAAATGGTTTTGGGAGATATTGCTGAATTAATTGTTCCAGCGATAATTTTTTCATTATTTATTTTAATTGGGAACCCCTTGATTGTGATGGTTTTGATGGGAATTCTAGGTTATAAGAAAAAGACAGGGTTCCAGGCAGGTTTTACTGTAGCTCAAATAAGTGAATTTTCATTAATTTTGATAACCTTGGGAGTCAGTGTTGGACATTTAACAGGAGAAATATTATCTCTTGTTACAATTATTGGTTTAATTACT
Source organism: Candidatus Woesearchaeota archaeon (assembly GCA_964516745.1). GTDB lineage: Archaea > Nanobdellota > Nanobdellia > Pacearchaeales > GW2011-AR1 > JAGVXH01. The sequence goes on from CAZEYD010000004.1 coordinate 61,045, forward strand.
ATTTCAGGTTCAACTTACCTCGTAATGTATTCAGACAAAATGTATCCTTATCTTGCTAAGTATCTTAGTATTTTTGAAAGGAAAAAAACAATCGAAAGCGAGAAACATGTAGAAGATTATGAAGTTATTTTATGTGGGTGTAATCGAATTGGTTATGACTTATTAGAGTCCTTTAAAAAAATAAAGAAAAAAGCTTTGGTGGTGGATTATAATCCTGAAACGATTAATCAATTATCTAAAGAAGGAGTAGATTGTAGATATGGAGATTTAGACGATGAGGAATTTTTAAGCGAATTGAATCTTATTAAAGCTAAAATGGTTATTTCAACAATTCCAGATTTTGAGACAAATTTATTGTTGATTAATAAAATAAAACAGTTAAATGAAAGGGCAATTGTTATGGTCACATCCCATAATCTTGAAGAAGCAGATAAATTATATGAATCTGGAGCAACATATATTATAATGCCCCATTTTTTAAGTGGGATTCAAGCATCGAAGATAATTGAGGAATATAAATTTAATACAAATAAATTCAAAAAAGAAAAAAGAACTCATATTGAATATCTCAAAAAAAGGAAAAAGAACCCATATTGAATATTCCAAAAAAGGAAAAAGACTATGCCATGAACATTCAAAAACCGAATTGTATTCCTTCTCAAATTCATGTTGTTAATTGTTAAACCTATTAATCTAAATGCCTCCCGGCCCTCTCAAATTGTCTAACAGCGACGGTAAAATGAGCCTACGGAGATTTGAACTCCGGTTTCTTTTCATAACTCCGAAGGTATTTAGTGATAAGTTACGATTATTTATTTAAAAGAAAAGCACATATGAATAATTAATATACTTATACTAAAAATAAAAAATGAAGAAATTAAAAGTTCAATTTGTTTGCAAGTATTATTTTTTTTACAAATTTGGTAATTCTTTTTCATATAAAATTAAAACTTTAGATGTTAATAAATATTTTTATGTTATTAAAAATTAATATAATATTTAAGATATAATTATCAATTAATTTTTCATAAAAAATAATTAAAAAAGAGCATTTTAAAAAATAAAATACTTATTCTTTAAGGAAAATTGACGGTATAAAATTTAATATCAATTTATATAATAATTTAATTTTATTACTATTTTAAGATTCTAGATTTAAACATATTATATATAATATAATTATTATATATAATATGTTTTTGGCCAATAGTCTTCCTAAACATTAATCATCCAAAAAAGACCGGTATTTTCAAAAAATTATTATTGTATTTAATCTAGTCTTATTCGATTTTTTTTAAAAAAAGAGGTTATTTTTATGTTTTTATAAAAAATTATAATGTTAAAAAATGGTAATTTGACTTATTCTTTAACGAATATTTTATTAAGAAAAAATAGGCAAAATTTCAGATAAAAAACAAGAATTTTATTTTGAATTTAAAATCAATATTAGTGTTGTTTTAAAGATATTTTTAATGAAATTTAATAGAAACTAAGGTTGTTAAATTTGTTTGTTAGTTATATTTTATAAGGATAAATAAGCTGCTAGAATAGTTAAAAATTTCTAGGTGCAGAAAATTACACAAGTCTTATAAAAATGCAATAGAGATGCTCTCATTGGCCATATCTTTCAAATTTGGGAGAAAGGAGAGGTCGTATTTTAATATCAAATACTAATATTTTGAAAGTTCAAAAAAGCAAGAATATTCAGAAATCAAATTTAATAATTTTATTTTTGAAGGAACTTATAATTCAGCAAGATTCTTTTTAATGAAACTAGGAAAAAGAGTTTTGAATAAACCAATTTATTTTCATCTGTTTAGACATAGTTCTGCAACATATTATGCTTCTAAACTTAATAGACAAGAACTTTGTTATCGTTATGGTTGGAAATTTTCGAGTAATATGCCAGATGTCTATATCTCTCGTGCTGGTATGGAATCAAAAGAACTCGATGAGAAATTTGCTGCAACCGAAATTGAAATATTACAAAAGAAGCTAGAAACTCAAGAACAACAGAGATTGATTAGAAATGAAGAAATGCAAAAAAAAGATCAAAGAAGAAGTTTGGGATGAAGTTAAAGTTAAGTTGCAAATATTATTGGATGCTGGTGAAATTGTTATGAAATAAGATATTTAAGAGTTCTTTTTAATCTTCATTAGTCAACCAAGAATTATAACCTAAAGGAGATTCATTTAATTCATCTCTTAATAATTTCCATTTAGGTATTAATTTTTCTAATTTTTTTATGAAATTTAAATTATGATTTCTCTCTGAAAAATGTATCATCTCATGTGCTATAACATACTCTATACATCTAATATGTTTTTTAGCAAGTTCTAAATTTATCCATATTCTTTTTTTTTCTGAATTACATGTTCCCCATTTTGTTTTCATTTTTCTGATTTTGAAATCTTCTACCTTTATTCCAAGTTTTTTTTCGAATTTTTTTATTATAGGAATAGAAATCTTATAAAGTTCATCTCGATACCATTTTTCTAATATTTTTTCTTTTAAGTGTCTAAATTCTGGGCTATTCACATGCAAATTAATTTGAGTATTATTTTTAATTTCTATTCTATTTAATTTACTTTGCTCAACTACATTCAATAAATATCTTTTACCAAGAAAATAATGACTTTCTCCAGTAATATAATCTCTTTTTGATTGTCTTTTTTGCTCTGAAAATTTCTGTTTTTGTTTTTTTATCCAAGAAATTTTAGAAATTGCAAATAATCTTATTGACTCGTCAGATGTTTTTAGGGGTGCTGCAATTCTTACTCTACCATTTGGTGGATAAACTCCTAGATGTAAATTTTTAATATTCTTTCTTAATGTTGTTATTTCTATGTTACTAACAATAATTTTCTTAGAATTAGTACTCATCTTGTTCTTCTACCAATTTCAATACATTATCTGCATCAACTTCATTTTGTAATTTGAATTTTTTAATTGCTTTTACTATTCCATTTTTTAGTTGTTTAGTTTTTATTTTATTACTTCTCCAACCATCTGTTTTGTATTCTGCAATGTTTTCATGTAAAGTCATAACAAAAGAGTCATCTTTTACAAAATTATCATATAATGCCCTTTTTGCATTTGAGTTCATAGACTTAGGATAATCTTTTGAGCTGGAAGGGTTTTTCACGTTTTTAATTAATTCGATAATTTTTTGTAAATATTTTGAATAATTGAAACTTGCTTTTTTTCTTTCTAGAATTAATTCTTCAAGAAGTGTTGACATATTATCATAATATTTAGGATTTGTTGGTTTTTCATCAGTAATTAATCTTCTTACGTTATTTTCAATTACTTCTGCAACAGCTTCTTTATTTTTTCTAATATTTTGAGGTAATTGTTCAATTGCTGATTCTCCATTTTTAATGATTAAATCTAGTAAAGTAATATTATCAAATGCAGATATAATTTTACTTTCATCAGCATCAATATATGTATCAATTAAATGACGCATTGCAGGTTCATATGCTTTAAGATCAATATGTTCTCTACTTGTTATTTTTATTAACATTCTAATATCAGTATAATATTTTATTTCTTTTTTTATTTTATCTGCTTGAGATTTAATGTAACCTGCTTCAATCATTTCATTTGCAAGATTTGCATATGCTCGTACTAATTTTGAGGTTAATTTGTATAATGAAACTCTTTTTTCTTTATTATTTTCTAAATCTTCCTCATTTTGTGGATTTCCACAAAAATATTTTTGGAATGCTGGTTCATCCTTAGGAGCTTTTACTGGTTCACATAATGCTTTTATACTTTCCAATGCATTGTCTAAATTTTCTTTGGAAGTATCTAATCTGTTCTTTAATAGTCCTTTTACATCATTTGAATCATATCCATCAAATGCACCAGTAGTATAATCTTTAAGAGCAGAATCTATACTATTGAATAAGTCTTTGTAATCTATAACATATCCATAATCTTTATCTTCACCATCTAATCTATTAACTCTACAAATTGCTTGAAATAAACCATGGTCTTGCATGCTTTTATCTATATACAAATATGTTGCAGGGGGAGCATCAAAACCAGTAAGTAATTTATCTACAACTATCAATAATTTCATTTGACCTGGTTCTTCTACAAATTTCTTTTTTATAACATCTTCAAAACCACTTGTTTTAATTTCTGGATAAATCTCAGTATAATATGCTATCATTTTTTGATAGATTTCATATTTTTGTATATTTTCAGTATCTTCCTCATCATCACCAGTAGATTCTCCTTTAATATCGCTAATGTGTGGGTCATAAGAAGTTATAATTGCACATTTTCTTAGACCTTGTTTTTGAAAAATCTCATAATATTTACAAGCTTCATAAATACTTCCTGCAACTAATAATGCATTACCTTTTCCACTTTGCAGTCTATCTTTGGTCGCTATATCAAGCATAATATCTGCAACAATACGATTTAATCTTGACTGAGAACTGAGAACTTTTTGCATAGTTCCCCATTTCTTTTTTAATTCAGTTTTTGCATAATCTGTTAATCCTTTTGTTTTTGCATCAAACCAAGCATCAATTTTTTCCTGTGAAGTTAATTTTTGATCAATATTTCGTGCTTCATATTGTAAGTCTAAGATTACTTTATCTCTTACAGCTTCATCAAATTTGTAGGTGTGAATATTTTTTCCAAACACTTCCATACTTGTTTTTTTATCTGTTTTTAATAAAGGAGTTCCTGTAAAACCAATAAACAATGAATTAGGCAAAATTTCTATCATTGCATCATGTAATTTTCCTGATTGTGTTCTGTGACATTCATCAACAAATACATAGATATCTCCTTTTTCTTTGAAATTTTTTGGAAGATTATTTCTAAGTTCTTTAATATATTCGTCATAACTTGCTTTTGATTTTGTACCAAATTTATGAACTAAAGAACACATTATTGGTTTTTCTTTTGAGTTAAGAGTATTAATTAAATCTTTGCAACTTTTTGTTCTATAAATTTTCTCTTCAACTCCAACAAAAAATCTTTCTATCTGTTTATCTAACTCATCTCTATCAGTTATTATTAGAACTCTTGAATCATTTATGTTTTCTTTAATCCATTTAGCAAGCCAAATCATAGTAAGACTTTTCCCACTACCTTGAGTGTGCCAAATGATTCCGCCCTCTCTTCTTTTTATATATTTTTGAGATTCTATTACTCCAAAATATTGATTATGTCTGCAAATCTTTTTTGTTCCAGAATCAAAAACAATAAAATCATGAATTACTTCTAAGATTCTTTCTTTCTTATATAAGTTTGATAAGTCTTTATCTAATTTGTATTTTAATGGACTATCTTCTTTCCATTCTGAATAATATTTTTCAGGAGTTTCTATAAGACCATATCTTAATCCTTCAGAATTATTTCCAGCCATAACTAATTGAATAGTATTGAAAAATGATTTAATGAATTGAGCTTTTTGATTATCTATGTTTTGTCTAATTCCTTCAGAAACTGTGATTGTACTTTTCTTTAATTCTAAAACGCCTAATGCAATTCCATTTACGTAAATTACAATATCAGGTCTTTTGTTATGTTGTCCGTTTATGGTAACTTCTTCTGCTATGTAGAAATCATTATTTTTTGGATTTTTCCAGTCTATGAAGAATACATCTTGTTTATTTTTATCAACAGATTCTTTTATTTTTGCTCCATATCTAAGCATTGAATAAATATCTTTATTTACATCATATAATGATCTTAAATTGTTTTCTGCAAGTTTCTTTAATTCATAAATTGCTTTTTTAATTAGTATTTGAGAGTATTTTTGTTTTTTTAAGAATTTGATTAAGAGTTCTTCTTCAATATTGCTATTATTTTGTCTTTCTTCATAGTTTCCTAAGTAAATGTAATCTAATTCTTCTTGGAATAATTTTATTATTCTGTCTTGAGTTTTCCTTTCCCTTTGACCTATTTCTGACATTTTAATCTTATTCTCCCTGTTAGTAATTCTTGCATCATACCTTGTTTAAGATCTACGTATTTATCTCTCTTTGCATCTAATTGCTCTATTTCTAAATCCATAGATGAAAGGATAGATGCGATTGCTGATTGTTCTTTTGGGTCTTTAGGAGAGGGAAATTTAAATTCTAAAAAAGTAGGAAGTCTTAAAGAATCAACAGTAGCCTTTACAGAGTTTTTTGTAGCATGATTCTCAAAATTTCGTATTAAACTATAATAAATAAACTTTGCACAATTTGAATTTACAAAGTTACTAATCTTATATACTCTTTGATGATAATCAAATTTACCATTAATATAATGTATTATTGTGCCTATTCCGCCTTCACCAGGAATTAATATTGCTTCTCCATCAAAAGAATATGAGTTTATTTTCTTTACTTTTTGAGATCTTACAAAGAAAGGATATTTGCCTTCGTCAACTTCTTCATTTCCGTTTCTTTTTCCGGTCTTAATATTTGAAATTTCTCCCAATACTTTCTCTTCCCATTCTCCAGTAAATCCTGGCAATATTTTCTTTCCTGTGAGAAGCTCTTGCATTGCTCCTTGTTTTATGTTTTTTTTCTTCTCAATTAATTTTGTTAAGGATTCAATTAATTCATCAGTGTCTGAGAGGACGGAAGCGATTGCTGATTGTTCTTGTTTAGATTTAGGAAAAGGAATTAATAAATTTTGTACAATTTCTTTATTTAAATTATTCTGTGTTCCAGTTTGTCCCATTTGTAAAAATCTTTTTTCGTTTGATGCTAAGTAATAGTATAAATACTCTATATCTAATTTGTTAGAATTAATTCCTAAAATTGCCTGGTTACAACTAACTTCTACTTTTGCAATTGCACATTTACCAATTGATGCATACATTGCAAAAAGTAAGGTATTTTTTTTGAATAATTTGGTAGAACTATTCAATAAACCTTTTTCAGTAATATTTTTTTCAGTTTCAAATAAGTACTTTTTGATTCTAGTCATATCCGCAATAACTACCCAAGGAATATTGCCTCCATAATATGATTTATTTGTGGTTATAGGAGTTCCTCCTGATGACATTTCTGCATAATTTCCTAATCTTTTTACTTCCCAATTCTCAGGTATTATTCCTATTTCAGTTTTTTGATATCCTTTTGGAATTGATTCAGTCATCTAAAGAAACCCCCTTTAAGAATAACAATAAAATTTTTGCAGCCCACTTAACTAATTCTTTATCATATTGGTTTGATGGCTGTTTATCTCCATGAAAAAAATTACATCTTATTTGATATAAAACTTTAAAGAAATCTTCACAACTTTTATGTTCTACATCAAAATATGCTTTTTGAGTTGTGTTTTGCATATTAACAACATATGTTTTATTTCCATCACTATCTTTTGTTTTAAAATCATCTAGAATAGATTGATTAAAAAATGAATTAGAATAATACGAATTATTGTCCTTGGCAAATTCTATAATTTTATTTTTTTCTCCGTTTACATGAGAATATCTTTTATTGAAATAATTATTAAAGTAAAACCAAATCATTGCAAACTTAAACCAATCCTCATACTCTTGAGTGTTAAAGATTTCAATTATATCTAGCCAATTATTAGTTTGAATCATTTTTCACCACTTAAACCCCATTTCTTTTAAATGATTATCAACTGTCAAAGTTAATTCTTCTACTTCCTTATTTATTTCTGGAAATGTTGTTTCATATCTTTTAACTAATTCTTTGATTCTTCCAGTTAAATTTTGAGAAATTCTATCAAGTTCTGATTGTAGTCTTTTGTCTAGTTCACTAAACCATTTATCATCAACAACTAATGTTTTAATTTCTTCAACTGTTAGTTTCGGATATTTAATAAGTAATTTGTTATCCAGTTCAGTTTCTAAGTCTTTAATTTTTTTCTTGAATTTTTTTTCTTTATCAATTAAAGCTGAATATTTCTTTAGAATATCAAGTTCTTCTTTTTCTAAATCTCCTTTTTTGATTAATTTAGCTAATTCTTTTGCATTTATGTTTCCTTTATTATTTCTTGCATCTGAGAAAACATCTTCATCTCCAGAGTTTTCTTCATCAATAGAAGCCATTTCAGAAGTTACTTCTTCTAAAGAATCTTTTAATTGTTGTAATGAATTAAATTCCGAATCAAAAAATCTATTAACAATTAATTCCTTAGGTATTAAATCACAAGTCCAACCTTTATCTTTTAATTTTTTATTTTTATCTTCAACTAAAATTCTTTTAACTTCCGCTTTCCATCCATCAATAGATAAAATATACATATCATCTTGCATAATTTCAGCCCAATATTCCATTATTTGCTGATAAATATCATATTTATCTATTAATACTAAATTGGAGAAATCTTTAAGTAAATCTTCAGATAATTCATGAATAACTTTTTTTGGTTTACAGCCTTTATCTAAATTTTTTAAAATTAATTTATGTTTACTGCACCATTTTTTGAAAACATCTTCAATAACAGAAGAGAATTTCTTAAAATCATCATGCTCAAAAATAGTTTCATTGATTGATTTAACTTTAACATTAAAATATCCTTCTCTATTTCCATTTTCAAATAATGAATTTTTCATATTAGGATATGCTTTCCAATACTTTTCTAATTCATCAATATCTTTTTTTGGAATACCTCCAAGTAAATGAGCAGAGATATTCTGCAAATCTTCTTCTTCTTGGCTATCAATGTAACGAGGAATGTTTAGATTAAATTCATTTTTTTCAATTTCATCAAAACCAACCATTCTTGAATACTTTAAGACTTCGATTTGCTTATTGAATACCTGAACTATTTTATGAATATCTTGAGAACGAAGTCTATTTTTATTTCCGTCCTTATAAAATCCTTTAGAAGCATCAATCATAAAGATGCCTCTTCTACTTTCTGCATTTTCTTTGTCAATTACAATAATGCAAGCAGGAATCCCAGTTCCATAAAATAAATTTGCAGGAAGTCCAATAATCCCCTTAATATATCCTCTCTTAATTATATTTTTTCTAATATCTGATTCTGCATTTCCTCTGAATAAAACTCCGTGAGGTAAAATGCATGCTCCTTTTCCAGTACTTTTCAAAGATTTTATGATGTGTAAAAGGAAAGCATAATCTCCATTTTTGGGAGGAGGCATTCCAAATCCTTCAAATCTTTTATATGTATCAATAATTTCATCTTTTTTGGTTTCAGAATTAAGCACTCTTAATCCATTAGTCCATGATTTAGTAGAAAAGGGAGGATTTGCAACTACAAAATCAAAAGTTTTTAACTTTGTAGAATCATTTTCATCTTTGTAGTGTGGTGTTGAAATAGTATCATCTTGCCAAATTTCAGCAATCTCATTATCATGTAAAATCATATTCATTTTAGCAAGAATTGCTGTTGCATTATCTTTTTCTTGTCCATAAATAGAAATTCCTTTTGGAGCTTCAGCTGCCGCTTTTAATAAAAGCGAACCTGAACCACAAGTTGGATCATAAATTGTTTGATCCTGTCTTTCTGCTTTATTTATTTGAATTACTTTTGCAAGAATTCTTGAAACCTCAGAAGGTGTATAAAATTGACCTTTACTTTTACCTGATTCTGATGCAAAATGTTTCATCAAATATTCATAAGCATCTCCAAGTAAATCATCATTATCAGAGCCATTATTTTTAAAATCTAAAACTGGATTTTCAAAAATAGCAATAAGATTACTTAATCTATCTACCATTTCTTTTCCTTTCCCAAGTTTTACATCATCATTAAAATCTGCAACATCAATTACTCCATTCAAGTCATACTCTTTTGCAATTGGAGCAATTATTTTTTTGTTAATATCATCTCCAATAGTTGGTTTATTTTTTAGTTTAACTAAGTCTTTAAAACTAGAACCTTCAGGAATTTCTATAAGTGCGTCTTCTTTTGCTTCTGATTTATCCGAAATATACTTAATAAATAATAAAATTAAAACATAATCTTTGTATTGAGATGCATCCATTCCACCTCTTAATTCATCGCAAGATTTCCATAATGAACTGTATAGTTGTGATTTTTTAATTGCCATCTTTATTCACTTACTCTTTGCAAGTTCTTTACAATTTTAATCTCAAACATTGCACTAAGCTTACAATACTTATTCAAAGCCTTTCTTGCTTTTAATTCTTTCGAGTTCTCAATATGAATCTGAATATTTTAAAAATAAATTATTATAATTATATTATCAAATATCTAATCTAATTCTTTAATAAATTTGTTTATTATATCATATGCTTCAAGAAATTTATCGTAGTCTTCTCTTTTATATAACATTTCATTAGCTAGGAAATCTTCATTTTGTCTAGAGAACATATCTTTATTGTGCATAATATTGTTCCTGAACAATCTTAAACAATTAATTTTCTCTTTAATCTTTTTATTAGAAATTTTCCCAAAGTAAATTATTTTTTTATTATCTGCAAATTTTATTAAATCTAAAAATTCTAATTGTTGAAAAGGTGGTAAGTTCTCTTTCTCAAAGTGTTCTTCATATCTTTCTATTTTTGTCTTATTCTCAATTCCCTTTTTTTGTAAATATTTCAAGAAATCCTCATTGTTATTTTTTTGTAATACAAGTTTTTTCCTTAAAGCAGTTTCAAAAAGATTAATCATTGTATAAAAATAGATATAACCTATTGAACTAATTAAATCAGAGAAGTGTATTACTCCAACTATTTTTTTATTTTTAAATACAAATAAGATATCTTTTTTTCTTGTTTTTTTTATAAAATCAGAAATATTTTCCTTTGAAGAAATACTATCTTTAACTCCAATTTTGTTTTTTTTAAATTTTTGACTAATCTTATCAAAAAACATATATTCTTTACTGGTTTCATTTAATGGTAATCTATCTATATCTCTTTCTTTGCAAAATAAGTTTGGGAGATCTTTCCCATTAAAGAAATAGGGTGGACTTTTCATTATTTTATTGATTAATACAATTGATTCAATCTTTGGTAGGATTTTTTCTAATTTATTATTTTTTGTTCTAATTTTTGCCACCTGCTTTAACCCAATTATCTTTTTTTCTTTTTGTAATCGTTATCTGTTGTTTTCTTTTTCCCTCTTCCATGTTTTTTAATTTTTCTTTTATAACTTTTTCTTTTTTGTTATATTTTTCCCATTCCTTTAAATCTAATTCTTTAAAAATAGTCTCAAATTCATTTTTAAATTCATTTTTTATCTTATAAAGTTTAATATTTCCATAACATCCATATCCTTTAAATTTTCTTAATATAGCTTTTTCAAGAAATATTAGATTATCAATATAAAATCTATTCTGCCATCTAGTTTGTTTCAATTTTTCTTTTATAAAATTTGATTTTATTTTTGTATATTTTCCCATCCTACTTTCCCTCCCATTTAGGACAATAAAACTTATATCCACAGAATCTACAAGCATCTTCTTTTTCTGCAACAGCAAATTCACTTTCATAATCTTTCTCAATTTTTTTACATAATTCTATTAATTCTTTTTCAATTTCTGGTAAACTAAAAGCTGAATCCTTTCTTGCTCCAGTAACATTTCCATCATTATCAACATCCATATCAACAGGAGAATCTAACTTTAACATTTCAAGAGTTAACTTCCCGACATCTTCACCTAACTTATTTAATGCTAAGGCATAAAATCCAAGTTGAGTTTTCCTTTTTATAGGAGAAATAGAATTTTTATTAGTTTTATAATCTATTATATGAACACGCCCATTATTCATTTTATCAACTCTATCAGCAATCCCAAAAAATTTGTAATCACCAATATTAACAGCTAATGGCATTTCACAAATAGAGTTAGTATTATATTTCCCCTTATTCCTTTTCCAAAAAACTTTTATCAATTCCTTTGCTTCTTCAATTTTAATACCATTCCAATCTGATGTTTTAGCTAAATCTTCAGCTTTTTCCATAAATTTTTCTTCTGATTCAAAGTTTTCTTTAACACCTTTTTCTAAAACTAAATGTACAAAACTACCCATTGTTGCACCACCAGATGTTTCTTCTGAAATGTCATCAAAATCACCTCTTTGAGGCATTTGATATAATTGTGACAATTCAAACTTTTTAGGACATTCTTGATAAGTCATAATACTAGATGGACTAAATGTAAAATGTTTACGATCAAACTTAATAATAGTTTTATCTTCTTTACATCTCTCCATTTCTTGATTAATTTCAGTTTCACTTATTTTAATATTACTTAAATCATCAGAAACAGCCTTTGAATCTCTGATAGAAATATAATTTGCAATTTTTTGTAATATAGAAGAAAAATCTTCTGTATCAAAAGAAGAAATAATTTGTTTTTTTAATTTTGTTTTTTGTCGTTCTACTGGTGAATTAGGTGCAATAATAGTGGAGAGTTTCTCTTTATCTTCTATGAATTCACAATTTTCGTTTTCTTTATATTTAATTTCATTCAAAAAAAGAGATGCCTGAGAGGATTCCGGTTCACCCTTATAATCTGTAGCATAAGTTAAAACCAATTCTTTTTTTGCTCTTGTCCAAGAAACATAACAAAGTCTACGTTCTTCATAAACTAATATTCTTTTATTATATTTTTTTGTTAGTGTTTCTTTTACTTTTTCATCAATATCGCCCCATGACTCTACTTCTCTTTTAAAATCAGGTAACATATATTGAGGAATCAAAGAATCATTTGAAACTCTAGAAATAGGGAATCTATCAGTAGCTAGATTACAAACAATAACAGTATCAAATTCTAGACCTTTAGAAGCATGAATCGTCATCATTCTAACAGCATCAACATCCATTGTTTTTGAAGATTCTATATTTACTCCAACTTTATCAATAATTTCTAAATAATGTAAAAATCCAGGCAGTGTTTTTCCATGAATATCGTAATAATTTTTAGCTATTTCATGAAATTTTCTTAAATTCATAAGAGATTCCATATTTTTAACAGTTCTTTCGTAAGTAAATTGTCTATTAAGTCCAGATAAATCATAAACATTTAATATTAATTCTGGAAGTGGTAATCTTGACATTGAAATTAATTTTTTCAGTTTTTCTACTACTCTTTTTACATTTTTTATACCATCTTCAGACAAAGAAAGTTCTTCTAATGAGCCAAGTAAAATATCATCAATTCCTTTTTGTTCTTCAATTGGCAACCTTTCACCTTTTTCGTTTTTATTAATTCTTTTAATATATCTTCCAATCTTAACAGAATCTGCAGGACTTAAATTATTTTTATAATGGAATAAATCCCACCAAGATTGTTCACCAGTACCACTTCTCTCAACTAAATTAGAAAGAATGCCAAGATGTGCTATCGCTGTTTTTATTTCAGGTGTCTGTAACATATTAGTTTTTCCACTAGAAATAACAGGAATCTTTTTCATTTCTAATGCTTGTTTGATAACTTCAGCTTGTTTGTGCGCCCTATAAAGAATACATATTTCATTTCGAGGTGTTCCAGATTCAATTTTTTCTTCAACTAAATCTGAAATATATCTTGCTTCTTCAAATTGATCTACTGTCTCAACTACTTTAACTTTATCTCCAGGTAAATCATCAACATTTTGGACATTTAAACAATCATCAACATTCTCATAATTATTTTTAATTAAATCATAAGAAACATTTAATATTGTATTAGGTGAACGATGACATTTCTCCAATCTAAAAATATCCTTATCAACATCAATTCCGAAGGATTTCTTAAATTGTTCAAAACTTTCTTTGTATGATCCTCTAAAACCGTATATAGATTGATTAGGGTCACCTACTACCGTAATATTTTTATGTTTAGCAATAAATTCAATTAACTCAAATTGTAACTTATTAGTATCTTGAAACTCATCTACAAAAACATATTTGAATTTATCTACATATTCTTCAGAATCAAACTGTCTAAATAGTTGAAGAACATAATCGTTTAAATCAGAAAAGTCTAGATAATTTTTTTTCTTTTTGAAATCATCATATTTCTCCCATGCAGAGATGAAATCATTAAATTTCTCATAATCTTTGTATAATTCAATATATTTTTTAATTTCTGATTTTAAATTTCTTTTATCTCTTCTCTCATCAATAGTCTCTGATGGCATTAAATGAATAGTACGAAGTTGTAATATTTTTTCATTTTCATATTTTTTAATATTATCTTCTTCAGTATATTCCAACAATTTTTCCTTAATTTTCAAAAGATGTTTGTTTAGTTGTTCTATATCCATACCAAAATCTTTTGCAGTAGAAATCGTATTAATATATCTTCCAGACCAATATGGAGAAACTTCTAAATATTTATGCATCATTATTTTTGCATCATCAGGTAATAATAACTGGAAACTTTCATCTATATCAATTAAATGACCTTTTTCTTTTAAAATATCAGAACAAAAAGCATGAAATGTTTTAACAGTTACAAAAGAATCAGTACCAAGTTCATCTTGAATTCTACTTTTAAGAGAATTAGTAGCTTCATTCGAAAAAGTTAAACATAAAATTTCATCTGATTTAACGATATTAGATGAGACTAAATTAGCAATTTTTTTAATAATAGTATAAGATTTCCCTGTTCCAGCACCAGCCAAAACAACACAAGGTCCACTAGTCTTTTCAATTGCTAATTCCATCTGTGTTTTTGTCATATCATAGATTATAGATTAAATATGTTATAAAACTTGTCTTTGTTCTCTTATTTTACATACAATCTTGTAGCAGTAACTTCAAGCCCTTCTCCCTTAGGATGATTTTTCATATAAATCTTCATGCATTTTGGACAACAAAAAGAAAAGGTATCTAATCCCATCCCAATCTTTATCTCTTTCGTGGGATTTCCGCAAACAGCACATTCTTCACGATGGATATTTTTCTTTATATTTTTCTTTAAATCTATAATTGCTTCATCAAAAAATAAGCTTGGACTAATATTATTTTTATCCATCCAATCTTTATTCTCTTTTGTGGTTCTAACAGTAAGAATAACATCTTTATTATTTGTTTTTTGAATCTTTGAAAGTTCTACCACGTATTACTTATGTAATACGAGTTTATAATATTAATACAAATCATCTTAACACATAGTTAAAGTAGAAGCAAAAGAATCCTGATACTGTTCTCAATGTATTATTAGTATTAGGAAGACAGAACATAAAATATTAAGTTCATAAATATACCCTATAATATGCATTAGAGGATAAATTTTAAATTTTCTCAAAATTAAATAAATAATTTTGATTCACTTACAACACTCCAATGCATCTAAATACAATCTATAACCACGTCCACATTCTTTACATTTGTATTTAAACTTATCTTTCTGTGTTAACCACTTTATCTTCTCTCTCAACTCTTTCTCCAGCTCAGAATCATTTCTACAATAATCATTAGAGATATGCCAGACTTCAATATCTTTCTTTCTAGCTTCTGGAAATTGTTCAAACAACATCTCTCTATGTATTTTTTCCATACAAATAATTTTATCTGCCCAATTTATTGCTTCATCAGTTATAGTAACTTCAGCGAAAGGACCAACTCCTACAAATTTAGCTTCAAAATTTTTAGAAAAATCTTTATTTATAATCTCTGTTGCACAAGGACTTCTATCTAATCCTGACATACAGATGAATAATATTTTCATAATTCTACCACTTTTTGAAAGTCGTCGTAACATTTTTTTATTTCATCAAATGCTTTATCTAAATCTCTATTATGAGCAATAACATTTCGAATTGGCTCAAGTGAATTAATTTTGTCTGCCCAATATTTTACATCAAAAATCTGTCCAAATAAATTTTTATTTTGTTTAATAATCTCTTTATAATCATAAAAGTTAGCAAATAGAAGTAAGTCTAAATCTTTTTCCTCATTTAATCCCTCTTCTCTTCTTGATGCACAATTTGATCGAGTTTTTGTTGGGATTCCTTCTCTCCACCAATTTCCTTCAAATTTATTTTCTAGTTTTTCTTTTATAAAAACTCTTAAATCATTTTCAAATAAATATAGTAATTCTTTTTCAGAAAGAGATTCTCCTCTATGTTTAATACATTTAGCAAGAAATTCTTTTATTGAAACAGATTCAGGTTTCTCCTTAATTATCTTATCAAAATATTTTTCAGCTTCTAAATATTTCCCTTGTTTAAATAAAAGTTCTCCTAAAAAGATTTTAGGTGCCCAAAGTTTATTATCAAGTTCTAAAGATTTTTTTAATAAATTTTCAATTTCTTTCAATGAAGGAATAACTCTTATTGGAACTTTTAACATATATTCTTTAGCAAGGTAATAATAATTTATTGCATTTTTGGGTTCTGATCCTATTTTTTCTTTATATTTCTTTATATTATTTGGGAAATCTTTAAGAATCAAATCTTCCCATATATCTTCTTGCATAGCAATCTAAAGTATCTCAATTTTAAAAAGGTTTATTTAATTTTTATAAGCAAATTTGAAAGTAGACTTGTTCTATGTTAAACGCAAATCAAAAAATAATTTATCGATGTATGATAAAGATAGGCTTTCAAAAAAGTAATAAATTTGATTTTTTCAAAAACACAGAAGGGGATAATTTGTATTTTCTCCACTTCCTTCCGAAAACAATTTAAATATTAGGAGAAACTTTATATAATGATTACAGCTTTTGTTTAAATGAGGATTTTGCAATAAGTGTAACAAATAGTACGAACAAAATATTAAACTAAAAATTTCAATATATATAAAAAAAAATGACGAAGAACATAGAACCAAATCTAAAATTGATTAGTGGATACCTAAAACTTGCAAAATCCGAAAATTTTGTAATTCCAGAATATCAACGAAGTTATTCTTGGAATATTTCACACTGTGATAAGTTGTGGCAAGATATTCAGCAATTTACTGATTCAAATGCAAGTGACCCTTATTTTTTTGGTACAATAATAATGGATTGTTCAAAAACTAATAAGTTAAGTTTAATTGATGGACAGCAACGTACAACTACGTTTTTATTATTGCTTAAGGCTTTGTTAATAAGATTGAATATTGCAATAAATAGGACTCCAAATGATGAAGAAACAGTGGGCTTAAGAGATGGACTTATTGCAAAAAGGAATAAAATCATGAGGATTCTATATAAAGCGGAAGATGAAGAAGTTTCCTCAATGCTAAAAGACAACACAAAAATCAAAAACATTTTGATAATTGAGAATACATCTATAAATGAATTACATTTAGATGAAATAAAGGAAATTATTGAAGCAACAGACTTTCAGACCTCCGAAGAAAACGTCTATAAAATTCCACATAAACAAAAGGACAATAAATATACTAATTACTTTCGAAATTTTAAATACTTCTACAATAAGCTTGAAGAAAAAGGCGATGCAGAATTAAATAAATTTGCAAAAGTATTTTTGGAAAATTGTCAAGTAATTGAAATAAGAAGTTGGGATATTGAACAAGCAATCACAATGTTTAATTCTCTTAATTCTACTGGGCTTCCTCTTTCAGATGCAGATATTATTTCTGCTCTATTATATTCAAAGTCAGGAGAAGATAGGAATAAATTTAAAGAACAATGGGAAAGTATAAACAAATTAGCGTATAAATTAAACATCCGAAAAATTATTGACATTGAATCGGTATTACAGCAATTTATGTATATTAATCGTGCTATTAAAAAGGAATATATTAGCAAAAAAGAAGATGGTAACGAATCAGTTGATGTAACTACTCCAGGTTTAAGAAAATATTACAAAGACGAAGATGAGTTTGGAATTAAATCACCCCGAAATTTATTAAATAATCCTATTGAGTTTTGCACAAAGTTAGATAAAATTACAATTATTTGGGATCATGTTAAAGATTATTCTATTGTTAAATTGCTTTTGAAATTTAATGAAAATGCTAAATTATTTTTATCAAGTTATTTGTATCGCTTTGATAAAGAAGAAATTACAGAAGAAATAACTCTGGGTATATGTGAAAGCTTATTGAGACTATTTACTGTTTTAGAATTAAGCGATTATGGATATTCAAGTGCTAAATTTAAAACATTCTTGTTTGGTGAAAATATTAAAATAGTTGATAAAAATATTTCAATCGAAATAATTAAGAATGATTTTAGCGATCATATTAGTAAAAATTGGACTGAAGAGAATATAGCAGAAGCAATTTTAGAGTATGATAAAAATATTCTTGTATTTCTCAATGAATATATTTACTCAATAAGCAAAGGTATTAATTTTGATTTCACAGAGAATGTAAATATTGAGCATATTATGCCTGCAAGTGGTCGTAATATTTCTACAATAAGAGCAGATGCAGGTATGACCGATAAAGATGAATTTAATAATATAGTGAACAAAATAGGGAATAAAATATTGCTTGAAGAAGATATAAATAAGTCAATTGGCAATGAGTGGTTTAAAACAAAAAAGCAAAATTCTATTAAAAATAAATCTGGATACAAAGATAGTCATTATGCTATTGCTATAGCTCTGATAAATTATCCAAATAACACTTGGACAAAAAAGGACATTGAAATAGCTACTAAAAAATCTGTAGAAAGAATTGTAAAATTTATTTTTAATAAGTAATAGACTGAAAGAAGTTCTTATTAAAGAAAAAGAATGCCCAGTTCCCTTCATCGTATAAAAAGTACGGAAAAATTGTTTAACGAAAAAAATAAAAATAGAATTCATTTATAATTCCTTTTTTACTTTTTTAAAATAGGAAAAAATCAAATTTAAAATAAACAAATAAAAGCCTATCAAATATATAATAACAAAAAAATATTTTTTTAACTAAACCTTCGGCTTTTTTTTGCAGAAAAAACGTATAACAAAAATTTAACGATTTCACATTATAGTCACCATCCATAATTTTTATCAACGTTCAAAATTTCTCCTAATTGTGATGTTATATCCATCTTTTTTTTGGCTAAAAGATATAAACTGAAAGGTTTATTTTGTTATTTCTGAACGATAATTCTTTACAAGACTATAAATTCTAGGTACCAAAAGAATTTCTCCACCTCTAAATCCGGCACTTCCTCCTGACGAATCGGTTGGGGCGTATATAATTCTAAACCAATCAACCAGTCAATGATTTTAAATTATTAGTAATTTCTTCATGAAATGCTTCAAACTTTTTTTCTAAAAGATTGTTTTGTGATTTGAGCTCTTCAATTTCATTTTCCAATTCTTCATTTTTTGTTTTATTGAATCTTTCATCAATTTCTTGAAGTTCAACTCCAGATCTAGAAATATAAACATCTGGCATCGGACTAGAAAAAGCCCAACCAAAATAAATACATAACTGTTGTCGATTCATTTTTGTAGCTAAATGTGTCGCTAAACTATGCCTAAATAAATGATAATTAACAGGTTTTTCTAAAGTTTTAAGAGAATGTCTTTTTAACCAATCCCTCATAGAAGAATATTTTAAAGAAAAAACTGGATCATTTGGTTTTATCCCTTCTTTAATTCTTTGATTAAGATATCTTCTTACGGCTGGAAGGGTATACTTCCAGTAAAGGCTTATTGTTCGCCCTTTTGTTTTTGAATATTCTTTTCGTAAAGTTATCTTTACAAATTCATTATTGTTTTCTCTATTTGGTAATTCGATATCACTAAAACGAATATTATGAAATTCTTCTGCTCTTGCTCCAGTAGAATAAAGAACACTAAGAAAATATTGATACTTTGGATTATCTACAGCTTTGAATAATATTTCAATTTCATCTTCCGATAAACTTTGAGGATCTTTTTCTTTTTCAGCAATCCTAATATCTAAAACCTTTGCAATAGATTCTTTTCCATCCCAGATTAAAAATTTAGATAAAAGATTAATTATTGATTTTTTGCTTCTTACTGAGAAATTTTTCTTATTCTTTGTTTTTAATTCATTATGGATTAAACCATCTAAAAATTTTTCAACTTCTGTTTCTGTGTCTTTTTGTAAATTTTCTAAACCATATTTTAAAGATGTTAGATTTCGTTCTGTAGATGCCGGTGAATTACTTCCAATTCTACCAGTAATTTTACCGATTGAATAATCTCTCATAAAACTTAAAACTTTCTTTTTTTTAGAATCAGATATTTTCCAATTATTAACTAGGCTTAAACTATGTTCTGGGTCTATTTTATGAGTAAAAATTTTGTCTGAAGCCATAAAAATACTACCATAAAGAACTTTATAAATATACCCACGGAGTTATTATGAGCCTACGGAGATTTGAACTCCGGACCTCTGGCTTTCTTAGAGTCTAAGAAAAATACATATCAATTGATATGCACTCCTATAAGACCAGCGCTCTGACCTGGCTGAGCTATAGGCTCATATGCTAGGATACGGTTATTGTTATTTAAAAGTTTTTGTTTTGAATAATTATTGATATCGATATAATATTTTGGGTCTTCCTAATTTATTCTCTGTTCTGTGATATTTTGAGAATTCACACATGATATTCTCTAGGGACATTATATTTAATAATTTATCATGTTTAGGTAATTCTTTGAATAAATTATTTAATTTGAATATCCTTTTTTGATTATCTCGTAAGTAGAATAATGCTTCGTCGTAGCTTAAATTATTGTAATTATTAAAAATAAGATCTAATCCTTTGATACATCCTGGCCCTGAAATAACAAATTCATTTTCTGAAAATGGAAACTCTTTGATGTATGTTAAGTCGACAAATATTTGATATGATAAAAAATATCCTAATCCGTTTTGTTGCTTTAGTGTCAGGTATACTTGATTTTGGGATTCGCATTGTTTAATTTTATTTACAATGTTTTGTTTTTGATAATATTGAATGAGTTTGATTATTTTTATAATCATATTGTTTTCTGTTGGTGAGAGTTTGTTAGCTGCTGTTTTTTGTCCTGACATAAAAAAGGCATTTGAGAAATAGATGTAGTTTGGTTTGAATTGTTTTAATTCCTTTCTGATTTGTTCTATGTTTATTTTTTTAAAATTTAATGGTTGGAATGTTTGTGTTGTTTGCGATTTATTGATTAGCCTGAATAATATTGTATTTAGTATTTTGTCTTCATAGTTTATTTTGTTGTTAATAGATATGTTTTTTATTAGCCATTTTGATTCCTTATCGTGTTCTCTTTTGACATTACAGAATTTGTATTTTTGTAATATTTTATCTGTTGTCCAAGGTGGAGTTTGTTTTTGTATGTCTTTTTTTATATGTATTTTATATCTTTCTTGTATCCAGTATTCTAAGAGCTTGAGATTTTTTTTATTTAGTGTTGGATTTGCATTTCCGATTCTAGTTTTGGATACATTGCAGTAATGAATGTCAGATATTTTTGTTTTCATGATATTTAGTGCGGTGATTTGTATAAATAAGTTTCTAAGAATTTTATTTTAGATAGCTTTTTAAAAGAAACAAGATTATTTTTTGTATGTCAAATGTAAATGTAAATGATGTTTTGGTATCAGGAAATCCCGAGAATCCTGTATATCAAATAGTTAGAAAGATTAGTTTTACCGATTATTATTGTAGTCAAATGACTGGTGATTCAATAAAGCAATTTGAAAAAAGATTGAGAAGAGATCCGTTTATTATTTCATGTGATGTGTCTAGAAAATATATAGATACATCTATTGTTTCTGGAGAAATTTCTGTGCGTTCTTTGGATGATTTGAATAATGATGTTGTATCTGCTATTACACAAGGATGTCTCTTGAAATAATTCCCAAACTTATAAAAAGCATTTTCTACTTTCTATTTTATGTTATTAGGTCTTGTAGGTAAACCGTCTTGTGGGAAGAGTACTTTTTTTAAAGCTGCAACTTTGGCAGATGTTTTAATTGCATCTTATCCTTTTGCTACGATTAAACCTAATCATGGAGTTGGTTATGTTCGTGTAAAGGCTTTGTGTAAGGAATTGAATGTAAAATGTAATCCTAGAACTGGTTATTGTAATGGTGAGACGCGTTTTGTTCCTGTTGATTTGATGGATGTTGCTGGTTTGGTTGAGGGTGCGAGTGAAGGTAAAGGTCTGGGAAATCAATTTCTTGATGATTTAAGACAAGCGGATGTTTTTTTACATATAGTTGATATTTCTGGGACAACTGATGCTGAAGGTCATGAGGGTAATGGGAATCCTATAGAGGATGTTAGAATGTTAGAAAGAGAATTAGACAAATGGTATGTTGGGATTTTTAAGAAAGTATGGAATAAATTAAGTCGAGGATTACAATCAAGTAAAGAAGATGTTGCTAAATCTATTTCTAAGCAATTTTCTGGTTTGAGAGTCGGAGAAGAAAATGTAAAAGATGTTATTTTGAAATTAGGATTAGATGTTGGTCAAATTGCTTTTTGGAGTGAAGAAGATTTGTTTAAATTTGCAAGTGCTTTGAGACATTTGACAAAACCTATGATTATTGTTGCAAATAAAATTGATAAAGAGAATGCTAAAACTAATTTTGAGAAGTTGAAAAAGGAATTTAATAATTTGATAATTATACCTTGTTCTGCCGATTCTGAATTAAGTTTACGTCAGGCTTCAAAAGCTGGTATGATAGAGTATACGCCTGGCGCCTGTGACTTTATTATTCATGATGACAAAGTGAATTTAGAGCAAAAAAATGCATTAGAGTCTATTAAACGGAATATACTGGATATTTTTGGTTCCACTGGTGTTCAAGATATTCTGGATGGAGCTGTGTTCGATTTATTGAAATATGTGGCGATTTTCCCTGCTGGTGCAAAATTGAGTGATTCTAAGGGAAATATTCTACCAGATTGTTTTTTGTTAAAGGATGGATCTACTGCTCTTGATTTTGCTTATCATTTACATAGTGATATTGGAGATAAATTTGTTAAAGCTATTGATATTAGAACTAAGATGGCTGTAGGGAAAGATCATGTTTTGAAACATAGAGATGGTGTCGAAATAATGACTTCTTAATAAGGGTAACATTTAAAAGATATCTTTTTTCTTTTTTAGTATGGAATTAAAATTTGAAAAAGAAGATTCGTTGAATGTTGGCGTATTGAAACAACTGCCTATATCTTATAATTCGTATATGGGAATTGTTGACGACTTAAATCAATCTAAAGATAGGAGGCCTATTTATGCTAGTATTACACAAGCATTAGAAAGATTCGATATTGTATTTTCTCCATCGTATTCCTTTAGTGTTATTGCTAAATGTGCTTTGGAACAAATTGTAAATAGATCTAAAGGAAAAGATAGTTTGATAATTCCTGGACTAATGCCGCTAGTTTCTCAAAAGAATAATTATTTTATGGGAAATCCATTGGTATATGATGGAAAAGTTGTAGGTGTTGTTCTTAAAAATGATTTAAGTGATTTTGATAGAATGTTATTAAAATATTCGAAAGGTTTAGGAGCGGTTAAAGCGAATAGAGTAGGTAATGTTTCGTTATTATCTGATGGACTATATGATTTTAAGAATTTGAAATTAAAAATGTATACTGCAAATAAATTTGAAAATAGTTATTTGCAAGAAGGAGCAATTAATTTTACATCGGGGATTCCTTTTTCAAGAGTTAAAAATAAAATGCAAAAGCAAATAGAGATAGATCCTGAAGTTGGAGATATGATGGTTGTTTCTGTAGATAATTATTGTCCTGACGGGAATAAAAGAGAACGATGTAGTATTACAAATATAATATCTGATAGAATATTGTATTCTCTTAATATGATTGAGAAAAAGGTTTGGGAATCTTATGTTGTACCAAAAGAGGTTTTATCTAATTATGTTTCTCATAATGATTGATGAAGTAATTATGTGTAATTTTAGAGTAGTTAATGTTATAAACGTGAATGATTGGTATTTTTTATGAAAAGTATAATAATAAGTTATCATCTTCATATAAATGGTTATAACTATCATGAGGAAAGAGACGGTAATAGATACAACATTCATCAATTCAATAACTCTAAAGATTTGTATGTGTTTTTAGGAAAGAATGTTCCAAATAAAGGTAATGTACATTTAAGATTTGATAATTTTGAAAGTTTGGAAACTTCAATATTTGAATCTGATGCAAAAGAAATTACAAAAATATTGCCAAAAATAAAGATCTTAGTCCCAAGAAAAAAAAAGAAAGTGTCTGGGATTGAATTGATCTTTAATGATATAAATCCTTAAAAAAAGGAAAGTCATGTTTTGTTCATGAGAAAAGAGTTGTTGAATTTTATTTTTAAATTTGAATTGAATCCGTTTAGTTTATCAAAAACTTTGATTAAAAAAGAACAGGAATCTATCTATAAAACTAGTGACGCTAAGAAAATTCATAATAAAGTTATTGAAAAACTATCTCGAAACTTTTCATTTAAAGAAACTTCTAATTTATGGAATTATTTTGATTTTATTGATAATTCTAGTTTGATAAAAAGTAGACAGGATTTTTTTTCAGGATTGAGAAATAAAGATTCTTCTTTTTTGAGTGAGTTAAAAAAGCCTAGACAGAGTTGGGACCCTGATTATGATGTGATGGTGGTTACTGAGAATGAAGAAACATTTGTAGAATTACAAAAGATTAATTGTCCTGTTCAATTGATTGTTAATGAAAACGATTTAAGTGAATTGGAAAGATATGATGTTGTTCAAGTTGTTGATTGTGATATGTTTAACGGTATTTTAGAGCGATTGCCTCAATCTGTTTTTATTGATGAAATTGATAATGTTTTTTTGGAAAGATATCTGCAACTATTGTCTTCGTGGAAAGATAATTTTAAGGTTTTGACTAAATATGAGATTTCTGATGAATTGAAAAACATTTTAGATATATTGAAACCTTTGTTTGGATTGATTGATTTTAAAGTTAATAAAAGTTTTAGTGTTGAAGAGGTTGAAAAAGTTCTAGAAACTATTAATGGTTCTATTAATGAAAAAATTAAAGATATGACGATTAGTGGAGATTCTTTGATTAAAATTTTAGGTGAGGGAAAAATGCCTGAAGATTTTGTAAGGATTATCGAAGATGCTTTAGATGATACTGGTTTACCAAGAAATGTTTTTACTTTTAAAATCCCTGTTGAACTTGATTATGCTGAATTAGAGAGTGAGATAAAAAAACGAAACTCAACAGAGTTTACAAATTTGGCTGAAGAAATAAAAAAATACTCTAATGAGTTAAAGAAGGTCCCAGAACTGTTGGAAAAATTAAGTGGATTACTCATTTTGGAAGATTTCTGTTCGGGGATAGATTCTTATTTGAATGAAAGATTAAAATATCCTTTAATTTCAGAAAATTTACATTTTAGTTCTGTCGAAAATTTGTTTTTGGATAGAGCACAACCTATTGATTTTCAATTGGATGACTTTAGTAGATGCTCAATTTTAACTGGTGCTAATAGTGGTGGAAAAACGACTTTGCTTGAACATATTATACAAAATATTAGTTTGTTCCAATTTGGATTGCCAATGGCAGGTGATGTTCATATGCCAATATTTAGTGATATTTATTATTTTGCTAAAAATAAGGGAAGTGCAAGCAAGGGAGCTTTTGAAACTTTGCTCTCACAGATGTCTAAGATTAAACCTGGTAGTAAAACGCTAATTTTAGCTGATGAAATAGAGGCTGTAACCGAACCCGGTGTCGCTGGAAAGATTATTGCGGCTACTGCCGACTTTTTCATTCAGAAAGATTGTTTTTTGGTAATTGCTACACACTTGGGTTATGAGATTCAAACGTGTTTGCCCGAGAGAACAAGAATCGATGGTATTGAGGCTAAGGGTTTGGATGAAAATTTTAATTTAATTGTTGATCATAATCCTGTAATGGGGCGATTGGCTCATTCAACTCCCGAATTGATTGTTGAGAAAATGAGTAAAACGTTTGACGATGAATATTTTAAGTTTTTGAATAAAAAAATTCAGGGAAGTTGAAATGATATTCTTCTAATTTTTCTACAAAAATATCTATAGATTTAATTTCTATTTTTTTGAATATTTCTATTAGCTCTTTTTTCTAATCCTAAATTTCGTGCTACCTTACTAGCTCTAAACCATTCTTTTTGTTTTTCTAATTTTTTTAAATATTCCACTTCAATCTTTAAAGCTTGACCTTCTCTACCATTTAATCTTTCAATCATTGCATCAATAGTTTCTTTATTATAACCTGTTTTCTGTAAATTAATACTGGCATCATCATATAATCCTAATTCTAATTCAATTCTTGCAATTGATTCATAATCTTGAGCTTGGTAATAAGAGATTAAAGCATTCTCTAAAGAATTAAAATTTTCATAAATTTTTCCTAATTCTTTAAAATGTCTATTTTTTTCTAAATAAGGTATAAGATGTCCTATTTCTTCTAAATTTTTTATTGAACCTAAATTCGTTTTTTCAACTAAAGATTTTACAACTTTAGGATAATGTTTTATATGGTATCCAGTTATTTGAGATGTTTTTATTTTTTTCATAAATAAAAACAAAAAGTGTCCTTTATAAAGTTTATGTAACGTTGTCATTACCTAGTAACAGGTTAATTATAAAATAAGTCAATAATAGCATCTAAGTCATAAATTCCATTAACATCTCTTGAAGCTTCTGGATATATTTATTGGTATTTTTTTTCTTTTTTCCAAAATAAATTTAATACTAAGACTTAAAACCTACTTTTACATTTTTATTTTATGGTTCGTGTAAGATATTCGTTTGGGTCTAGGCATACTGGACAGATAAGTAATATTAACAAACAGAGGAAGAAGTATCCTAAAATTTTAGATGAAGTTGTTGAAAAAAGCGATATTATTTTGGAAGTCTTAGATGCTAGGTTTGTTGAGGAAACTAGGAATTTTGAAGTTGAGAGGCTAATTAAGAAGAAAAAAAGGAAGATTATTTATGTTTTGAATAAAATGGATTTGATTGATAAAGATGAAATCGAAAAGAAATTGAAAATTCGGCCCTATGCTTTTATTTCTTGTGCTAAAAGACAGGGGAGTGTTGCTTTAAGAGGATTGATTAGAAGAATGGCTAAAGATATTCAACCGGACAAAGATGGGAAAATTTTCGTTGGTATTATTGGTTATCCAAACACTGGAAAGAGTTCGATTATTAATTTTTTAACTGGTCGTAGTGTTGCTAAGATTGGTAATGAGGCTGGTTTTACCAAAGGGATGCAAAAAGTAAAGTTTACTAATGAAATTTCTATTTTAGATACACCTGGGGTTATTGCAGATGTTCAATATTCTATGGATGATAGTAAAAAACTTATTCAGCAAACAAAAGTAGGGGCTAGAAGTTATAATAAAGTGAAGGATCCTGATTTGGTAGTACAAGGTTTATTGAATCAATATGAAAATCTGTTTCAAAAACATTATGATATTAAGAATGTTGAAGATTCGGATGACTTTTTAGAGATTTTGGGAAGACGTAGAGGTTTTCTTAAGAAGGGTGATAATGTTGATTTGGATAGGACGGCGAGAGTGGTGTTGAAAGATTGGCAAAATGGTGTTATTAGGGTTTGAGATTATTTTACTTTAAGTGCTAGCTTTGTTTTACTATCATTGGATGTGAATTTATCACAATATCTACTTGAAGAAAGTTGGTGTGATATGTTAAGTGCTAAATTATCTGTTAAGTCTAATTCTGCCATGGCAGAAAATAATATTGAATCTGCTACTCTGCTATCATATTCTTCTGTGACTTTTTTTCCAGATAATTCTGCGTAGATTGATAAGTTTGGTAATAACTTTGTTTGTATATATGTTGTCGCTTTTATAGAGATCGGCGTGGTTCCATACAGATCTATTTCTCCGTTGATTCCTATTTTAGTTTCTTCGTGTGTGTAGTTTGTTCCAAATATAATGTTGTCTAATGAAAGTGGAAGTCTTGAGGCTATTATTGGTAAGATAGATTGGTAGTCTCTGTTTCCATTCTCGTCGATAAAAGACTTTAGGTAATTAGGTACTACATTTGTAACTCCTATTCCTACATGTGATATTTGTGAATTATCTGAATTAGATCTTTTTAGATTAATTGCTAAGTCGCTATTGAATGCTCTAGTCGTCATTGGTTTTTCATCTTTTATATTTTTTACCATTTGTCCTGAGAGATAGATACCTGCTTGTAACTTTAAATAATCAGAAAGGTTAAATGTTGTGGAATAATAAGCCGTGGGGAATATGTTTAGTATTGTACTGTTTAGGTTTGAGTTTTGTGCTAATATTGTTGGTAATGTTATTTTAAACTGAGTTCCATTATCTTTATTATTATATTGATGTGTTGCTGTTGTATATGTTAATGTGTTGTAATATCCAATTTCTGGGACTATTTGTTTTCCTAGTTTGATATTAAAATATGGAGAGTTTAATTCGATTTCTTTTTGAAACTTATTAAAAGTTATATTAATTTCTTTCTCATTGTCTTTTGTTTCTAGGATGTTTTGTCCAAAAGTTTTTTCAATAGATGGAAAATATGATATTATTTTTTTTGCAGCATCTGTCGTCCTTGTTGTATATGAAATCCCTTTTTCTGCTGTAAAATTAGAAGTAATAAGAATAGAATTTTCTTTTCGACTGTAATATAATGATAGTGGATCTTTTGGGTTTGTAGTTCCACTTTTATAAAGCTGGCTATAACTTGTTACATACATTTCTCCAGTTTCTTTATCTCTCAACATTAAAACAGCATGAAGTTGAGGACCAGAATTAACTGCGTTTATGTGTGCATCTAAATTTACATTATCATTTTGTTCTGATAATTGTTCTGCAAAATATCCTCCTCCTTGAGCAATATCTATACATACAAAACGGATATCTTCTTTTAAAATTTCTCCTTTCAAAATTTGTGGAAGATTATTAAAGAATTTTCCTGTTGTATATGGTATCTGGTTTGTACCGTTGTAAAATTCAGAGTTTAATTCTTTCATAAGAAATAGTGTTCTTATTATGGCATCCTCGTTTGAATTTGCATTTTCACTTGCAATTTGCATAAAATTTTCTGGATCATTAAATCCTTTTAATACTTGTATTACATTACCTGGTACATCTACTTCCATTTCTAAATCTGAAAAAGGTTCTTCAATGTAAGGAGAATTTATTTCAGATAAGAAATCTTGGTTAGTAAAAGTCGTATCATCTAAATTCTGTAAATCATAAAAGTATTTTAATTGTGCATATCCCGAAATTGAATCTGGAATTGTTGAATTTGTTTGTAATGTTGGTTCTGATACAATTTGCTCTGTTGTTCGTGGTTGAAATTGTGGTAAGTTGATTATGTTTTCTAATGGTTTTGATTCTTTTGCTGCAAATAATGTACTTCCAGCTATAACAAATGAGGCGGCTATTAACCATTTTACAAATTTATTCATATAAGTTCATAAAAAATGTACATTATAAGTGTTACTATGTAGTGACTAAACAGAATTATTTAAAAAAACGAGATTTCCCGGGTTTTTATGATTATACTTTTGGTGATTATAAATATCTCAAAACTTTTATAAAGAAAGAGGTATTGTTTTTATTATGAAAAAGATGATATTATTATTTGCGTGTATTTTTATGATGAGTTTTATGTTGGCTATTGATGCTAGTACTATAACTTGTGAACAGGTAAAATCTATGGTTGGTGATAATATTGTTGGTGTTGAGTTTCCTAAACAAGTACCTTTTACAGACGAGGTTTTTAATTTACATATTGATGAGAGGATGATCGCCTCTATTATATTGATTAATAAGAGTGTTACTGAGATTAGTTGTGATACAAATAATAATGCTACTTTCAATGTTTATGTTGTTGGTAGTTTGTTCGATGCTGATTATGGTGATGAAGAAATAAATCCAATTGATTTTTATAATGAGAAAACTGCGAGTGGTGAGATTCAAATTAAGGCTATTGGTTTTGGTAGAAAGATAAAATTGGGTTTTATTAATTTAGCACTTAAAATTGCTAGTTGGTTTAGTTGATTTTTTTAAACATTGTAAATTAGATGTCACTTTTTTATCATTTTTTACCCATTGTTTAAAATCTTTAACGTTTTGAGAAAGAGCATCTCCAAGATATCTCATCCCTTTTCTTGATTCGGCGTCTGTATCTATTTCTTTTCCAGCATATTTTCCAGAAAAGATAAAATCCGTTTCTTTGCAATTATAAAATTTTGAGAGATTTCCACTTCCTTTTCCAACATATTCTAAAGTGCTCTTTTTGATATCGTCGTATAATGATCCATATCCTGTCCAAGGTCCCTCATGTAAAATCTGTTTATTCTCTATATTTTGTTCTTCTAAAAAAGATCCTCCAAATATCTTTTTATATTTTATAACAGATGACTCTATACCATTTTTTCTCTCAATTATTCTTCTAAGAGATTCCCCTACTCCTGGTAATATTCCCTGTTCATTTTCTATGACATAGTCTAATGAATCCAATATTTTATACAGATCTTTATTAGATCTTATTTGAGAATTTAACTTATTAGCGTATAAACTAAGAATTTTTCTACCTAATTCTGGCGTTTGCGTTGCTTTTTTGAATAAACCATTAATTTGTTCTACTTTCTCTTTTGTTAAGTATTGTTTTACATCAAATTTCATAAATATAGATAGAAAAAAGTATATTTAAACCTTTCTATCTGTTGTCATTAGTAGGTAGTCACGGAACTATAGTAAATATCTATTTCACCACAGAGTTTTAACAGAAACATTTTAAAGTTATTTTGCTGATAGTATTTTGCGAGGTTTTTATGAATGATGAGATTGTAATTCGTGGAGCGAGAGAGCATAATTTGAAAAATATTAATTTGAATCTGCCGAAGAATAAGTTTATTGTGATTACTGGTTTGTCTGGCTCTGGGAAGTCTACTTTGGCGTTTGATACTTTGTATGCTGAAGGTCAGAGGCGTTATGTTGAGAGTTTGAGTTCTTATGCGAGGCAATTTCTTGGTATGATGAATAAACCGGATGTTGATTCAATTGATGGGCTTAGTCCTGCGATTTCAATTGAACAGAAGACGACTTCTAAGAATCCTCGTTCAACTGTTGGGACTGTAACTGAAGTTTATGATTATTTGAGGCTTTTGTTTGCTAGAGTTGGGACACCATATTGTCCTGAACACAATATTCCGATTAGTTCTCAGACTCCTTTAGAAATTTTGAATAGAGTTAAACAAAAATATAAATCTGGAGATCAGATGATGGTTTTGGCGCCTATTGTGAGACAGAAGAAGGGAACTTATGAGCAGTTATTTAAGGATTTGAATAAAGGTGGTTATGTTAGGGCGAGAGTTAATGGTGAAATTTTAAGAACTGATGAGAAGATTAAGTTGAGTAGGTATAAACAGCATAATATTGAGGTTATTATTGATAGAGTTAAGGTTAGTGACGAGACGCGTTTGATTGAGGCGATTGAGAATGCGACTATTATGGGTGAAGGTTTGGTTGCTATTAGTTTTGGTGATGAGCAAGATATGTTTTCTACTAAGATGGCGTGTCCTAAATGTGGTGTTTATTTTGAGGAGTTGCAACCTAGAATGTTTAGCTTTAATTCGCCATTTGGTGCATGTGATGAGTGTCATGGATTGGGTGTTAAGATTGAATTTGATCCTGATTTAGTTATTCCTGATAAATCTAAAACTATTTTGGATGGGGCAATTACTGTTTATGGTAGAATGGATAATTCTTGGAGGATGCAACAGTTGCAGGCTATTGGGAAACATTGTGGTTTTGATTTGTTTACACCTATTGAGAAGTTTAGTGAGGATGCTTTGAATAAATTATTGTATGGTTGTGATGAGAGAATTGATGGGAACTGGAGTAGTGGTGCTTCTATGCATTTTGAAAATGGTTGGGAAGGATTATTGCCTCAGCAGGAAAGATTATTTCATAGTACTACTTCAGATTATAGAAAGAAAGAATTGGAAAAACATATGCGTTCTAGAAGTTGCCCTGTTTGTAATGGAAAGAGGTTGAAAGATAAAGTTTTGAATGTTAGAATTGGTGATAAAAATATTGTTGATGTTACGAATTTATCTATTAAGGATGCTGTTGACTTTTTTCATAATTTAAAATTAAGCAATAAGGAAATGTTGATTGCGAAGTTAGTTTTGAAGGAGATTAGGGAGAGATTGAGTTTCTTGAATAATGTTGGTTTGAGTTATTTGAGTTTGTCTCGTAGTTCTGGGACTTTGTCTGGTGGTGAGGCTCAGAGAATTCGTTTAGCGACGCAAATTGGTGCAAATTTGACTGGTGTTTTATATGTTTTAGATGAACCTTCTATTGGTTTGCATCAGAGAGATAATAATCGTTTAATTAGTACCTTACATAAATTGAGAGATTTAGGAAATACTTTAGTTGTGGTTGAGCATGATGAGGATACAATTAAGAATGCGGATTATGTTGTTGATATTGGTCCTGGTGCTGGTATACATGGAGGGAAGATTGTTGCTGAGGGAACACCAAAAGAAATTTCTGAGAATCCAAAATCATTAACTGGTCAATATTTAGCAGGAAAGGAATTTATTGATATTCCAAGAGTTCGTCGTCAAGGCGGTTTGCCTATTAGGCTAAATGGATGTAGAGAAAATAATTTGAAGAATATTGATGTTGAGATTCCGACGAGGTGCTTGACTTTGGTTACTGGTGTTTCTGGTTCTGGGAAGTCTACTTTGATTAATGAAATTTTGTATAAGGGTATGATGAAGAAATTACATAATTCTAAAGATTTGCCTGGAGAACATGATAGTATTGATGTCGAAGGGACTATCGATAAGGTTATTATAATTGATCAGTCGCCGATTGGAAGGACTCCGAGAAGTAATCCTGCTACGTATACTGGTATGTTTGATGATATTAGAATGTTATTCTCTATGACCATGGAGGCTAGAACTCGTGGATATAAACAAGGGCGATTTAGTTTTAATGTTAAAGGAGGACGGTGTGATAAGTGTAATGGTGATGGAACTATTAAGATTGAGATGAATTTTTTGCCAGATGTTTATGTTGAATGTGAAGAATGTAAGGGGCGTCGGTATAATAATGAAACTTTAGAAGTTAAATATAAACGTAAAAACGTTGCTGATATTTTGGAGATGAGTGTTGATGAGGCTGTTTCTCTATTTGAAAACGTACCTGGTATACATAGAAAACTTGAGACTTTGCAGGCTGTTGGTTTGGGGTATATTAAATTGGGTCAAAGTTCTACTACTTTGTCTGGTGGGGAGAGTCAGAGAATTAAATTGACGAAAGAACTTGCTAAGCGTTCTACTGGTAAGACTTTGTATCTGTTAGATGAGCCGACTACAGGACTGCATTTCCATGATATTAAGAAATTGTTGGATGTGTTGAATGACTTGGTTAAAAAAGGGAATAGTATGGTTGTTATTGAACATAATTTGGATGTGATTAAGTGTGCCGACTATATTATTGATTTAGGTCCTGAAGGTGGTGAAGGTGGTGGTCTGATTGTTGCGAAGGGTACGCCTGAAGAAGTTGTTAAGTGTAAGAAGAGTTGGACTGGGAAGTTTTTGAAGAAAGAGTTGGAGAAAAATTAACAAAATTACTTTTTTTGAGTTTGTTTAGTACAATATAGTTCTTTAGTTCTATCGTGAGGTTTTATAAATTCTAAGTTTAATGTAGATTGAGGTTGTTGGTATCCATCTCCTATTTCGATTAATGATAGACGTGTTTCACATCCATCTTGGTAAATGCAGTGTGGACATTCCTTGTAGAGCATATTGGTTGCAAAGCCATATGTTATTTGTTCTTTTTCTGTCATAATTTTAGAAATAGTCTTTATTATAAAAAGATTTGTTGTGTTTATTATTATACTTAATAGAATATAATTGATTATTGTTTTAATTAATTACATCATAGATTAAATGTAAATAAGAATTTTTGAGTTGTTTACATTCTTTTAGTTTTAGTGTTTTAATCATTTTTAATTCTTTTTCAGAACTTAATGATTTTCCATCTATAAGTGTTGAAGTGTTTAAGCCTCCAATTAATGTGGGAGCAACAACAAGAGAAACTCTGTCAATTAGATTGTTACGGATTAAAATAGAATTGAGTGTTCCGCCAGATTGGATTGTAACTTTGTTGATTTTATATTTTTGTTTTAATTGCTGAAACAAATTTTGGAAGTCAATCTTTGTTGGATAATAGATTAATTCTAGTTTTTCTTTTATTTTAAATGCTGGATGATTGTTGTTTGAAGTTATTAGGTAAAGCTTTTTTGTATTATTTATTAAATTGTTTAATCCGTTTTTAGTTAAGTGATTATTGTCTATTATTATGAAGGTAACATCTGGAGAATTTATAGGGCTTTTAGTTGTGTTAACGCCTATTTTTGCCATTACTCTTCCTGTATTGAAAGAATGCAAATCTGTTTTTTGTTCTAGTTCGTAATATTGTTTTAGTCCTTCTTTAATTCCTTTTATTTTAGGGAGGTCTTTATCCATATCTCTTTTGTCGGTATTCCCTGTAGAAATTTTTCCATCAACAGAAGAGAGCATGAATAATGTGTTGAAAGTTCGTTGTTTCATTCTATTATTAAGAAGAAGTTATATAAAAAGTTTATGAAGAGATAATTCTTTAAATCTATCTTCCCTTTCCTAATCATGAAAAAACCAGATCTGTCAAAACTTCCACATGAGCCGGGATGTTATCTTTACAAGGATAGTCGTGGGACGATTATCTATATTGGGAAGGCTAAGGATTTGAAAAATCGTGTGAGTTCTTATTTTAATAAGATTCATGAGATTGAGAGGACTAATGTTTTGGTAAAGAATATTGTTGATTTTGATTTTATTGTTACGAGTAATGAGGTCGAGGCTCTTTTATTGGAAAATAATTTGATTAAGAAATATAATCCAAAGTATAATATTGATTTGCGTGATTCTAAGAGATATGCTTTTATTGAAAAGACTTATGAGAAGTTTCCTAGGTTTAGAGTTGCTCGGACGAATAAGGTTAAGGGAAAGATTTTTGGTCCTTTTGTTTCTGCGAAGATGCGTGATGATGTTTTGGATACTATTAATAGAACTTTTAAGTTGAGGACTTGTAATCATTTACCGAAGAGAGGTTGTTTGAGATATTCTATTGGACTTTGTTCTGCTCCTTGTGTTGGAAAGATTGAGGAAGATGAGTATTTAGGGGCTATTAAGAGTGCTGAGATGGTTTTGAAGGGGAAGGTAAATGATTTGTTGAGTATTGTTGATAAGAAGATGAAGAAGGCTTCTAAAGATGATAATTTTGAAAAGGCAATTGAGTATAGAGATATTAAAGAGTCTTTGTTGAGGTTGAATGACAAACAGAAAGTTGAGAGACAGAAAAAATTTGATGAGGATGTTGTGAACTATGAAGTTCGTGATGGGATAGTATACTTGTTAGTTTTTAATATTTACAAGGGAACTTTACATGATAAACAGGAGTTTGTTTTTGATTATTATGATGGCTTTTTTGAAGATTTTTTGAGTAGATTTTATTCTGAGCAGAAAATTCCTAAGAAAATTGTTTTGTCTGAGAGTGTTAGCGATAGTTTGATTGGATATTTGTGTAAGGTTGCGAATAAACGGATTGAGGTTACTGTTCCACAGAAAGGTGATTTAAAACAGTTGATGAAGTTGGTTAAGAAAAATATTGAAATTAGTTTCTTTTATGATTTAGGTAGGTTAGAAGAATTACAAAAGGGTTTGAAGTTATCAAGTTTGCCTTATGTTATTGAGTGTTTTGATATTTCGCATTTGTCTGGAACGAGTATTGTTGCGTCGATGGTTCAATTTAGAAATGGAAAATCTGACAAAAGTAATTATAGACGTTTTAAATTAAAGACTGTTTTTGATAATGATGATTTTGCTTCTATGAGAGAGGTCGTGAGGAGGAGGTATTCTAAGTTGAAGAAAGATGGTGAAGCGTTTCCTGATTTGATTGTTGTTGATGGTGGTTTGGGACAGTTAAATTCTGCATTGGGTGTTTTGGAGGAGTTAGGTGTCAAGATTCCAATTGTTAGTTTGGCGAAGAGGTTGGAGGAAGTATACGTTCCCGGGAAAGATGAAACGATTAAATTAAATAGGAAAAATAAGGGACGATTGTTGTTGCAAGCGATTAGGGATGAAGCTCATAGGTTTGCAATTGGATATAATAGATTATTGAGGAAGAAAAGTTTGTTTAATTGAGCTCTTTCTTTTAGAAAAAGAAATCCCTTGGAGAAAGAAAAGAAATTGACTAGACGATAAACTATAACTTTCGTTAATAAACTATGCAGTTATATTTTTAGACTTATTATTTTGCTCATATTTTCTTGCATTGAGACTCCGTATAGGGTTGAGGCTTCGCTGATTAATGTGTCGTTATGTGTTACGATGATGTATTGCCCTGTTGTCATATATTTTTGGATTAGTGCTGAGAGTAATTCTGAATTGTGTTTATCTAATGCTGCGTCTATTTCGTCGAAGATGTAGAAGCAATATGGTTTGTATTCTTGTATTGCGAAGATTAGGGCTAGTGAAACCATTGTCTTTTCTCCTCCTGAGAGACTTGTTACGTCAAAATATTTTCCTCTGCTTACTTTCACTAATATGTTTAGACCCGCTTCAAATGGGTTTTTCTTATCTTCTAAATCGAGGCTAACTTCACCCTTTCTTGAAAGTTGTGAATAGTTCCTTGTAAAAAACGTATTTACTGCATCTAATGTTGTCATAAATGCTTTTTTCTTCTTATGATCGATTTCTGAAATTATTTTTAAAACTTTTTCTTTTTCTTCTTCAATTGTTTTTACTTTATTGGCGATTAATGTTACCTGTTCTGATATTTTATCAAATATTTCTAATGCTCGCATGTTTACATTCCCGATATGAGATATTTTAAATTGTGATTTTTGTAATCTTTCTTTTACTTCGCTTATTGGTATACTTAACGTTTGAACGTCCTTATATTGTTTAATTTCTGTATCGAGCGATTCTATTTGAGCTGTAATTTGAGCTTTATTTATCTTATTGTTATTATTTCTTTCTTCATATGTTTGTGTCATATGACGGAATCCTATAATCTCTGTTTCATGAACTTTTTGTATATCAGATATCTCATTTCTATCACTAAATAATTTTTCACATTTTTCATAAAGTTTTTTTTCATCGACTTGTTTTAATTCTAAATATTTTGTTTTCTCCTCGATTAAAACATTTATTTTTTTTAATTCCTCTTTGGATTCTTCAATGTCTCTTATTGATGTTTGTTTCTCAATATTTATCCGTGACAACTCTCTTTGTTTTATACCAACCTCACTATCTACATCAATATCTGCAAAATTTAATTCTTGCAATCTTAATCTAGCATCGTTAAAACTTTCCTCGATATTTTTTAGCGATTCAAATGTTTTTGAAAGTTCATTTAATTTCTTTTCTAATAATTCAATCTCTTGTTTTACTATAGATCTTTGTTTGGCGATAGTTTTTATTTGAACCGTTTTTTCATTAATGTTTCGAAGTTTAAGGTTGTCTATTTCTATTTCGTTTATTTGAGTGTTTAAAAGCGATAGATTATCATTTAAGATTCCAATTTTTTCTTTAAGTTTCTCGGAATGCTCTTGATTATTATTTTCCTTTGTCTTATTTTGATTAATAGTGTTTTGTGCATTATTTTGTATTGTTTCTTTATATGATTCTCCAACATCTTGTTTACAAACGGGACAATTTTCTAATGTAATAATAGTATCTCTTAGATTCCCTTCTCGTTTAATACTATCTTCCAGAACTGCATTTTCTTTTTCAATGCTCAATATTGCTTTTGTTGTTTCTTCAATTTTGGTTTTAAGGTCAAAAGCTTTATTTTTATATTCTATTTTAAGTTTCTCTGCATCCTCTATCGATTTCGCGATTTTGATTTCTTTTTGTGTGGATTCTATGTTTTGAATTATTAAGTCCATCTCTTTTTGTGTCTCAATAATATATCTTTCTTTTGCAGTTTTTTGATTTTCCAGTGTAGATAATTCCGATTTTACTATGTAGAATCGTCTTCTTTGTTGTTCCAATTTGTTAAGTTTTTCTTGTAGGCTTTTTTGTTCTATTTGTTTCTTTTTTATATCTGGAGATTGGTTTTTTATTTCGTTAATATCTTTTTCCAGAGTTTCTTGTCTTTTTGTTGCTTCTTCAATTTTAATCTCTCGTTCCTTGATTCTATTTTGAAAGTTTTCTTGTCTTACTGTATGCCCTGCCAACTCTGCTTTTAGATCAGCTATATCTCGATGTAATGTTTCTTGTTCGTTACTAGTCGCTTCTTGTATTCTTTTGTTTAAAGTATTGATTTTTAATTGTAGTTCCTCGATATTAATATTTTTTTCTTCTGTCTTTTTTCTTAAAATAGCTATTTCTTTTTGGTTATTGTCAATAATCTTATCTAATCCCCATATCTCCTTATTTTTATCTTTTAGAGTCCTGTCAATTATTGTTTTTTTACATTTCTTGATCGTTTCTTCTAATCTTTGAAAGTTCATTGCCTCTTTTTTTTCTTTCTCTAAGTTTTTTAAATAGGAATTTCTTTCTCGTAATACTGCCGAGATTTCTTTTATTTTTTCATCTGTTTTTTCTAATTCTCGTAATGATTTATGTTTTCTTGCTTCATAAATCGAGATTCCCGCAACTTCTTCTATTACCTTTCGTCTTTCTTCTGGAGACATTTTTATCATTGAAGCGATTTCTCCTTGTAGCACTATATTGAAACCATTTGGATCTATGCCCGCTTGAGAAAGTAATTCTAGAAGTTCTTGTCTTGTTTTTGTTTGTCCATTTATTCTATAAACGGACTGTCCAGTTTTTCTAACTGTTCGTTTCAAAGAGATTTCATCTTTGTCAATTGCTATTTTTTTATCAGTATTATCTAATATTAATTCTACACTTGCTTCATTTGCACCTTTATAGTCTTTGTTTCCACTAAATAATAAATTTGCTGCTTTTGCTGCTCGTATTGATTTTATGGATAAACGACCTAATACGAAACAGAGTGCGTCAGTAATATTCGATTTTCCAGACCCATTTGGACCAACAATTACGTTCATTGATTCTTCTAATGGAATAGTTGTTTTTCTTGCAAAACTTTTGAAACCATGCATCACCAATTCTTTTATGTAAGTCATGTTGAAAGTAGGAGAGTATCATATATAAATATTATTAAGATGTTTTTTTGTAGATCTTTTTCTTCAATTTTTGAGAGTTTACAAATAAAATAGTTTCTTTTGGTCCATTTTATCTACTATTCTTTTATAAGTACTCCAACTTTTTCTGATAAGTGCATCATATTTTTTCTCTCCGAATGTTTTTACTAAAAACTCTTTTGTCTTTGGATCGGCTGGATATCCGCTTCCAAAATCTATTTCTAATTCTGTTTTTAATAATTTCAATTCATCTTCTCTTCGTTCTTTGGCTAATATTGATGCTGCAGAAACCACTGGGTAATTAAAATCTGCTTTATGTTCGCATGATAATTCAATCAAATCTTTTTTGACGATCGTATCAAATACATAATCGCTCCATGCTTTTATATTTACACTTGGACAATCAATAATAACTCTGACCTTTTCGTTGATATTTTTCATTAGTGTATTAATTATTATTCCTGATTTGATTGCCTCTAGGTTATTAAGGTTAGGAAAGTCATCTATTTCTTTTGGTGTTGAAAGTTCGTAGTGATATGTGTATTTTTTCTTGATTTGTTCGGCAATTTTTTTTCGTTGTTTTGGGTATAATAATTTGCTATCTTTTGCCCCCATTTCCTTTATTACACTTTCTTCTGATTCGTCTTCTATTAACACTCCTGTTAAAATCATTGGTCCCAAAACTGGTCCTCGCCCAGCGTCGTCAATTCCTATCATTTTCATGGGTATAAAAACTTGATGATGTTTATAAAAGTTCTTAATTTTATTAGATATCTCCTTTTATTTGTTACTGTTTAATCCTAAAATGAAAACAGAAGTGTTATAAAGTGTTTCTTTTTCTTTTTTTTATGGTAAAGGAACCTAATGTAAATGGGCTAATTTTTAAAGAATTAATTAAGCGAGGATATTCTTTAGATGGTAATACGCGAATTTGGAACATTGCAGATTCTAAATTATGGTATTTAACGCCTGAACAGGCACAATCTTATTTAGATACAAAAAATAATCCCGATTATAAAAAAAATATGATTGATAATGAAATCGAATTACTAAAGTCAACTATTCCAAAAATAATGAAGGATGTTCCTATGCGTGAAGAAATTACTTTGGTTGATGTAGGATGTGGTGATGGGAAGAAGGCTATTGTCCCGATTAATATAATGAAAAGTAAACATAAAATCAAATATTGTCCTATAGATATTAGTGGTTATATGGTAGAAAAAGCTATTGGAAATATTAAGAAAATTGATGGTGTTGATGAAGTTGTTGAATTTCAATGGAATGTCTCTGACTTTGAAAACTTGGAAAATGTCACTCAATTACTTAGATATGAAAAAAATCCACTTTTTATTTTGTTCTTAGGTTCTACTATTGGTAATTTTGATACACATGATCTTTTGTATGCTCTTCAAAATTCTATGGACTTTGGTGATACGTTACTTATTGGTATTTCTTTGCATGAAACTGGTAGATATACTGATAAAGAAATTATAGATGGATATTTAACTGAAGAAGTTAATAATTTCTTGGGACATGTTCTTTTGGAATTAGGCTTTAATAGAGACGAAATAGAGTTTGGTGCTCAATACAAACATCATAGAGTTGAATGTTTTTATACAATTAAAAATGATAAAGAAATCAAATTTCAGGATAAACAAATTACTTTCAATAAAGGAGATAGAATTATTATTTCTTATTCATATAAATACACACAAAAAGCATTTGATGATATGATTAAGTTGTATTTTGGAAATTATAAATTCTATACTAATAAAGAAAAAGATTGGACATTGTTATTGTGTCGCAAATAAGAAAGTAAACTTTAAGAAATCATTTCTTT
The DNA here is from genome assembly GCA_964516745.1 of Candidatus Woesearchaeota archaeon. GTDB lineage: Archaea > Nanobdellota > Nanobdellia > Pacearchaeales > GW2011-AR1 > JAGVXH01. Next base: position 101,898 of record CAZEYD010000004.1, read on the forward strand.
ATTTAATTCTATGAAAACGAAAACACAAAAAGCATTAGTTCTGTATTCTGGTGGGCTTGATAGTCGTCTTGTCGTGAAAATTATGCTTGAACAAGGTTTTGAGGTGGTTGCATTGCATTTTTTGTTGCCTTTTGGATGTAATTGTGTTGTTCCTGAGAATGAGAGTTTCGTGAAAGATTTGGGAGCTGAGTTTAGAGTTATTGATGTTACAAAGAAACCTTTGTTGGATGAGTATTTGGATGCTGTTGAGAATGCGAAGTTTGGGTATGGTGCTGGTTATAATCCATGTGCTGATTGTAAGGTATGGATTTTCAAAAAAGCAAAAAAGATGTTTGATGTTGAGAATTTTGATGTTTTTGCAACTGGTGAAGTTTTAGGACAAAGACCTATGAGTCAAACTAATCCTAAAAGGAAAAAGATTGATGAGGCTGTTGGATTTGATATTTTGCGTCCTTTGTCTGCGAAGAATTTACCTGAAACTGAGTATGAGAAAAATGGCTTAGTTGATAGAAACAAATTGTACGAGATTGAAGGAAGAAGAAGAGTGGAACAGATAGAATTAGCTAATAAATGGAATTTAGAGTATCCAACTCCTGGTGGTGGTTGTTTGCTGTGTGAAAAGGTTCTTGAAAAACGTTTTAGGTATTTGATTGAGAATGGGATAGTTAATGGTAACAATTTGTTTTTGTTAAAGATTGGTAGACATTTTGTAATTGATGATGTTTGGTTTGTTGTTTCTAGGGATGGTAAAGAAGGAGATCTGATAGTAGACATTGGACATCTGAAGTCTGAAGTCGGATATCGGATTTTAGAGGGTGGTAAAGGATTGCCTGAGATTTTTTTCAATGATGTGAAAGGATTAGAAAATGCTAAGAAATTACAAGCTGTTTATGGAAAAGGTGTTAATGAAGAAGAGAGGAAGAAGTTTGATAAGTTTAAGTTGTGATAATTAAATGTAAGTGTGTGTGTAATGTTGTTTTGTGGATGGATTTATATTGTTGTTTATGTGTTTATGAATAAAAATTTCTGTTTCTGGAAAAGATTCTTTATATTGTAACATTATTTCTAAAACTTTAGTATATGAATCGGGCGTTATATCCATTTCAATTTCTAAATTGGACATGATAATATTTTCTAATATAGTAAAGCAAGAGATTGCTTTACCTTTTGAATCGATTATTATATGACCATAAGGTTGTTGTTCTTCTACATCTAAATCAAAATGTGAAACGGTTTTTTGTATATTATTAACTTCCCTCTGTACATATGTTCTTGAAAAATAATCTTCTACCATATTGAAAAAGGCTCATTGTGCTTTTTAATAATTTGTCTAGTGGAAAATATAATTTAAAAATATAATCATTAATTATATAAAGATTATTTGAGTTTGTGGTTTATGAAAAAGGTGATTCTTGTTATTTGTGATGGTTGGGGTTATAGACGAGATTCTAAAGATAATACGATTTTAAATACGAAAACTTGCAATTTCGATGCTTTGATGACAAAATATCCATATACTTTATTGAATGCGTCTGGTGAAGCTGTTGGTTTGCCTCGTGGATATCAAGGGAATTCTGAGGTTGGACATATGGCAATTGGTAGTGGTAGAATTATTGAGCAGTCATTAAAGAGAATTAATGATTCTATTAAGGATGAAAGTTTTTTTAGAAAAAAGGAGTTTTTGAATGCTATTAGTAATTGTAAGAAAAATCAGTCTAGATTGCATTTGATTGGTTTGTTACAGAAGGAAGGGGTTCATAGTTATATGAAACATTTGTTTGCGTTATTGGATTTGTGTAAGATAAAAAAATTTGAGAATGTTTGTATTCATGTAATTAGTGATGGTAGAGATGCTCCTGTTAAAAATGGTATTAATTATTTGATTGAGTTGGAAAATAAATTGAAGAAAATCGGATTTGGTGAGATTGTTAGTATTTCAGGTCGTTATTATTCTATGGATAGGAATGAACGTTTGGATAGAACTAAACGAGCTTATGATTGTATTATTGAGGGAACGTGTAGGAAAATCTTTGATGTTGAAGCGAGTAAAGAGTTGAGAAAATGTTATAGAGGTGGGATGACTGATGAGTTTATTATTCCGCGTAGATTGAAAGGATATCATGGTGTTCATGATAATGATTCTGTTATTTTTTATAATTTTAGAACTGATAGAACTAGGCAGTTAACTAAGGCAATTGTGGAAAAACGATTTGTTGGTTGGAAAAGAAAAAAAGTTGATTGTTATTTTGTTGCGATGACTGATTATTATAAGCCGATGAATGCTGTTGTTGCTTTTGAAAATAAAAATATTAAAAATTTGTTAGGTAAAGTTATTAGTGATAATAATTTGAAGCAATTGAGAATTAGTGAGACCGAAAAGTATGCTCATGTTACATTTTTCTTTAATGGTCAAAATGAAGTTAAATTTAAGGGTGAAAGTCGAATGCTTGTTCCTTCACCAAATGTTAAAACTTATGATTTAAAACCTGAAATGAGTGTTTTTGAAATTACAGAGAAACTAGTCGGTGAGATTAAGAAAAATAAATTCAGTTTTATTGTTGTTAATTTGGTTAATGCTGATATGGTTGGGCATACTGGGAATTTAAAAGCCACACAGAAGGCGATTAGAGCTGTTGATGAATGTATTGGTCAAATTGTTAAGATGGGGAGTGATTGTGGGTATACTAGTTTAGTTACAGCTGATCACGGCAATGCTGAAGACCAAACAAGCAAAAATCGAACTAGTCATACTACTAATAAAGTTCCATTTATTTGTGTTAGCGATGATAAAATCAAGTTAAAACATGGTGGTTTGAAGAATATTGCACCGACAATTTTAGATTTGATGGGTGTAAAAATTCCAAAAGAGATGAGTGAATCGTTGATTATTTAGAGAATCACAATACTCTAATGGTTTTTCCCGAAAAATATTGTTCATATATCTCTAATTCTTTTGAAAGATTGTCTCGATATCTTTCATCGAATATTGTAACATCTACATTGTAAAAGTTAGGACCATCACCAAATTTTGGACTATCTTCTTCCTTAATTATCATTCCAGCTATCAATTTTCCTAATGAATTACGTATTGAATGACGTTTATAACCTCTTTTTGATGGAGATAAAGTATATTCGAGTCTCATTGAATTAATAATCGGAGATAGAATATTTAAGGATTGTTTTTCAAAAGTTGTAAAGTCTCCTTCCAATATTGTATTTATCATTATATTATAAAAAAATATTGTTTTATAAGTATTTAGAAAATGAATATTTTACTTTACTTTCCTGAATTTTGAAATTGTCATCACATATCCAATTAATTTTGCTCTATATTTTGGACCTAATTCTTCAACGATTTGATTTGCAATTTCTTTTGCATGTTTTTTGTCTCTACAAGCAGATTTTAATAGAACTACTTTCAACATTTTTTCTGCTTCAAATAATGTTTTTATCTGAGCCATAAATTCTGGTGTTAATCCATTCTTTCCTATTTGTAATTTTTTTATGTATCTAACCATTGATTGTCTCCTCTAATTTTAAAATATCTGCCTTTTTAACCTTAACAGTTTTTTGTATTTTTTTTACTGACCAACTTCCGTCTTTTGCTTTTTTGTCCTTATAACAGTTATTTTTTATGAATACATGAACTAAAACAGTTTTTTTATTATCTCGCCAATCTTGACTTTTTAATGCACAGAATGCTGAAGCTTCCTTGATTTCTTGAGTTGTTGGTTCGTCTCCCAAATTTACGAATGGGCTTCCTGGTGCAATGGTATGTAACAATGTTTCATTTCGTTTTGATGTTGAAACTAATAGATCATTTTGCTCTGCTGATTTTCCAGCTTTGATTATTTTGTTTGTTGAAAGAATATACTCTCTAAAATTTGTGTTTGTCATGTTTGATTCAAGTGAAGAAGATTTATAGATGTTTTGGGATAGGGGAATTTTACATTTTTTGAGATTTGAGATTATGGCGATTTGGAGTTTAAAATTCAACTTTTTTTCTAATTTAGTAAGAGGAAGAAGATGAGATTAGAAAAATTTGTGAAATGTAAATCTTTTGGTTTGAATAAATAATATAATTAAGAACAATAATCTGTATATAATTTTAATAATTCTTGAGTATATGGCGAGAGATATATTTTGCCCATTATATGCATGGGATGTATGTTATGAAATGGTCGCACATGGATTTTCTGAAAAACAAATGAGAGAACTAGGAGAAATGAAACTTTGTGACATGGGAAGAGATAATAATGGAGGTAATATATTACATTATCATTATTGTCCAACTTATGGAGCTTTTAAAACCGTCTCTCAAATTCCTGGTGGTATTAGTCATGAATGTATGAAAGCTATACATGATGCACAATCTCGTCAAATTCCAGATGGAAAGATTGTTGATTTAGAATCAAGATCTATTTTAATGGCACTTTTTGAAAAAACACCTGAACAACATGAACTTACTTTTTGAAGTTCTTTATTAAAACTTTAAATTATTTTAGAATTAATAACTCGTGCATCGGGACTTAGGACGTTTACTGAATCTCCTTTGAATCTGATTCCTCTTGCAATTTTTTGAATAAATTCTCTATTTGCCTTATCTATATAGAATTCTCTAAATTTTTCTGGTTGTTCTTTTCTTAGAATTTTCCAGAATAATCCTTGGATGTTTGGATATGGATATTTTGTCAGGACGATATTCTCACACTTATTTCCTGCGAAATCAACTCCTCTATTACATTTTGTTGTAAATAATATCTTTTTTCTTTTTGTCGTAAAATCTTCAATTGATTTATTGCTTTGTAGTTGGATAGTTTTTAGATCATCTTGACTTATTAAATTATCAAATTTTAATTCGTCAAATTCTCTTTGAGTTGGTAAATCACTGAACGAATTTACGTGGACAAGAGTCTGTCCATTACAATTTGCTAATGCGCAATCTAACATTTTTAAATATCTTGGTCGAGTTATTATTCCGTTTTTGAAGTTAGCGTAATTACAAGCTCTTTCTACGCCTGTTCTATATAAATTGATTTTTCCTGGAAGTATTGTTTCTGCCTCAATTACTTTGAACTTTTTTAATCCATAGATATCTCTTAAAACCTCTTCAGAATGAAGTGTCCCACTCATTAAAATCAAAATGTTCCCCTGTGATGTTAACTCTTGCATTTTTTTTGCTAGGTTAATTGTAACAAGTGTTACGAAGACGTTTTCTTCTTGTTGTGGTTTCTTTGAGAATAATTGTTCCTGATTTGTTTCTTTTGTAAATTTTTCTATTGTAACATATGTCTCATCTAATACGGTTTCAAAACTTCTTGCGATTTCCACCACACGATTATAGTAATTTAACTCTTCATCTTCTGCTAAATTTGGGTTATCCAAAACCTTTTTTATGATATTTAGAAATTTCGTTTCTTTTAATTTCTCGCAATCTACTTCTTGTGATTTGTCATATAATAAAGTATTAGCTTCGTAAATTAGCTCTTTTAATGCTAATCTTTTTTCTTTTTTTTCTGGCATTAAACTTGACATTGCAGTCATGAATCTTTGTATGTTTATTCGTTTCTCATTTGCAAAATTATCTAAAAATTCATCACATTCATCTATTATATCAATTTCTGTTTTGGGTTTTCGTCCGATTTCGATTTCTATTAAATATTTTGCTGCATTAAATATCAAAACATCACTGCTTACATAATTTTCATATTGGTCAAAATATCCACATCCTTTTTTTCTTTGAAATAATGCAAATTCTTTTCCGCTTGAGGTCTCGAATTTTAGTTTTTGGACATCATCTAGTCCTTTTGGTTTCATATCGGCTGGTAATAATGGTGACCAGTAGGGACATATTGGTGCAATATTCATTCTTTTTATATCACTAATTGTTGCAAAATCTTCTTCTGATAAGTTTGGATTTTCCCTTATATAATTCATCAACTGTTCTACATTTTTTTCTCTGATTTCTATTGAACATGGCAAATCTCTTTGATCTGCCAATCCACCTTTATATTTACATGAGAAATTTCCCCTACCCTTTATCATAGATATCTTTAATGGTTTTCCATCGTTTTTTAGAATAAATTTATCTTTTGTATAATCTTTTTCATATTGTTCTTGAAGACTTTTTATTGGAACAACAATTGATGTCTTTTTGTATTCTTTTGCTAGATTTAATGCAATTGCGCTTTTTCCTGTTCCACAAACACCTTTCACAAATATTATATTATGTCCGTTTTTTATTTCTTTTAATATTTCATTTGACACATCTTCTTGAGTTTTTCCGTTACTAAATACTAATGGTTCTAGAAGTTCGCCAGCTGTATCAAATATATTATTATCGTCGCTGGATGCTCGTTTATATAAAGACCATGTCATATTTATCACCTATGTACTTAGAAATTGAAAAGTGTTTTTAAGGATTTAGGTAAGAAAGGGAATAATGAAAAAAATATGTTTTAATTTTTTTCTTAAAAGTAACAGATACCTAAACTTTAAAAGATTTTTTTAAATAACTACTAGAGTATAACTAAATTTAAAAGCGAAAAGAAGTTTTGTTAATTAAGATGGGAAAAATAAATAGAAATTCTTTACAGGGATTTTTGAGTACAATATTTCATAAAGATATAGAAGTACCTGGAGATTCATTACAAAAAAGGCTTCAAGAAATGGAAAAGGAACCTCATCAATCTCCAAGTTTATGGCAAATTGAACTAGGAAACAATGGAGAATTTGAACGAGTAGCTAATAAACAATCTTGGGCTGAAAAAAGAGCATTTTCAAAAAGATATTTTTTTGGGGATATAGAAAGGATTTCAAATTATTTAAATGATACACCTTATGATGCAGAATATAAGGTTCCTAAAAAGAAAAATGAAAAGGAAATAGTAAAAGAAGCCATTAGAAAGATGGAACATAGTAAATTGGCTATAAAAAAAATAGATGAGGCAATTAATGCAGCATATTCCGGAGAAAGATTTGAAAGAGTACAAAGGAAAACTGAAATTGCAAGCAGTTTTGAAGGCTATAACGATTTCTTTAATCCACAAATTCAGGAAATGATTCATGGCTTATATTTATCAAGAATAACTACAAGAGTAGGACAAACAAAAGCAAAAGAAGCATATACATTAGCAGAGTTAAAAGCTAGAGAAGGTAAATTACCTAGATCATTTTATGAACAAAAAGAACGCGCAAGAACACATGCTATTGAAGCAGGAAACCCATTAACAGATCAAAAATTGAATAGACTAGATGAAATTTATAAAAATAGTGTAAGAGAAAACAACCCTTCTTTAATTGAAGAAAGGGTAAGATCCTATTCTGAAAATCAAAAACAGGGTAAATCAAAAACAGACTTAAATACTACAATTAAAATTCTTAATAAATATGCAAAAAGATCAGGACTAAAAATTACTCCTATAAAATAATAATAATATTGCTATCTTTTTTCATTCAGGATCGATTGCAGATTTTTGTTATAATTTACTGAATGAATCATTATCTAAAAAAGCAAAGTATGGACTTATCTCTGGTTGCTTACATGTTTTAGAATTAGATAAAAAATTTGATTTGATTAAAGAAAAATCAAATTTTTCTGGATAATGCTATACATAAAAATCTGTAACAATCAAAATTTAAATTCTTACAACATTTTTTCAACATAAGTTTTTTCTTTATCAATTTTATACCCTAATTTTTTATAATATTCTCTTACTCCTATTCCTGAGATAACTCTAATTTTTTTGTATCCTTTCTTTTTTGCAATTTTTTCTGCTTCTTGCATTAATTGTTTCCCTAGTCCCTTATGTTGCCATTTCTCTTTTTCTTTTTCTCCTAAAATTGATGCTGGTCCGTATACGTGTAATTCTCTTATTGTTGCAATTGATCTTTTACTTTTTTCTAATCGTAATCTTACTAGTCCGAATAATAAATTGTCTTTGTTTATAACTTCAATAAAATATTCTGTTCCTTCACTTGCTTTATATTTTGTTGTCTTGATTTTTGTTTCTGTACTTAATTTTCTTTTATCTCGCAAAGCGAATCCAATTTCTCTAAACCTTATTTCTTGAACTTTAATGTTTTTTTTACGAATAACTTCTTCTATATCTTTTCTTAAATCTATATTTATTATTCCTGCTGTTAAGAAAGCTGGTGGAATTTCTCGCATTATTCGCATTATTCGACTGTATCTTGGAGTTAACGTTATCATTTCTGTTATTATTTTAGTTGCTGTTGCTTTGTCATATGGGCTATATTCTCCTCCCCAATACATGTCTTCTAAACTTGAACCTGGCATCACTTGGCATGGATAAATTTTGATTTGATCTGGTTTAAAATCTTGATTTTTGAATATTTTTTTATACATTTGAATATCTTTTTCTGGATTACTACCTGGTATACCTGGCATAATATGATATCCTATTTTAAATCCCGCTTTTTTTAATCTTTTTGTTGCATCTATTACATCTTGGACAGTGTGTCCCCTATTTACTTTTTTGTAAATTTTATCATCTATTGCTTGGACTCCCAACTCAACTCGTGTTGCTCCGTAATTTAGAATTTCTTTAATATGGTCTTTTGTGCAATAGTCAGGTCGTGTTTCGATACAGAGTGCTGTGCAACGATGTCTTGCTTTTTCATTTAGCTTTTTTGCTTGTTTTAATGTCTTAGCTTTTTTTCCATTTAATGCATCGTAACATCCTTTCACGAAATAATATTTGAATTCTTCTGGGTATGCAAGAAATGTTCCGCCCATTATGATTATTTCTATTTTTTCAATTGGATGTCTCATATTTTTTAACATTCTTAATCTTGCTCTTACTTGTTTGTAGGCATCATAATTGTTTGATTTTGCTCGTAATACTGCTGGGCTTTCTGGTGTATAACTTTGTGGCGCATTTAATGTTGGGCAATATAGGCAAGCTCCGTGTGGACATGGTCTTGGTGGAACCATTACAGCAACTGGTGCAACACCTGATATTGTCCGTGTTGGTTTTTTTATCACTTTCTTTTTAGGCATAATCAAGGTAATTGTTTTAAACTTATAAATTCTTTGTTTATTATGAGAATTAAAACACAAGAAGAAGTTTGGGATGCAATTGCTCCCTATTGGAATGAATATAAAAAAAGAACTTTCCCTGTTTTAGAGAATTTTTTGAAAGAGAAGAATGGAAAAATTTTGGATTTGGGTTGCGGTTCTGGTCGAAATTGTATTAAGTTGGAGAATAATGTTGTTTGTTATTGTGTCGATTTCTCGAGTGAGATGTTGAAGTTCGCTGAGAAGAATTTGAAAGAGTATGGTGTTAAGGGAGAATTTATTCATTCTAAAAGTTCTAAAATTCCTTTTGATGGTGATTTTTTTGATTATGCCTTGTGTTATGCTATGTTACATTGTTTAGAGAGTAAGGAAGAGAGAGTTGCAACGTTGAAGGAATTGTTGAGAACATTGAAAAAAAATGGTGAAGCTTTAATTACAACATGGGGAAGAGGTTCTAAGAGAATAAAAAATCGTCCTGAAAGTGGTTATGTTCCTTGGACATTAGAAAAAAGTGGCATTAAGGTTAAGAGATATAATTATATTTATGAGTATGATGAGTTAAAAGAAGAAATTGAGAGTGTTGGGTTTGAGATTGTTAAAATGTGGGAAGATTATAATATTAATGTTATGGTGAAGAAGCCGATGGACGTTTGAAGACTGACTTCTGATGCCGAATGTCTGAAATCTGATATTAATATCAAAATCCGATCATTCCTCCTTTGGTTGAATTTTGATAAAATCTGTTAATAATCCTTTTTTCTCTTCTATAATTTCTGCTGTACTACAATCTATTTTTAATCTCAACATTTCTAATCCGTTAAGACATGTTAAATTCCAGACATTATCTCTGAAAATCGCAATTATTTTTAAAAATGTTTTGTTTAATTTTTGCTTAATTATATCTTGTAGGTTGTCTAAATCTACTTTTAGATCGAAGTTCTTTATCTCTATTGATTTTTCTACTTTGTCTTCATATAATATAAAAGAATTAAATGGATATTCGAAACTTGTGATTTTTTTGTCATCTTCTATGAAGAAATCTAATTGGAGTTTGTCTCCGTCATTTCCTAATATAAAAAATCCTGCGCAGAAGAAACTTTTTGGATATTTTTCCTTGAATTCTTTATACGATTCTCTTGTTTTTAATTCATTTAATAATTCTTTTATTTTCATAATATTTTTAGATTCTTTTAGCTTTTAAGGTTTTATACTCCTAATACAATTAAAATACCTTCAACAATTGCTGCTATAAATAACAACGGAATTACAATTAAAATAAATGCTTTAACACTGGCCGCTATTTCTGTTTTCATTTTTTTGTTTTTTGAAGATAAATATAGAAAATATAAAAATGTGCTTAATATTATAAGATTGTATGCTCCTAGCATTATGACCGGTGGAGCTAGTACAAGATTATTTGGATTTATAACATTTGAAGTTGCGAGAACCACATTAAGATATAGATTAAGGGGAGTTGTTATTAAAAATATTGTAATTATTATGAACATTCTGAATTTTTGTTTTTTTATCTTACATATTTCTTGTAAAAACAAGTTTGCTAGATAGATAGCTAGACCTAGTGATATAAAAATTGCTGTTAATTCAAATATCCCGTGAGGAATTAATCTCAATAAAATTCCTAATCCTTCTACATCAACAGCCATTCTCCCAACAAATCCTCCAAGATATCCATTAAATAATGAACTGAATAGAGGCATTATCCCAAAGACTAATCCAAATAATAAAGAGATAAATCCCGCTCGTAAATTATTAAAAAATATTTTACTAATTGTTTGAAACATATTTAATCCTAGAAACATTTCAGCCATTGTTTTAAGCATAAATTGTATTTGTGTTTTGAAAAAGATTGGGAATATAAATCCTATAATAAATGCTAAAGAGAATATTGCAATTGATATAACGGTATACCATTTTGCTCTCAATAATAATTTCCAACTTTCTTGATATTGTTTTTTTATAGAATTCTTTTTCATTTTAATTTACAAATTTTTTAGCTATTAACTTAGCTTTTTTAGGATATCGCCGTTTTAATATATATGCATATAATAACCCAAGCAATAGACCTCCTAGATGTGCCATATTCCCTATTGGTAAATCAATAAATAGTCCTATGAATATTAATGGGAGAATTGCTACAAATGGTAATATCCACATTGGCATCTGTATTGGTAAACCAATATTTTTCATTTTCGAATTAAAGCTTAGCATTGATGTTATTGCAACAATAAAGTAAATTGTAATCAGTATATTTATGACGCTTAAAATTGCAGAATCTTTTGGTAATATTCCCATTAAAGTATATTGAATTATTATAGCTACAATTGGTCCTGCTATCATATATACTTTTGTTTTTGGTGTTAGAACCGCTAATACTCCTACAAAACCAAATAGTGCACCCGAAGCGCCTATTCCATAGATAAGAGGGTTGCCGAATATTTTCATTGTAATAATTCCAGTTCCTAATAGACTAGCAACTACACTCCAAAACAATCCTGCAAACAATCCTGCGAATAAATATAGATATAATATTCTTTTTTTTCCAATTAATTTTTCTACAAAGTTCCCTATAAAATAAAACGACAACATATTAACAAATAAATGCCAAAATGAAAAATGTGCAAACATACTTGTTATTAATGTCCATAATTTTTGTCCTGAAATTATTGCAATTGGCTGAAGTGCTATAAAATCTAATACTTTATTATCTCCAAAAATTGAAATTGATATCCATATTAAAACAAATGCAATCACATTTGTCAAAATCAATTTATTGGTCATATTTGATAGATTAAATTGTCTTAATTTCATTTTTATTAGGAATTATTTTTTTACTGAAATTTTAGTTGCAACTTTTTTATTAGATGAAGTCTTTTTTACAACATTTTTTTTGATTGGAGTTTTTTTGACAATTTTTTTCTTAACTGGAGTTTTCTTTGGGGTTACTTTCTTTTTTGCAGAGATCTTCTTAGGATTTAATTTTTCTTCTGCTATTTTTTTTAATCTTCGTATTTCTGCACGTTCTTCTTTCAATTCCTGTTTTTTTGCTTCTGCCTCTTTGTCGGCTTTCTTTATTGCTCGTTCTTTCTTCTTTCTTAATTTTTCTCTTACAACTTCTAATTCTGCCTTTATTTGATCTAGTTCTCTCGTTGTTCTAGTTGTTTTTGTTTTTATATCTCGAATATGTGGGGTATTGATAGATAATTCGTATATCTCTGCACATTCCTCACAACTAAATCCATGTTCTAATGCTATATCTTCGGTTACTTCGATTTGACAATAAGGACATGTGTAATATCGCTTTGTTTGACGATTATTTAATTGTTCATTAAAATTAGATATTTTCTTTTTTAAGAACTGTTCGATTAGCGCTAAAGATTTCTCTGTATTTAATGTCCAATAATAAATATACCAACCTTTTTTTTTGTCTTTTTTTCGTATAAAGGAGACTAATCCATGATTTGATAATTTGTAAAGAATATTTCTTACTTGGTTTATTGTTAACTCCATTTTTTTTGCTATTAAAAATTCATTGACATCTTTTTTATTAAATAAAATTTCGACTATTCTTCCATTCCCTTCACCTGCTAAATCTTCAATTAAATTGTATAGAAGTTTCTCTTGCATATCGAATAAAATATTTGTCAGTTTAAATACCTTTTCTTTCTAAAACTTTATTTATCATAAAAAAAATCAACAATAAATCACGACGATAAACATTGCGTCATTATATAGTTAATCTAAATATATAAAAACAAAAACGCGTTTCTGAAGTTATGGCTTTGTTTAAACATAAAGAAAATATTCCTGAACTTCCAATTGCACCAAGCCTGAATTCTCGTCAGAAAAGTTCTTTCAAGTCTAATATTAATGAACTACCGACTTTGCCTCCTTTAACAAAACAAAATGATGATTTTGGACAAGAAATGGTAAAATCTGCTATTGGTAACTCTGATGATTTTGGACTAGATAAGGTCGCTGATGTTGGAGAACAACATCATAATGATAGTGAACGTTCCGATAAAAATACTCCACATCAAAATACAAGTATGATTCCACAAAATAATATGCAACAGCAAGTTCAAAATCCACCAAGGAAAACTGTATTTGTTAAGGTTGAGAAATTTCATGCTTTGCAAGATGCGTTAAGTGAAATTCAAGAACAAATAAAAAACTTATCAAGACAAGTTCAAACGTTAAAAGACGTGAAAACTAGACAGGTTCAGGAAATTAATGTTTGGGATGAAGAGATGAAAAAAATAAACCAACGATTGTCCAAAATTGATTCTGGTATATTTGGAGATGTTTAAATGGTCGTAAAGACTCATAGCGTATCTAAGAATGTTGAACCATTATTTTATATAGCGAATTCTGATAGTTTTAGGGAAGCAAAAATAAGTTTATTGTCAGCTAAATCTAGTGTTTTAATGTCTAGAAATTTTAGTGTTAAATTTTTAGATTCTATTGAGAAAGAAGAACTTGCTAAGCAAGATATTAAAAAAACGTTGAACAGAATAGCTGTATTATTAAAAAAAATAAAATCTAATTTACCTACAATTAATTCTTTGAATGCTATAAATAATAAAAGGAAACGAACTGTTCATAGAGCAACAGTTATTAAAGGTAATGCCGGAGTTAGTGAAAAGACTGAAATTGATATAGAACTTGAAAAGATTAATATTAAGTTAAGGGAATTAGCTGGATTATAAAATTTATTTTTAGAAACAATATTTTTTTATTTATGAAGTATAATCAAATAGTTTAAAAATATAAATTTCTAAATATTTGTATGATAATTACTAGAAAAGAATTGATCGAGAAATATATTGGGTTTTTTAAGAGTAAGCGACATAATGAGATTAAGAATTCTTCTTTAATTCCCGAAAATGATCCGACGGTTTTATTTACAACAGCTGGAATGCATCCTTTGATTCCGTACTTTTTAGGAGAGAAACATCCTCAAGGGAAGAGATTGGTGAGTGTTCAAAGATGTATTAGAACTGTAGATATTGAAAGAGTTGGGGATACAACACACCATACTTTATTTGAAATGTTAGGTAATTGGAGCTTGGGAGATTATTTTAAAGATGCTGCTATTCGTTATACTTTTGAATTTTTGACTGGAGTTTTAAAAATTCCTGTTGAGAGATTGGCTGTTAGTGTCTTTGCTGGTAATGATAAAATGTCTAAGGATGAAAGTTCTGCTGGAATTTGGAAGAACTTAGGAATTAGCGAAGATAAAATTTTGTTTTTAGATGATAATACTTGGGGACCTGCCGGAGAAACTGGCCCTTGTGGTTTTACTACTGAAGTTTTTTATTGGAAATTGAATGAGAAACCTGTGCCACAAAAGTTTGATGATAATGATGAGAATTGGGTTGAAATTGGGAATGATGTTATATTAAGTTTTGTTAAGAATGAAAAAGGTGAAGTTGTTGAAGCTGAACAAAAAAACATTGATTTTGGTGGTGGTTTGGAAAGAATAATTGCGGTTTTGAATGGTTATGAAGATAATTATTTGGCTGATATGTGGAAGCCTATTATTGAAGAAATTGAAAAGCTATCTAGTAAAAAGTATGATGATAATAAGAGAGAAATGAGGATTATTGCTGATCATATTAAAGCTGCTGTTTTTATTATTGGGGATGGGATTGCTGCTGGTAATGCTGACCAGGGATATATTGTAAGAAGACTTATTCGAAGAGCTATTAGAAATTTGAGGTTATTAGGTGTTGATATTTTGAGTATGGATTCTACTGTTGAGGTTGCGAAGAAGGTTCTTGAAATTTATGATGATTATAAACATTTACAAAATCAGAAGGAAGCAATTTTTGCCGAATTAAAGCATGAGGAAGATAAATTTCAGAAAACTCTTGATAAGGGTTTGAGAGAATTTGATAAGATGTCGGATGATCAATTAATTTCTTGTAAGGAAGCATTTTTGTTATATCAGAGTTATGGTTTTCCTTTGGAAATGATTGTTGAGATGTCTAAAGAAAAAGGTATTGATGTTGATGCTGATGGGTTTTATAATGAATGTAAGATTCACCAGAAACGCTCTAGGACTGCGTCTGCTGGCAAATTCAAATCTGGTCTAGCTGATAATAGTGAGGCTACGAAAAAATTGCACACCGCAACTCATTTGTTGAATGAAGCTTTGAGGATTGTATTGGATAATCCCGATATTGTTCAGAGAGGATCCAATATTACGGCTGATCGTTTGAGATTCGATTTTAATTTTGATAGAAAATTGACAGAGGATGAGGTTAAGAGAATTGAAAATTTAATTAATTTGAAAATTGAATCTCAATTACCGATTCGTTGCGATATTATGAAGTTAAAGAATGCAAAAGAGTGCGGAGCTCAGGGTGTTTTTGATTCTAAGTATGATGATGATGTAAAGGTTTATTCAATGGGTAAAATTGGAAAAGAATTCAGTAAAGAAATTTGTGCTGGTCCGCATGTTGAAAATACCGTTGAGTTAGGACATTTTAAGATTGTAAAAGAAGAAAGTTCATCTGCTGGTGTTAGAAGAATTAAGGCCGTTTTGGATAATTTTTTAAGAAGCTGATTTTGCAATGTGACCATATTGATCCATTTGATTTAAAGCATCTCTGTAATGAAATAAAATATTTGATACATTACTTATTAATTTATATAATTGTATTTTTTCTGAGTATTTTGTTTTTTTCATTTTAGATAAGCTTTTACTTTTTTTAAGAATTTGAGCATAAGCATCATGCGTCGATTTTATATCTCTTCTATATTCTAAAATTTCATTTCGAAAATACTTTTGTTGTTGTTTTTGGATAGTTTTGGAACTATCTGTATATATCTCTTGTCCACTTAACAACTCTGTTAAATTTTGAGATGGTGAATATATATCTAATTTCTGTTTCAAATTTTTTGTGTCTGATATGTAACTATTTAAATTCCATAAGAACATATCGTTTGTATTAATATTTTTTCTTGATGTCATGATAATTAGATGCAAAAAACCTTTATAAAACTTTCTATTTGTTATTACGTATTAGTGACATATTATATATTCCAAAATTTCATTTCTCTTAATTGACTGATATTATTTTTATACATATCTCTTAAATCATTTATTTCGAAAAATTGTGTAATCATTCTATCAAATCCTGGTCCCCATGCTAGTACTGGAACGTGTTTGCCAAAGATTGGGATTGTTACTTCGGGTCTGAACATTCCTGCTCCACCCAATTCCAACCATTTTTTATGAACAGGATGAAAAACATCTATTTCTAAGCTTGGTTCTGTATAGGGAAAATATGCTGGTCTTATCCTGATGTTATTATATCCCATTTTTTTGAAGAATTGTATTAGATATCCTAATAATTGTCGAAAATTCGCATTTTCGTCTACAACAATTCCTTCTGTTTGGTTAAATTCAAATCCGTGAGACCAATCAACTGTCTCATTTCTGAAGCATTTTCCTAATGCAAAGTATTTCGCTGGGAATTCTTTTGATTTTGCAATTTTATGTAGTGTTTGTATTGACCATGGTGTAGTATGAGTTCTTAATACAACTTTTTTTGCATCTTCTTCATTCCATTTGGAACACCAACCTATACTTCCATCGCAATTTCCCTCATGTGCTTTTCTTATTTCATCAACGATTGTTTTATTGGGAAGTTTTCCTTTAACATCTTTTATAAAAAATGTATCTTGCATTTCTCTAACTGGATGATCTTGCGCTGTAAATAATGCATCAAAATTATAGAAACCTGTTATAAGCATATTTCCCGTCATTTCTTTAAATCCCATATCTAGCCAAATTTGCTTTGCAGAATCCATTGCTTGGTTTACAAAATGTCTCTTTCCACCATATGTTCTTGGGACTGGAGTGGATAAATCATATCGTCTGAATTTCTTTGTTTTCCATATATTAGATTTTAATATCTTAGGTGTTAATTGTTCAATCATATCTTGCTTTAAATTCATAGATGTTATTTTTTCACCAAGTTCGGTTAATTTTACTGAGATAACCTTTTTTTCTTTAATTTCTATTATTTCTTTTCTCTTTTTTAGATTTTCTAATGCTAATTTTTCCTGTGGTTCTAACGAATTTAATGGTTTAGGTAATGATTCTAAAAATTGTTCTTCTAACGATTTTCTTGTAATGCTATTTGGTTGTGCTGTTAGTTCCATTATACCTTTTCGTATTGTAATTAACGCCTTTTGTTTTAGAACACCCAGAGAAACCTTTGCTTCGTTATCGTTTAATTTAGTTTTAATTTTTATATCTTTTATTGCAATTTCTTTTTCTTTCATCAATGCATTCATTAGAATTCGTTCTGGAAGTCCGGTTTTCCTATATTGGATACCAAATATACCTAAATCTACTATTTCTGTTTCTTGTTTGGATATATTTACCAATTTTTTATTTTTCAGAAATGCTATAGCTCGTAAAATAGTTGTTTTATCCAAATTTTCGGTAATTAAGCTGTCAATTATTTGAGTTTCTCGTGTTAATAATGGTAAAACTCTTCTTTCTATTGGTGATAATGATTCTATTAGAATTTGTTCTTCCATAATATTATATTGTTTTGATGTTTTTAAGTTTTAAGTATAAGTCAATCAAAGATGAATTATTAGATTTAAATTATATAGAAACAATTATAAATATTATTAATATTAATATTATATGAAAAAGGTGATAGGTTATCTTCTAGCAATAGTAGGATTTGTTATAATTGTCTCTGGTCTTGGATTTATCAAAATACAATTTTTAGGAGATTTGCCAGGACGTTATTCTACTATCGCGGGAATTGTTTTCATTATATTTTCTATTATATTTCTAAAAAATGAAAAAGATCCTAAATCAAGTCAGAAAGGACGAGCAAAAAGTTTACCAAAAGATTTGCCGATTTATGAAGGTGGTGAAGTTATTGGTTACAGAAGGCATAGAGATACAAGGAATACTTCTACTAATGCTGTAAAGAAAAAAAGAGTATCTAAGGGGAGAAAATAAAGATGACAGCTGTTCTTCCAGACTTGTCTTTTCAAAATTTAATGTATAATTTGCAAAATGATTGGTTAGGATTTGCTGTCGTTTTTGCTATCGTTTTTGCTGTTGTTTATATTGGTATATCTAAGTTTTTTATGAAAGATGAAGGAATGATAGATAAACAAATTCGTCATGGATTTTCTAAAAGCGTTCAGGGAAAGAGATATGTTGAGAATAAACCTTTTATTATTATTATTTCTGTTGGTGTTGCTTTATTGACGGCTGCTAGTGTTGTTCAGATGGGTTTATTGAGGATTATTGATAGTGGTTATGGGTTTGTGTTTAGTGCAGGAATTATATTTATAGTTTTTTCAATTTTGATGATTCCATTCTATAAGTTTATTGATAAAAATATCGAGAATAGAATTTTTACGAATTTAATTTCTGTTGTTGCGTTTTGGGCTACAATGTTCATTATGAAAAATAGAGCATTATATTTACAAAATATTTCATATGAATGGATAAGAATGTTGAGAACTTTCGCAAGTGTTCCGATGTTATTATTAGGACTGGTTGGTGCAGTAATTTTAGGTCTAATTTTTAAGAAAAAATAATTTTATTTGTTAGGATATAATATAGTAATTTTTATAAAGATGAATATTCTAAAGTTGTTATGAAAAGGGGACAGGAAATGTTAAATTACTATATATTGAAAGGAGGTAAATTAAATTATGAATAATAAAAAAATAATAGTTCTATCATTATTAACCATTTTTATGTTTTCATCTATGATGGGATTTGTTCAAGCTGCTCAAAGAGAGACTGAGGGGTGTAATAATGGGCCTTTTGCTTGGTGGGGCTCTCGTAATTGTGAAAAAGGTTTAGAATGTCTTAAACTCGTTGATTTGGGACTTACATCAGAAAATCTTAAAGTACTTACTTTAAAAGTTCAGGAAGAAGATGAAAGTTTAAATGGTATATGTTTTGATACAAAGAAAAGTGCTGAAACTATAACAAAGGAAAGTAAAGCAATTATCTTACCTGAGACAGCTACTGCAGAACAAATCATTGAAGCTATTTTAAATAGTACGATGGAAAATAGTCGTTCTGAACTTTTTGATAAAACATTAGTATTTATATTGGTGTCTATAATATTGTATTCAGTATTTTATGAATCTGGAATGTTTGGAAAGAAAGGAACTGGAGCTACTGCTAAAAGTAAAGTTTTACTTCCGTTAATTGTTTCTGGAATATTGGGATTAATTGGTATTAGATTTATTAGTAGTGAAATGATAAATAGTTTAGCTACTCCATCTACTGCACTGACTGCATTAATATTTGCAGGATTACCATTTTTAGCTGTATATTTTATAACAACAAAGATTGGCAAAGAGAGAGGAGATAGTGCTATTACATTTTCTAGATGGATTTGGTCTGGATATGCTTTATTGATGACCATTACTGCTTTGAATAGTTTGGTTAGCATAAAAAATATAACAAATGTATTAATTAGTGTTATGTTTATTTCAATTGCTATAATTATGATTTTGACTGCTTCACTTAGAGGTAGAAACCTTGGTAAGAAAGCGGCAGATGAACAGCGTAAAGCTGATGTCAAAAGCAAGACACAACAACATGCAGACGCTACTGCTGGAAGATTCAGTGGTCTAATAGATAATGCTATGCAATTTATTAAAGATGGGAATGATGGTCGTTTAAAATCGATACTTAGTCAAATGAAGCAATATAAAGCATATGAAGCTTGGTGGAATGATCAAGAAAAAAATATGAACGATAAAGATAAAGCATCTGGTAGTGTTAATGTTGTTTTCTTTGCTACAAAACCAAACAGAAAATAGTTTTTCTTCTTTTTTTTTTTCTTTTTCTGAGTGATGTATTATAGAAATTTTTATAAAGATATAAACTTTAAAATAATTATGAAAAAAAGATGTGACTTTTTGAAATCGAATTTTTTGAAAGGAGGTAAATTAAATTATGAATAATAAAAAAATAATGATTTTATCTTTGTTAACTCTTTTCGTGTTTTCATCTATGATTGGATTTGTTGAGGCCGCTTATGCAGAAGGAGAGGGATGTGATACGGGTTTATTGTCTGGAATGTTTGGTCGTAATTGTGAAAAAGGATTAAAATGTGTTAGTTTCGCAAATATGGGTTTTTCAGCAGAAGAGGTTAAATCTGTATCTGAAAGGTTAGAAAAAGAGGGTAATGGATTTAATGGCTTATGTGTAGCAAAAAAAGAAGGCGGTGCTATTAGTTCTGTTGGTGAAGTATTGGAAGAAGGAACAAATGTGATTAAAGATTTGACCGCAGAACAGGTTATTGAAAATGTTCTAAATACCACTACAAAAGATAGTCGTTCTCAACTTTTTGATAGAACATTGGTATTTATATTGGTGTCTATAATATTATACGCAGTATTTTATGAATCTGGAATGTTTGGGAGGAAAGAGACTGGAGCTACTGCTAAAAATAAAGTTTTACTTCCATTGATTGTTTCTGGAATATTGGGATTAATTGGTATTAGATTCATTAGTAATGAAATGATAAGTAGTTTAGCTACTCCATCTACTGCATTGGCTGCATTAATATTTGCAGGATTACCATTTTTAGCTGTATATTTTATAACGACAAAGATAGTTATAGAGAAGGGTGAGGTGGCTATTACATTTTCTAGATGGGTTTGGTCTGGATATGCTTTATTGATGGCTATTACTGCTTGGAATAGTTTGGCTAGCACAGGGAATACGACAAATGTATTAATTAGTGTTATGTTTATTGTGATTGCTATAATTATGGTTTTAACTGCTTCTCTTAGAGGTAGAAACCTTGGTAAGAAAGAAGCAAATAAAAAAAATAAGGCTGATGTCAAAAGTAAAGCACAACAAGCACTAGACAAAACTGCTGCAAGATTCAGTGGTCTAATAGATAATGCTATGCAATTTATTAAAGATGGAAATGCTGATCGTTTAAAATCGACACTTAGTCAAATGAAGCAATATAAAGCATATGAAGCTTGGTGGAATGATCAAGAAAAAAATATGAACGATAAAGATAAAGCATCTGGTGTTAATGTTGTTTTCTTTGCTACAAAACCAAACAGAAAATAGTTTTTCTTTTTTTTTTTTCTTTTTTTTTTCTTTTTCTGAGTGATGTATTATAGGAATTTTTATAAAGGTCGATATCATATAATAATTATGAAAAGAAGATGTGACTTTTTAGAATTGAATTTTTTGAAAGGGGGTAAATTAAATTATGAATAATAAAAAAATAATAACTTTATCTTTATTAACTCTTTTCGTGTTTTCATTTATGATTGGATTTGTTCAGGCTCGTCAGTCTAGTCTCGAGGGTTGTAATACTGGTTTTATAGCTATGTTAAATGGTGAGACTTGTGCAAAAGGTCTTAGGTGTGATACACTTCAACCACAAGATAATTATACTGGTACATGTGTTCTGAGAGGGGATATAATTAATGAGACAAAAATACAAGAGGGTGTTGAAGGTGTTTTAGATGCTAGTAAAAGCGATAAACCTCATTTTCTTGATAGAATTTTAGTATTTGTCTTGGTTTTTGTGGTGCTTTTCGGAGTATTTAGTTCTATTAATATATTTGGAAATGGTAAAAGTAAAACTTTTATTAATTTACTAATTTCTGGGATATTAGGAGTGATTGGAATTAGATATTTGAGTAATGAGTTTATCTTAAGTTTGGCGAGTCCAACTACTGCGTTAACTGCTCTTATATTTGCTGGTTTGCCATTTTTAGCTGTATATGGTATAAATAAAAAAATATTAGCTACAGATGGAACACAAGGACCAAAAGTTGCTAAGGGAATATGGGCTGCATATGCGGTATTTTTAATTGCAATGAATCTTGTTAATATTACAAAGCAGGCTACTAATCCAACGGTACAAATAGTAAGTCTTGTATTTATTATATTAGCTATAATAATGTTCTTTTTGGCTGGAAAAGCTTTTGCAAGGAAGGTTATTAAAGAGGTTGATGGTTTTCAAACGGCACATAGAAGTAGTAGTATAAGAAAAAGTCTAAATACTCTAGGTGAAATGGATGAATACTTAAAAAACCTGAATAGTCAACTGGCAGAGACTACTGTCACTAGTGAAGTAGCTGATATTAATGTCAAAATAGAACAGACAAAGAAACAGATTAAAGCTTTAAAAAAGATAGTAGGAACAACTGCTAAGGATAAATAAAGTGATTAATATAAAATTTAAAGTCCATATTTTTATGGACTCTTTTTCTTTTTTTTTATGAGTAAATATATTACTTAAATTTTTAATAGATTTTTTGAGATTGGAATTCTTGTTGTATTAAGTATCTTTCTTCTTCTTTTTTGATGATCGTGAGATTAATGCTGGAAGCAAACAATGTCAGAGACAGATAAATGAAGTGATTTAAAGAGGTGCTAAAGAATAAATTCCTTTTTGTAGGTGGATATATTATTTAAATTTCAGATAAATCTTTTTGAAATTCAAATTCTTTGTCGTCTATTTTATTGAGCGCCTTTCTTTTCTCTCCTTCTATTCTTGCCTCTAATATCTTATCCTTATGCTTTTCTTTTTTTATGATCTTTTTAAAAAGCCTCAAACAAATTATTCCTGTAATAAGGAATGCTATTATTATCCAAAATCTTTTACTTGCAAATAATATAAATATATCTGAAGCTGATATGATATAAGTATAAACAACTTTTATAACACCAGACCTCAATGATATCAATGTCATAACGATGGCAACTACGCAATGTTGCCATACTTTTTCCAAAAAAGGTACAATTGATAAGATTAATAATAACGTATAAAATAATATTGATACTAATGTTACATATACTACAAATTGTTCTAAAGTTATTAACTCATCGGAGGAACCCATTAGTGTGGACATTAGTGGTTGCATTGAACTTGGTAAAGGTGTTCTTACGTCTTCGTCTTTTATATTTTTTAATTCCTCTTTAAAACCCTTTGCTAAACCTGCAATATCTTCTGGAGCATCTTCTGTCAATTCATCTGAGGCCTCATCTGTATTTGCCGTAGCGTCTTTAGCTATTGTGAAATTTGTAGCGACAAGTAGAGAAAATATTAATAATGATATTAAAAAAATCATTCTCACTTCTTTTTCCATTCTATTATTTGGTTGATGTTATTTATAAATATTTTTAATTGAATAAAATCATTTTTTGACAAATTTTATAAAGTCTAAAATACTTTGTTTGTCATGAAAAAGAGTTTGATGGTTTTTACTTTATTATTAATGTTTAGTTTTGTATTTGTAATGTCTGCTGATGAACTTGGTAGTCAAGATGATGTTGAACAAATAGAGAATATTATGAATGAGGTTGATAATGTTTATGATACTGAGTCTGGAGAAATTAACATTGATGCTATTAATTTTGGGACTAGTAAGGCAGATGAGAGAATTGGAAAGATTAATGAGTGGATGGATGAGAACCTAGCTTGGTTAAAATTTTTGTTTAGAATGACGCCACAGCTTAGTTGGTTATTTATATTTAATTTATATTTAATTTTATGGTGTATTGTTTATATTTTCTGGAGATTTCCTAATTATATTAAGGAACTTTTTGATATTAAGAATAAGTGGTATCCAAGATTAATTGGTGGACTTATTGCTTTATCTATGGTTCTACTTAATCTTATACTTAGAATAGCTTCGGCTCTTATTATTTTGGTTGATCTTATTAATAGGATGCTTGGTATTGCTTTTGTTGGTGGTGTTATTGTTTTTTTTGCATTGATTTTTATTCCAGGGTTTTTTAAGGCTATGATGAAAATTTTTAGTGCTGGTAAAAAAGCAAAACAAGCTGGTGCTGGTGGAAAAGATATGGTTAAAATTTTAACTGGAGCTGAGGAAAGTGAGCGAATAATTAAAGAGCAAGCTGAAATTGCCAAAGCTCGTAATGAAGGATTTACTCCGGAAAATAAACCACAGTCTTAATATTTAATTTTATTTCAAAAAAAAGTTTTAAAAAGATGAAGCTATATATGTTTTAATGAAGGAATTATTAAAAATTATAAAAGATTTTCCCGATGATTTTGAGAATAATTATCCTGGTGTAATAAATGCTATTACAGATTATATTAAGTTTTCAAAAGCAAAAATAAAATTAACCAAAGAGGGCGATTTTGTTGTATCTAAAGAGAATATTTTGGATTTTGACAAATCATTCGAAAATATTTTGAAGGTTCTTATTAAAACTTATCATAAATCTGTTAGGGATTCTAAAACAGGACTTTTTAATTTTGATTTTTTTAACGAAATGTTAAATATTCGTATTAAACAATCTTTAAGAGATAAAGAACCGTTGATATTAATAATGATAGATATCGATTTCTTTAAAAGAATAAATGATAATTATGGACATTTAATCGGAGATGACGTTTTAATTGAATTGTCTAGGATGTTAGAGAAGAGTGTAAGAACTTCTGATGTTGTTGCAAGATTTGGAGGAGAGGAATTTATAATTTTAATTAATAATTCTGAAATAGATGAAATCCAAATGATTACGAAGAGGATAGTAGATAATATTAACAATTCCAATTTATTAAAAAAATATAAGATTAAAGTTAGTGGCGGAATTTCTTGGTTGGCTGATGGTGATGATTCTCAATCCTTAATTAATAGAGCTGATTCTGCTCTTTATGAGGCTAAAAATAATGGTCGAGATCGATTTATTGTTGTAAATTGATATTTTTTTATGTTTAAATTATTGAAAAGTTTTTTAAAGAAACATTTCTCTAATTATATAATGCGTGGGTAGTTTAAGGTAACCTCAATAAGGTTTCATAAAAACAACCTTTCGTACTATGCGTGGGTAGTTTAGTGGTAGAATATGACGTTGCCAACGTTGTGACCCGGGTTCGAGCCCCGGCTCGCGCATATTATCTTTTTGTCATGTGGAGAGGACATGTTTTTAATAATTT
>CAZEYD010000005.1:0-61681 GCA_964516745.1 Candidatus Woesearchaeota archaeon
GAAAACATTAGAGAAACCGTAACTACATTAATGCCTCAAGTTGAAGAATGGGACAGAGAATATTTACAACAAATTGTTGATGATACTATGGAATAAAAATCTTAGCCAAAACTCTGTTCTATTTTTAAATACTCGGATGGAGCGTAAAATTATTAATGGTTTTAGAAATTAATCTATCATCATAAAAAGACAGACTACTACAAAGTAGACTGACAACTTTTTTAAATTCTAAATACCTTCCAATTTTATAAAAATAAATTGAATATTCAATTTAAAAAATGTGTTCCCGAAGATGCTATGATTATTTGCTGAACGGATCACGCAGATTCCTTTATTATTGATTTTCACTCAATAAAGAATATCCGTCTTGTAATCTTTTAGAATTAGGTATTGTATCAACGCCATTTCTTCTTTGTTTGTTATTCGTTGAAAATGATAGGCAATCCTCTATAGAACCTTGACTACAAGAGACCTGTTCATTAATTGAATCATATTGCAAGAATTCACATACATATAGATTTGTATCATGATGAAGAATTTCCTTGTCTCCTCGTTGGCATTGTTTAGGTATTGATATTGGTATTTTGTTTTCTTGGGTATATTCTATTTTCATTTTAAGTTACAGAATTTTTCAATTATAAGTTCTTCTATCTTCTTTTACCCAAAACTTTATAAATAAAAAATTTATTAGATTAGTGTACGAGAAAAAAAAACAGAAAAGAACATATTATACCTTTTCTCGAAAATTAAAAAATGGCAGAAGAAAGAAAAATAGTAATTCCGGGTGAAACAATTGTTAGTGGTAATAGTTTTTTACCTAGTGATGGAACTTATAGAGATAAAGATGATGTTGTTGCTATGAGATATGGATTAGCTTCTATAGATGGTCAGCATGTTAAAGTTATTTCTTTATCTGGGAAATATTTTCCTAGAAGAGGTAATACTGTTATTGGAACTATTGTTGATATTACAATGAATGGTTGGTTAATTGATTTTGGAGCTCCAGGAAAAGCATTTTTATCATTAAATGAAGTTCCTAGATATATTAATAAAAATGAATTAAGAGATTTTTTGGACTTTGGAGATAGTGTTGTTGTTAAGATTTGGAATATTGGAGCTAGAGGAATTGATGTTTCTATGAAGATGAGAGGATTTGGTAGAATTGAAGATGGTATGTTAATGAATGTTAATCCTAATAAAGTTCCTAGAATTATTGGGAAAGAAGGTAGTATGGTTCGATTAATTAGAAACGCTACAAATTGTAATTTAACTGTCGGTCAAAATGGTAAAGTTTGGGTTAGAGGAGAATCTTTAGATGGCGAAATTAATGTTAAGAAGATTATTGAATATATTGTTAAAAACTCAACTATTAATGGTTTGACTGAGAAAGTAGAAAATTTTATAAAAGAATTGGGTTTGAACGTTATTAAAGAAAACGCTCCAGAAGTTGAAGAAATTGAGGGCGAGAAGATAGAAGATAAAGAAGTTAATGAAATTGAAGAAAAAAATGTGGAGGAGAATGAATAAAAATGGTAGAATCATTATATAAAATAAGAATCGATGGAAGACAATTCGATGAATTAAGACCAATCAAAACTAAAGTTGGGATTATTCCTTCTGCTGATGGTTCAGCTATGTTTGAAACTGGTGGAACAAGAGCTATTGCTGCTGTTAGAGGTCCAAGAACACTTCATCCACAACATATGCAAGATTCTAAGACTGGTGTTTTGAGAGTTTCTTATGGAATGATGCCTTTCTCTGTTTGGGATAGAATTAGACCAGGTCCTTCAAGACGAAGTGAAGAAATTTCTAAAGTTTGTGAGTGGGCTTTAAGTTCTGTTTTAGATTTATCTGCTTTTCCAAATTCTGTAGTTGATGTTTTTATTCAAATTCCTCAGGCTGATGCTGGAACTAGGGTTGCTGGTTTAAATGCTGCCGCTTTGGCTTTGGCTGATGCTGGATTACCTATGAGAGAAATGATATCTGCTATTGCCGTTGGAAAATGTGATAAAACTCTAATTGTTGATGTTGATAAAGCTGAAGAAGATTTCCATGAGGGAGAAGGGCCTACTGATATTCCTGTAGCTATTACTTCTAGGACTAAAAATGTTTCTTTATTACAATTAGATGGGAAGATTTCTGTTAAAGAATTAGCTGAAGTTATTGAAATGGCTAAATTAGCATGTGATAAAATATTAGAAGCTCAAATGAACGCTTTGAAAGAACGAAATGGAGGAACTGACGATGAGTAAAGTTGTTATTCCTAGATTGCAAATAGAAAGAATCATTTCGGCTTTGAAAGAGGGTAAAAGACTTGATGGTCGTAATATTCTAGATTATAGAGATATTAAGATTGAGAGAAATATTAGTAGTAATGCTGAAAGTTCTGTTTCTGTTAAGATTGGAAAGACTGAAGTTTATTGTGGTGTTAAAATGGCTGTTACTGCACCTTATTCTGATTCTCCTAATGAAGGAACTTTTATGATGACTGCGGAACTACATCCTATGGCTTCTGAAACTTTCGATATAGGAAGGCCAGGTATTAATGCTATCGAACTTGCTAGAGTTATTGATAGAGGAATAAGAGAATCTGGATTTATTGATTTTAAAGGATTATGTATTAAAGAAGGTGAAAAAGTTTGGCAAGTATTTGTTGATGTTTTTGTTTTAAATGATGATGGAAATTTATTTGATGTGACTGGACTTGCTGCCTTGATTGCACTTGGTAGTGCAAAGTTACCTGTATATAATGAAGAGGAAGATAAATTAGAACACAAACGTTCTGATATAGACTTACCTTTGAATAAAGAATTGATGTCATTCAATATGACTGTTTACAAGGTTGGAGACAAAATACTTATTGATCCTACAAAAGAAGAAGAAGATATTGCTGACTATAGATTAAGCATTGCATTTGGTGATAATAATGGAGAAGCTCGAATTACTGCTCTTCAGAAGGGTAAAGCTGGTGTTATCAATACTGAAGATTTGAATAGTATCTTAAAGACGGTTGAAGATAAGTATAAAACAATGTTTCCAACTGTAAAAAAACTTGTTTGGAATGAATAAATATGGATGAGAAACATAAATTTACTAAATATGAAAGAGCTAGGATTATTGGGGCTAGAGGTTTGCAGATTTCTATGGATGCACCGCTTTTAATTAAAATTGATAAAGAAGAGCTAAATGGTATAAACTATGATCCTTTAAAGATAGCAGAGAGAGAATTAGATAGTGGAAGTTTACCAATTACTATTAATCGACCAATCCCTAAAAGATATGAAGATGCAATCTCGGAAGTAAAAATTGATGATCAAACTCCTTCGGATGATGCAAAAGTTAAAGCCGAGGAAGAACTTGAAGCTGAGATTGTTGAAAGTGGTGAAATGATGAAATTGAATGATTCAAATGATGATGATGGGAATGAGGAAATTAAGGTTTCTCGATTAGAATAAAATATATTTTTCAATTAATTTAATAAAGGCAATTTTCTTAATATACATAGGTGATATATAATGAATATAGACTATTTAGAGCAATTGATTAATTCTATGGAAAAGGGTGTTTTAAAATTAGAAGAATCTAGTAATTCAAATAATATTGGTGAAATAGATAAAATGAAAGCATTTATTTTATCTATCTTTAATGAAATAAATAAACATCTAGGAAGTGCTTGATATGATTGAAGAATTTAAACAACTTATTGCAAAAGAAAGATTAATTATCAATTCTTTAAGAAGTAATATAAGTGTAGAAGAAAAACAAATTCATATTAATTCTTTAAGAGAATTGAATTCTTCCATTCCCCATATTTTAAATCCTGAACCTGTTCTGAAAAATACTAAAGATGAACCTGAAAAAGATAAGCATATAAAACTTGAAAAAACTAAGAAGAGTCAATCTTCTTTTCTAGCATCAAAAACTTTAGCGAAAATTTCAAATAAAATATTTATAACCAAATCTGAGAAACTTATACCACAGTTTACAAAAACGGGAGAAAATTTAAAGAAAGCAAATGTTAGTATATTATTACAAACTTATATTTCCATTATATTCTTTATGACATTATTATCATTTGTTTCTGGATTTATTATCTATGGATTACTTGTTACAATGGGATTAATACAATGGACATATTTCTGGGCTCCTTTAGTATTCACTGGTTTAACTTTCGGTGCCTTCCTTTTATATCCAGGTAGCGAAGCAAGTAATATACAAAAACAAATAACGAACGAATTGCCTTTTGTAACTATTCATATGGCTGCGATTGCAGGTTCTGATATGGAACCAACGAAGATATTTAGAATAATCGCTCTCTCTAAAGAATATAAAAATATTGGAAAAGAATTGAAAAAAGTTTTAGCGCAGATTAATATTTATGGTTACGACTTATTAACAGCCCTTACTAATGTTTCTAAAAACGTTTCTAATAAGAAATTAGCGGAGTTATTGGCTGGATTTGTGACTAATATTTCTAGTGGTGGATCGTTAAAAAAATACCTGGAGAGAAAAGCCGAGACTTATCTGCTTGATTATAAATTTGAAAGGAAGAATTATATTGAAATGGCAGGAACTTTTATGGATATTTATATTTCTATTTTAATTGCTGCACCATTAATCTTAATGTTAATGTTTATTATTATGAGTGTAGCAGATTTGAATGTTGGAGGCTTATCTCTAAATTCATTATTGTTCTTAACTATTGGTGTCGTGATAATACTCAATATTGTCTTCATCGTCGTATTAAATTTAAAACAACCTCAATTATAAAATGAAATTTGAAAAAAGACAATTTATTGGTTTAACATTTGGTATTATCGTGGTTGTTGTCTCAGCTGTGTTTATGGATAAAATTGGGAAATCTCTTTTTTATTTTATTTCTGTTCTTGCTTTCATTATAGCCTCTCTTCCATTTGTGACATCTTTAATGTTCCAACAGGGGAAACAAAAAGAAAAAGAAAGTAAATTTTTAGAATTTACTAGAGATTTGGTTGAGGGAGTAAAAATGGGAACTCCGATTAATAAAGGAATTTTTAATTTGCAAGATAGAGATTATGGGACATTGTCTCCTCATATTAAAAAATTAAGTAATCAAATAAGTCTTGGACTTTCTTTGGACAATGCTCTTAAAACTTTTGCTAAAGAAACAAAAAGTGTAGTTATTTCTAGAGCAGTTACTCTTATTTCTGAAGCGCAAAAGGCTGGTGGTGATATTGATACTATTTTGGAATCTGTTTCTAAATCTGTAAGTCAAACCGAAGAATTAAAAAAAGAACAAAAATCTTCTGTTTCAAATTTAGTTGTGCAAGGTTATATTATTTTTCTAGTTTTTATTGTAATTATGTTGGTTTTACAATATGCGATTCTACCTATTGCAACCGATTTCAATAAAAACGATAGTGGCTTAATTAATGGTGATAATAGCGAGGAACCCGTTAAAGATGCAAGTGGTATTTCTTTTCCTTTGTTTGTATTATTATTAGTTCAATCTGTATTTGCTGGTCTAATCATTGGTAATATTTCTGAAGGTCGTCTTCTAAGTGGAGTTAAACATTCCTTCATTTTACTTACTATAACGTTAGTAATTGTTACTGGAGCAAGAGTTATGTTAGGATAGGCTTCTTCTTTAAGCCTTTTCTTTTTTAAAAAGAAAAGCTTTGGGAAAAGAAAAATAATAGTCTGGAAAAAGAAAATGATTGTGGAAAAGGATTTAAACTATTAGGTTGTTTGTATGTATATGAAAGGAAGAGATAAAAGGGGTATTAGTAATCATGTTGAAATGATTCTTGCAAGTGTTCTATTTATTACATTTTTCTTTTTTGTGATGATGTTTTTACAACCATATAAGACTGACAGTTTAACTGTCTCTGTTATTGATGGGGTTTATTATGTTTTAGAAGATTTTGTAAAAATTGATGTGAGAGAGATATTTCTTACTGTGAATGAATCTTTTGGAGAATGTTTTAGTATTCCAATTGAGCTTAACGGAGTTGTTAATGGAATAGTGAGGGATATTTACGGGAATTTAATTAATTCTTCTTTAGATGGGTTTACAATTGACATAGATGCCGGTGCTGGAGCATATTACCTTCTTTTTTCAGATAAATTTAACAATAGTGGTTTTGATAGTGATTGTTCTATTCTGGACCATGAGAATTATGATATTGGTGGTTCTTACGATATGAAGGTTCTTTATTTCCCTCTATTAGAAAATTTAAAAGATGATTATGACAATAATTATAATGACTTGAGGGAACGTCTTGGTATTCCAAATAAATTTGATTTTGCAATTACTTCAGACATTATAGAAATGAGTAGAAATATACCTGAGGATGTAAATGTAATTGCAAAAAGCTATGTTGAGAATGTAATGTATAAAGATGGTAGTGTAAAAAATGAGGTATTTATTATTAGAATATGGTAAAACAAAAAAAAGGTTGGATTAGAATTATGGAAGCTACTATTGCTATTACAATATTCGCGACAGTTTTGTTGGTGATTTATTCTCAACAAGCTATTGTTGTTGATAAGGGAGAACCCATTAAGATTTTACAGAAACAAATTCTTAATGAAATTGCTTTGAGTGATATCTTAAGACAAATGGTTTTAGATAATAGTGTAGATGAAATAAATGTTTATTTTGCTAACTATTTCCCTTATTATTTGAATTATTCTATTATCATTTGTAATTTAACAGTAGAGGTTGATCCATGTAAAATGAGTATGAGTGATTATTCTGAAATTCAGGATAAAGAAATTTTTGTTGAAAATACTATTATTTCTGGAAATTTGACTGAATATAATCCAAAGTTTGTGAATATTTTCGTTTGGGAAAAATAACTTAGGCTTAATATTAAAAAGTAGTTATTCTTTATTTATTTATGGCGTTTAATGTTGTGATTGGTCGTAATGAAAGTGATAAGAAAGATTTTCAAGATAGAGGGTTAGCTTATATTGGTAAAAGTTTTGTTACTATGGGTAATTATACTTCACTGTCTAACCCAATTTATTTAGATATTGCTAGAACTCATGTTGTATTGATTGCTGGGAAGAGAGGTTCTGGAAAATCATATACAATTGGGACTATTGCTGAAGCTTTGTCTGATTTAGGAATAGAAGAATCTGGAAATATCGCTTCTTTAATTTTCGATACTATGGGTATTTACTGGACTATGAAATATAAGAATGAAAAAGATAAAAAGTTACTTGATGATTGGGATTTGAAAGCTAAAAATTTACCCTTAAAAGTGTTTGCTCCTTTTGCTTATTATCAAGATTATATCGATAAAGGAATTTCTATCGATTCTGCATTTGCTATTAAAATATCTGAATTAGATGTTGCTGATTGGATAGGTGTTTTTGAATTAAAATTTACAGAACCCGTTGCTATTGCTATTGAAGAAACAATTTTTAGATTAAAAAAAGAAAAAGATAGTTTTGATTTTAATGATATTTATGAGAAAATTGATTCATTAAAAATTATTACTCAAGAAGTTAAAAATGCTGTAAGTGCTTTATTTAGAGCATCAGAAAGTTGGGGAGTTTTTGATGAAAAAAAAGGAACTACTATTAAAGAATTAGTTGTCGCTGGACAAACCACCGTAATTGATTTATCTATGTACGCTTCATTGGGTAGTTTTAATATCAGAGCCTTAATTATTGGACTTGTTTCAAAAAAATTGTTTAATCATAGAATGCTTAGTCGTAAGATGGAAGAAATTCAATCTGTTCAGCATGGAGAAAACTATACTCGATTTAATGCTGTTCGTGATATGCCTTTAGTTTGGATTTTCATTGATGAGGCTCATGAATTTTTACCGAGAGAGGGAAAAACTCCTGCATCTGATGCTTTGATTCAGGTATTGAGAGAGGGAAGACAGCCTGGCTTGAGTCTAGTTGTTGCGACACAACAACCTGGGAAAATTCATACTGATGCTATGACACAATCTGATATTGTAATTTCTCATCGAGTGACTGCTGCTTTGGATGTTAAAGCGTTGAATGATATTAGTCAATCATATATGTATTCTAGCATTTCTGATAAGATTAACGGTTTACCTCATTTAAAAGGTTCTGCAATTATTTTAGATGATAATTCTGAAAGAATTTATCCTATGAGAGTTAGGCCTAGATTTACTTGGCATGGTGGAGAAGCACCGACGGCGATTAGAAAGAAGGAAGATTAAGATTTATTACACATTTTTTTAGCTACGAGTTGCATTTTTTACGCTTAAACAGGCTTTACATTTACCACAAGGTATTTTTCTTCCCTTGTAGCAACTATACGTGTTAATTTTTTTATCAATAATATAATTCATAATTTCTCGTTTCGTAAGGTTTGCTAATGGAAGCTTTATTTTGAATGAACTTCCGAAAGATTCATTAATTATTTTAATTGCTTGTCTTAAATATTTCTTTTTATTATCTGAAAAATTATCCTCGATATTACTTCCCATAAAAATGTCCCCAGAACTAAACATCTTTGCTATTTCTATTAGAAAACATAAATTTCTCCCTTCTACAAAACCATTATTTCTAATTTTTAAATTTGTCAGATTTATTATTTTTGTATTTTTAGGTAACCTTTTTATCTCTTCATTTGCATATGGTTGACCATAATTAAAATAAATTTTAATAAATTTCTTTTGTTTGTATTTATTCAAAATATACATGCTATCATTTCCACCGCTTAAAAGTAAAATATTAGTCATTATAATTTATCCCTGTAGTCATTATAATGATATTAATCCTTATAAATTTTGGTCTCTTAAAATCATTTCCTAACTCTAACAACAACTCCATCATCTGCTCTCTGTAATTCTTTTGGTGCTATTGTGATTAATGATGTTTGGGAACCACCACTTGAGTAGATTAATTCTTTTTCCATTACTCGTGTATCGATTAGATATTTTACATTTGTTCCGAATGATGGAACCCCTCCACATGGGTAATTTGTTTTTTCTAAAATTTCTTCTGGGGTTGCGATTCTTGGTCTTTCGATATTTAATGCTTTTGCTACTCGTGATGTGCTTGCTCTATCTTCTCCTTTTACTATTACAATTATTATATTTTCATTTGTATCAATCATGCAGATGTTTTTTACGAAGTTTTCTGGCAATGTATTTGCCGCTTGAGCAGCTTCTTCGACTGAGTGGCATGATTGTTCAAATTTAAGATATTCGCAGTTGATGTTGTTTTCTTTGATATATTGTTTGAGATTTTCTTCTGAATTCATGATTATTTTAATAGAATATTGTATTTAAATTTTTGTAAAAAAGGAAATTATTTTATTAATTATTTGTATGTTCTTGTTGCTTTACTTGGACTTTTTTATGTATGATTCTAATGAAATGATTTTTCCTCCTATTCTTTCTTTATACATATTCGAAGGTTCTTTTTTTGATGAATTAAAATATTCTTCAGCGGCATTAGCTTTGTCTTTTTGAAACATTTTACGGAAGAGTGTATAAATAACTCCAAAACTATAGGCCGCAATACCAAAACCAATAATACCTTTTCTTAAAGATTCATCAGATAAACATGAACTAGTTGCAACTAATGGAACAATGGAATATTTAAGAAAATATTCTAAACCTTCAGAAATATAGGTTTTTCCTATCACTGCTTTTTGCGGTTCGAATGTTTTTTTAACACATTCTCTATAGTTTTTATATTCTCTGTGTATATTTTTACCTACTAGAGAGCCTAAAAATAAACTTTTCAAATCGCATTCATTAACTCTAAAAATGTCTTCTCTCATGACTTTTTTATATTAAACAATTTTTTAAATATTATTGTTATTACTTTTCTTTAGTGGCTATAAGCTTCAAATGTTTTCTTAGTAAAACTTAAAACTTTGGAATATCTTTGAGTTATATGGAATTCAAAAAGATCTTAGTTATTGAAAGTCATAAGACTACTGATAAACATAAGGAGTCTGTTAAAATTCTTAAAGACTTTTTGGATAAGAGGGAAATTAGTTATTCGTGGATTTTTTATTCAGATATTTCCAAAGAATATTTTGATAAAGAGGATTTGATTATCACGATTGGTGGTGATGGGGTTTTGATTCGTGTTTCGCATTTTGTTAAAAATACTTTAATTTATCCTATTAACTCTGATATTAAGACTAGTGAGGGTGCTATGCTTTGTGAGAATTTGGATTATATTGAGAATATTTTTGATGGGAAGTATAGTATTAAGGAGATTGTTAGGGGAGAGGTTGTGTTAAATGGTGAGAAAATTGACGAGTTGTTTTTGAATGAGATTTATATTGGGTGTGAAAATCAGTTTCATACTTCTAGATATGTTTTGAGTTTTGATGGGAAAGAGGAAGAACAGAGAAGTTCTGGTATTGTTATTGCAACTGGTAATGGAAGTAGTGCCTGGTTCGCTTCGGCTGGTGGTGAGAAGTTTGGTTATGATGAGGAGAGATTGAGATTTATTGTTAGAGAAGCATTTAAGGGTAAATTGTTTAGATCGGAGATTGTTAGGGGAGAAATTAATGATAAGAAGTTTAGTGTATTGTCAAGGCGAAAATATGGTGGATGTGTTGCAATTGATGGGTGTGTTGTATTGCCGTTTGATGATGGTGATGAAGTTAATGTTGGTATTTCGAAACATCGGTTGAGAGTTGTTGTTGGAAAATCTAAAAACTGAAATAAAAATTTGAAGTCAGAGATATATTGTGAATTCCTTGTTATAATTACTATATAATTACATTATGTCGAAATCCTTATAAGCTATTAATATCTTACTTGGATATGTTAACGAGCGAAGAAAAAATAACTGTTACAGGACGAGGATATACAGTTGTAGATAAACCCAATCAACATCTTGAAAGAGATTGGAAGGTAGGAACTTATGTTGAATGGAAAGACTTAGATTATAGTTATCTTTTTACTGGTAAAGTTATAGATGTTGAAGAATATATTAAAAGAGCAGGTCCATCTGTTGAAGAGATAAAAAATGGAATAATGGATCCTAACAAATATATATTCATAAAATTAGATGCACCAATAAGTCCTACTTTTTATGACTCCGATTATAAAAGATTACCTTCTGTTCCTGAATCTAATTATCAAACTTTAGAAAAAGAATGTTCAACAAATAATGTTTCTGCATTATGGATTACAAAAATAGATGCAACAGATAAAATTAAGTCAATAGATGATAAAATAGTTAAGTATCAAAAGTGTAAGAAATTTTTATCTGAATAAAATTTCATTTTTTATTTTAATATATCGTTTCCCCCGTTTTATGTTTGTCCATGTTTGTGGTTTTCTAATGGCGTAGCATCCTAATATCTAATATGAGGTTGGTATACCAAAACCTTAAAACTTTATTTTGGGTTCTGTTATTATGGGAAATACAAAATTTGATTTAAAACCTGAATTTGATCCTGCTGGTTCGCAACCTGACGCTATTAAAAAATTAACCACTGGTATTAATGAAAATAAAAAATTCCAAACTTTATTGGGTGTTACTGGTAGTGGAAAAACTTTTTCTATTGCTCATGTGATTAATAATGTTCAGAAGCCAACTTTAGTTTTGGCTCATAATAAGACTCTGGCGGCACAGTTATATGAAGAGTTTAAGGGATTGTTCCCTGATAATCGTGTTGAATATTTTGTTTCATATTATGATTATTATCAACCTGAAAGCTATATGCCGGCCACAGACCAGTATATTGATAAGGATAGTAGTGTGAATCCCAAGCTGGATCAATTACGTCTTGCTGCAACGGCTTCTTTGTTGAGTAGAAAAGATGTTATTGTTGTTTCGAGTATTTCATGTATTTATGGTTTAGGTAAGCCTGAAAATTTTGAATTGTTTAAATTTGGTCTAAGAGTTGGTGATGAGTTTGGTCGTCTAAAAATGATTAAAAAACTTGTGCATTCACAATATGAAAGAAATAATACTGAGTTGCAACCTGGGAAGTTTAGAGTTAAAGGTGATACTGTTGATTTTATTCCTGCTTATATGAGTAACATTATTCGTGTTGAGTTTTTCGGTGATGAAATTGAAAAAATTTGGGAATTGGATAAGATTACTGGTGAAGTATTGAATAATTATGATTTTTTTGCAGTTTATCCTGCTAAGCATTTTATGGTAAATGATGAAGATTCTGATAATGCGTTGCTTTCTATTGAGAAGGAGTTGGAGGAAGTTTTACCTAGTATGGAAATGTTGGAGGCGCATCGTTTAAAACAGAGAACTATGCATGATTTGGATATGATTAAAGAAACCGGATATTGTAAAGGAGTTGAAAATTATTCTAGGCATTTTGATAATCGTAAAGAAGGTGAGAGACCATATTGTTTGCTTGATTATTTTCCAGATGATTCATTGATTGTAATTGATGAGAGTCATCAGACTGTTCCACAAACTCATGGTATGTATAAAGGGGATCGAGCCAGAAAAACGAATTTAATCGATTTTGGTTTTAGGTTGCCTAGCGCATACGACAATAGACCTTTGAAGTTTGAAGAATTTGAAAAATTTATCACAAAAAAATTTCAAACTATTTTTGTGTCTGCTACTCCTGGTGATTATGAATTAATGAAGAGTGATGCAATTGTTGAGCAGATTATTCGTCCTACTGGCCTGGTTGATCCTGAAGTTGTTGTGAAACCGTTGGGAAATCAGATTATTGATGTTAAGATTGAGATTGATAAAGCAATTAAAAATGGTAGTAGAGTTTTACTTACTACATTGACTAAGAAAATGGCTGAGGAGTTAAGTAATTATTTGGCAGAGCAAAAAATTAAGGCTAGATATTTACATTCTGAAATTGATACTTTAGAAAGGATTGAGATTATTCGTGAATTGAGATTGGGTGAATTTGATGTTTTGGTTGGAATTAATTTGCTTCGTGAAGGGTTGGATATTCCCGAGGTTGGATTTGTTGGAATCCTTGATGCTGATAAAGAAGGATTTTTGAGGAACGATAAAAGTTTGATTCAGACTATTGGTCGTGCAGCAAGGAATAAAGATGCGAAAGTTGTATTGTATGCTGATGTTATGACAGATTCTATAAAAAGAGCTCTTGGAGAGACTAAGAGAAGGCGTGAGATGCAATTTGAGTACAATAGGCAAAATAATATTACACCGATTACTATTGTCAAACCTATTAAGAAAAAAGAAATTGAAATTAGAGATACAAAATATATTCCTGATGCTGAAGTACCGAATTTGATTATTGAATTACAAAGAGATATGGAAGAAGCTGCTGAAAAGTTGAATTTTGAGAAGGCAATTTTCTTAAGGAACAAGATTAAAGATTTGAAGAAGAGAATTTAAATAACGAAAAACAAAATCTTATAAAGAAAACTATCTTCTTTTAATAATGAAAAAGAGGGGATTTATACATGATTCTGCTTTAGGTAAACCTATTGCTATGTTTATTTCAATGGTTTTTATTGGAACAATTTTTTATCATTTTATTGAAGGATGGAATTATTTAGATGCATTATATTTTACGGCTATCACAGCGACGACCGTTGGTTATGGAGATATCGTGCCTGTAACTGTTTTAGGAAAAGTCTTTACTATTGCTTTTGCATTTATTGTAATTGCTCTCGTTTTGTATTTTTTTACTTTGTTTAGTAAATATATTTTTAGTAAGAGTCTTCATCAAAAACTTGTGAGTGAGGGTAGAATTAGGCATAATAGAGGAATTAAACACGTAAGAAAGAAATCCTTGAATAAAATTCATACTTCTAAAACTAAAAAGAAAAAATGAAGATCTACGATATTATGAATAGAATTGCTATTATAGAAGAAGATATTTCTTTAAGCGAAGCTGCAAATATTATGGCTAAAGAAAAGATTGGTAGTTTAGTTTTTGTAACAAATCATAAACCTAAAGGTATTATAACTGAAAGTGATATAGTCAAGAATGTTAATAATACCGATATGTTTATCACAAAAGTTATGTCTAAAGATTTGATTACTATTAATATGAATAGAACTTTAGAAAATGCTGCTGACATAATGGCACATCATAAAATTAAGAGATTAGTTGTGATGGACGGTAAAAAATTAGTTGGGATTATAACAGCAACTGATATTTTGCAAAATGCTGATTTGCTAAATAGAAATACCGAATTGTTTGGATAGTTTTTATCACTTTTTAGTGAGGATTTAATAATAAACTTTAAAAAGTATTTCTTGTTATGTCTATTATGCCGAAAAATCAATACGTACTACATGAAGAAAGTTTCTTTGATCTATTAGCAAATTATAAAGAAAATGTTATCAGAACTAGTAATAACCATTTGTACCCATTGTATATATTAAAGACAGATGGCGATTCATATTTGAAAAAGGGATTATTTATCAACTCCAAAGGAGATCTCCATTTTATGGAAAATTTTAAATGGTTTCCACTTAATATACGTTTATCTGATACTAATGATAGTTTAGAAGAAATTGCCACAAAAAATCCCGATATTATAAATGAACAAACTATGACTTTAATGTGTAATTTTATTAGAAAAGAATTAGAGAAAACTAATTAAAAATAATAGCTTCTTTTGCCTGTTTTGTTGATGCCCCTAAACTTATCATAAATTCTTGTAATATTTTATTATCTACTAATTCTGTTTCATTTTTTGCAAATGTAGCAACTTTAATTGGACTAGATGTTCGTCTAGATATTTTGATATTTTGGATTATTCTTTCTAATCTAATTGAAAGTTGTTTTGATTGTAACTTTTTTAATTCTGAGAAGTTGATTACGAGTCCTATATTTTTTTCTTTTGCTATTTTTGCTGTGACATGATTAATCCCTGAATCTCGTTGCTTTAAGGTGTCTTGTTTTTTGTCTTTTTCTGGCGAGACTAGATAATTAATTTTCAATGTTTCTAACGCTCGTCTATTAAAGACATTATTTCCACCCATTAATGCAACTATTTTGTTTTTTTGTTTTAGAGATTCTATTATGCTTCTTGCTTCTTTTTCGTCACCAGATGTGTCTACTAAATATCCGTCACAATCTTCTTGTTTTATGATTTCTGACTTTTTTGAAATTTGTTTTAGATGAATGCTGTTTTGTGTTTTGAATAGTGTTAAGTTTTTCATAATGTTGTTAGGATAAATTATTATTTAAGTTTGTTGGATTGAGTTTACTATGTAAATGAGAAATTTGATATAAAAGATTTTGATGAACTTCATTAGATAAACAATTGGTTTAATATACAAAACTTTTTATACTCATTTATGGCTCGTATTTTTATGGTATTAATTAATCTCACTAAGAGATGTATGCAGAATCATGGTTTATCATTTGTTAAAAAGGCTAAAAGATTCTTTGATCTAAAATGGTATTTAGCATATTCTTTGTCTGAT
Organism: Candidatus Woesearchaeota archaeon; assembly: GCA_964516745.1. Taxonomy (GTDB): domain Archaea; phylum Nanobdellota; class Nanobdellia; order Pacearchaeales; family GW2011-AR1; genus JAGVXH01. The sequence continues at coordinate 15,352 of CAZEYD010000005.1, forward strand.
ATTAATTCTTTTGACTATTCCCCAAAATTATTAAAAAAGGATGGTTCTATGTATTCTGCAATTGTTATAATGAAAGATGTAAAGGTTAAGAGAATACAGAATGATCCTTCTTTTAATGAAAATAGTAAATTTTCCTGGCGTGAATTAGGTAGAAAAAATACTGGGCCTCTTTTTGAAATTGAGGATAGATATGGAAATAGAAAATTGGCTAACTGGATGGCTGGAAATTCTAAAGAATATTTTGAAGATCTAAATAAATTTGAATTTCATAAAGATTCTTTCGTTTTAATACCAGAAATATCTTTCAAATATAGAAATAACGGTAACAAATCTTTTTTATTAATAAGATCTATGGAAAATAAATATAAGAAATATGAAAATATTTTATATCCTAATTTTTAATTTATATAATTATTTTTACCCGATATTAAACTTCCAGAAATATTTTTCTTCTCTAATACTATTTTACTAATATCAGTTAATGATTTAACAATATAAGTTGGTGTTTTGTTTTTTGATATTATTTGCGATGCTCTTTGATCTAAAACAAAGTGTTGTCCTGCTGAGAATTTTATTTTTTTTGCCATTTCATTAAAATCTTCCCATGATATTTGTTTTATGAATTTTGCTTTCGGATTTGTTTTGGGGTTATCTGTATAGATTCCTTTTATGTTTGTTACATTGATGAAAGGACATTTTAAGTATGATGCTATTTGTGCTGATGTGGCATCACTAGTTTGGGGTTTTATAGAATGACGTAATGCACCACAAAATACCACATGATTTTTATTAAGAAGATTTTTTATTTTGTGTAATGAATGTGGGTGAACTTCATTTGCTGGTTTTCCAAAATAATCCATCATAAAAAATGCGTGGAATCTTGTTATTGCTATTCCTAATCTTGATTGTCTGTATGTGCTTTTATGCATTTTTTTGTATGCATCTATATATTTTCTAGCGGTTGTTCCCCCTCCCGTTACTACAACAAATTTTGTGTTTTTATGTTTTGAAATTAATGTTTTAAATTCACGCAAAAACTCATAGTCTACTTCATTTGGTATTATTCGAGAGCCTCCCAAACTTATCACGACTGTTTTTAATGTCATATCTTCTAGATGCTTATGAGGTTTTTAAATTCTTTGAAAAATCAGTTAGATAATCTAGCAAACAGTGAATAATCTGTCGTCATGAACATTAAATACTTTTAATCTTACTCCAGAATCTAGCCATCCGTGTGAGTAGTTTAATGCTGCGAATGCATCTACCCAATTATCTTTATCAAAAAAATGATGGGCATCTGAAACATAATTCGCCACCATTTCTATTATTTCCTTTGCTTCCTTTTCTTTTCCTTGTATTATGTTTTTCTTTACTTCTTCCAAAGCTGTTTCTGTTAAATTAAAATATTTTCCTATTTTGTCTTTTGATATTATATTTTTCATGTTTGTATTTTTATATTATTGCTTAAATTGTTTGTGTTAAAATTTCCCGTGTGTTCTGTTAATGATAAAACTTGATCCTACTAGACTTGAACTTACTCCGGCAATATTCATGTCGTTAACAATTGCTTGGAATGGACCTTCGGTAAATGGTATGTGTGCGTCTTCTGCAAATTTCGTTAATACTTCATTAATTTCATCTTGAGACAACATAATCTTTGTCGTTTGTCGTTGTCCCCTTTTTACAATAGATAGTGATTGAGTTGGTCCTGAACATTGTATTGACATTATTGTTGGGTCCATTAATAGACTTTGGATTTTCCCATATTTCGACATTCCGCCCCTACTACTAATAAAATACTCTGATAATTTAGGAGGCGCTTTGTAAGAGACTCTGTTTGAATAGGATTCCTGTGGTGGGATTTTTGGTTTTATTTCTTCTTTCTGTATTGATAAATTTATTCTTTGTAATGTTTCAGAACTTTCTTGTTGTAGTTCATCTCCTATTGTTCCACCTAACTCATCGTGGATATTAATTAATGTATTAACGCCCTCTTGCGTTTTCGTTATTGATTGCATTAATTCCTGAGATAACTCTGGGATTAAATCTGCATGAATTATCTGAGGGTTTTTAATGTTTAATTCTGTTTTTTGTATTGTCTTCAGTATTGCTATTGTAAATTCTTTTACAAAATTAGAATTGTATGAATGAGGTTGTTCCATTATAATTGTGGTAATGGTTTAGGTCTTCCTGGATTTGTTGGTTGAGGAATAAATCCTTGTTGTGATTGCATTTGTTGTTGAGGAGCTTGTTGGGGTTGAAAATTTTGAGGTTGGGGTTGTCGTTGATATATTTGTTGTTGAGGTTGTTGTTGGGGTTGTTGCTGAGAAGGCTGTTGATATTCATATGGATTTTGTTTTGTAGCTGATGGCGTGTATCGTGCTTGTCTTTTTAATTTATCTTCCATCAAAACTAAACCTTTTGCTATTGTTTTATTTTGCTCTAATAATGAATCTATTTTTTCTCCGACTTTTGAGTCTACTTGTTTTTCAGACTTAACTAATACTTTTGCAGATTCCTCAAATATTTTTAATAATTTTGTTATATTTTGCGATAATTCCCCGAATTGCATAGACATATTTGTCATTGCATGTTGTAAATTAACAAAGTTCTCAATAAATATTCGCTCATTATAAACTATACTTTTTTGAGTTGAGGCGGTTTTTGGTTTTGATGACGGTATATTTTTTAATTTTCTATTCGGAGAATTGTGTGTGGTTTTACTTTTGTTGGTTGTGGTTTTTTTCTTTGTCACAGTAACCGCTTTTTTTACCATGTTTTAGTAAAGAGTATTGAGTTTATAAAGTTTTTTTGTCTAATTAATAATATTGAACTTGATGTTGTAAATAATGATACCATATAATTATTTACATAACTGAATCTTTAATAGACTATATTATAAAATTCTAATATCTTTGAAGAGTTTGTTCCTCCGAATGTTTTTCGGATTTAATTAATTTAATAAAAAAGTTTATAAAGGTAAATTCTCAGATATTGTTAGGTTAAAGTCAATTCATGACGATTTACTTTCGTAAGAAAGGCCTGATTAAAAAAATAATGGCAAAACAAATATACGCTAAAGACCCAAGTAAATATATCCCTGCTTTAGCTAGTGCATTAAAAGATTTGCCAGAATTTGAAGTTCCTGAATGGGCTGAATATGTTAAAACTGGGATTTCTAGGAAAAGACCTCCTATGGATGATGGGTTTTGGTTTGTTAGAGCTGCTAGTGTTTTGAGACAATTATATATTCAAGGTGTTGTTGGAGTTGGAAAATTACGAACTAGATATGGTTCTAGAAAAGAGAGAGGTGGAAGACCAGAACATTTCAAGAAAGCTGGTGGGAAAATTATTAGAGTTATTTTACAACAAGCTGAATTAGCTGGTTTGGTAGAAATTATTTCAGGAGCACAACATGGTAGAAGATTAACCATTAAAGGAAAAGAATTTCTAGATAGTATTGAAGTAGAAAATCCTGAAGAATTGAATTTTGATAATGTAACCGTTGATGTTAATCTTTCAACAGGACAAGAATATTATGATAACGTTGAAGAAGAAACTTTAGAAGAAAACGTTGAAGTTATAGAGGAGGATAAAGATGGTAAGTAGAAAGGCAAAGATGCGTAGTAGTAAGAAAAGACATCTTGATAAAGTTGGGAAACAAACCAAATGGGCTCCTTATTGGACTGTTATAAAAAAATATGGAAAAGGAAAGAAAATACATCCTTCAAAGCATACTCATGTAAAGAGAAACTGGAGAACTAGAAAATTAAAATTAAAACCTAGAACTGCTAAGAAGAGCTGGTTAGGTTAAAGATAATATGGTAGAAAGCAAAATAGTTAAAACTGAAGCTAAAGTATTAGAAAAACCAAAGGTAGTTAAAACTGAAAAAACAGAAACTACGAAAGTAGACAAAAAAACGAATATTTCTAAAAAACAAAAACTTTCTATTGATAATATTAAAGATAATTTGAAGAAACCAAAAGCAAAAATTGAAAAGAAAATTGAGTTGGAGAGAGTTTATGTTGTGCCTTTAAGAAAAGGATATATGAAAGTTCCTAAATATAAGAGAGCGAAAAAAGCTGTCAAAACTTTAAAAGAATTCTTAGCAAAACATATGAAAGTTGAAGAAAGAGATTTAAACAAAGTTAAAATTGATATTTATTTAAACAACGAAATTTGGTTTAAAGGAATTAAAAAACCATTAAATAAGGTTAAGGTAAGAGCTAAGAAAATTGATGGTATTGTTTATGCTGAATTAGCAGAAATTCCTCAAATTGTTAAGTTTAAGATGGACAAAGACAATAAGAGAAAAAATAAGGTTGATAAAGGTGCTTTAGAAAAAGTTGTTACTCAAGAGGCTAGTGAAGAGAAAATAAGAGAAGAGCGAGGAGATAATGCTGATAAGACTGAAGAATCTGAAAAGGAAAAGGCCAGTGCTGAGAGTGGCTTAGCTAACCAGAAGGTTGAGGCTAAAGAGATGAAACATACTGCAAAAGTAAAATCTGCTAAACAAGATAATATGAGTTCTACAACAATGAGAAAAGCTATGAAGAAATAGAGTTTTTGATTGAGTTATCGACTATAATTCCTTATAGGTTTTTATTTATTGGATTATTTAGTTTGATAGATTTATTTATTATACATATAAATTAGTAAAAACCTTTTAACTACAACTTTTTAGTTTTTGTATTATTGGTGAACAACGTACCAATTTTTCCCCATCTTTTAATATTGGTTGTATTTGTATTAATGTTAATTTTTTATATATCTCATAACTTTGATTTAAAGTAATAGAATTTCCAGGAGCAATAGTTATCAAGACACTAGACGTCACTGTATCTAATAGTGGATATAATCCATATTTTGCGAGAGTCCTATTATGTACTTTTATATTTAAATCAGTAATATTAAATCTTCCTGTGTTTTTTATTGTGAAAGAAATATTATTGATAGATTCGTTACAGTTATAATTCGATAACGATATAGAAACTCCGTCTGGGCATTCGGGTGTCTCGTCTGGATTTGTGTAAAGTTTTAACCAATTGAATACTAATACAGATAGAGAAAGTGTTATAGTTATTAATAACACATATGCTATGATTGTGCTCAAACCCTTCTTATTTGATTGTAATATGGTTTTCATCTTGCTCCTCCTTTTGTAACATGAATATCACTATGTTTTCTTCAGGTATTGTAAAGTAATAAATGTTATCCTCAAATTGTACTGTTAAATTTTGATTTGGGTTTAAAATTGTTGTTTTGCTTCCTATACTACTTGAAGTGGTTAAACTTCCTGTTTGAACTATTATTGAGCTTTGACTTGCATCTGTACCCGAAATTGTTTGATTATCTACTGCAATGCCATCAGATCCTTTATTAAACACTGTTATGTTTTTTTCACTACCATAAATTACAACAAAATTCAAATCGGGATCTTGATCCAATAATGTTGCCGAAACTTTATCAACAAAATCTTCAACTGTTTCTGCAGAATCTTCTGTTATCTTTGTATAAATTTGATAGTTCTGAACTTGAGCTAATTCTCTATCTAAAATTTCTGTATAATCTGTGATTTTATTTGTTTCAATTTGAGTTGTTGCTCTATTAACTGTTAAACTTATACTAAATATCAATGCAGATACTATAACTGCTGTTAAAATGAAGAACTGTCCCCTTTTATCCATCTATAGATGAACATGATAGTATTTATAAAATTATGTTGAAAAAAAAGAAAAAAGGAATTAAAGAATAATTTCAATTCCGTTTTGTGATCTTCTCCATTCGCCCTGTCCAAAAAGACGTCTAAAAAAATCGTCTAGTTTGGACGCCTCATCATTAGGGTCGCTTGTTGGATCATAAAATTTTTGGATTAAAACCCTCATTTTTTCACCTCCATGATGTATTAAACAAGCTTTTCTTTATATATAATATTAAGATTCAAAGTATATTTTTGGGTTCGGTTTTATTTATATAGTAATTGACTGATTAGTGGTTGTTAGGGATTGAGGAGTAGTGATGTTTAATTTGAAAGTAGATAGAATTTATTTTGGGTAGTAACTTAAGGTTTTTATAGTGATGCTTTGCACCCTATGTTATTCTTTAGTAGTCACTCCCCAAAACTTTTATAAAGAATTACTGATTTTTTGTATTATGGGGTTTAAGAATAATTTAAGAGAATCTGTATTGGAAAACAGGAAAATAGACCTTAGAAGACAAGTTTATTTAGTTGGAGATTCACATATTGCAAAATGTGGAGAAATAAAGTACCATCATAATGAACAAAAATGGTCAAAAACGTGTAGAGATAATAATATTAGAGTACCCGAAATATCTGAGATAATTATGTGCAATAAATTATTCCCAAATGGATATAATCCTCCTGGAATAACCTTTTTAGTTATGGAGAGAGTGCCGGGTCCTACTGGTTTTGAAATTAGAGATATTGATTCTTATAATATTATGATTGAACAATATAAAGCATATTTAAGTAAATTAATAGATATAGGTTGTGACCCACATGATTCAAATTTTAGAGGTAATCTTATTCTAGGAAATAATGAGGAATTATGTTTGATTGATTTGGAACATTGGAAATTTTCTTCAAAATCTTCATCAGAACAATGGAATAATTTAATTAATTATGGAAAACCTTCTTTGAAACATATTTTACATTTAATTGAATAAACTTATAAAAGATTTTATCTAATATTTTATATGAATGATTCAACTTGGCATGAAGTTTCTGATAAAGAAAAAATAGAAATTCAAAAAAAAGCTAAAATCATTTTGAAGAAATTTTCCAAAAAATTAAATTCTATTGAATGTGGTGAAAGTCACTTTGTATCTTCTGTTGAGAGGAATGGGTTAAGAGAGGATGGGAAACCATGGAAAACAGATAATGATTTTAGAGATTTAACTTTATTGAATGCTCCATTTGTAGAAGACGAATTTATTACAGCCGAAAAGACTAGTTGGAACAAATAAAAAACATGAAAAAAACAGAGGTAGTACGAGAAGATCATCCGATTGTGAAAAGGAAGATTGACAAAAGTTTAAAATTAAGCGTGAAAGAGGGTAGTTATGCTTCTCTTGCAATTGCTGTTGGTCCATCTTATTTTTCTCCCTTTGCTTTAATTCTTGGTGCTACGACTTCTCAAATTGGGATTTTGAGTGCTTTCGCTAATTTGTTGCCTGGTGTTTCACAATTTATATCTCTTAATAAGTTTAAAGAGAACAGCAAGAAGAAAGAAATTTTATGGAGAATAACCCTTGCTTTTGCTTTATTATTTGGTTTAATTGCTTGTGGATTATTATTTCTACGAAATGTTCCATATGTTATTTGGGGTGTTATTGGTATTGTTGGCCTATTTCATTTTATCAATGGGCCTGTCGGCAATTATTGGTTTGTTTGGATGGGATCGTTAGTGCCTGCTGATAGGCGAGGTAGATATTTTTCAAACAGAACAAAAGTTACACAAACTTTTGGTTTGGTTGGTATGATTCTTTCAGCTGTCTTGCTAGATTTTACTAAGAAATATGGTTCGGTTGTTGGACAAACTACTGCATATACTATTTTTGGTTTTTGTTTCTTGTTTATGATTGCATTTTTTATTAGAATGAGAAGTAATGTTTTATTGAATAAACAATATGAGCCACATATGAAAATCAAAAAAAGAGAAAGAATTTCTCTAAAAACATTTTTGAAGCATGAGCCAAAAACTCCTTTTGGACATTTTGTTTTGTTTAATTCATTTTTTAAATTAAGTATGGCGATTGCTAGTCCTTTATTTGTTGTTTATATGCTTAGAGAATTAAATTTTTCATATACTTGGCTTATTGCTATTAGTATTGGAAACACTTTGTTTCAAGTTCTATTTTTACCTACATTAGGGAAACTTTCTGATAAATATGGTAATATCAACTTAACTAGATTTTCCTGTTTATTAATTAGTTTTATTCCATTAATATGGTTTTCTTCTATTTTCTTTGTTAGTCATGGTTTAATATTTCGATTATATTTGTTATTATCAACATCTCTTTTATATGGTTTTGGTGGAGCTGGTCTTCTTTTAGCGACGAGAACTTATGCCTATGATAGTAATGGATATGCAAATAGGAAATACGCATTACCTTATATGAATTTATTTGTTGGGATTGGGGTTTTTATTGGTGCATTAATTGGTGCATTAATTGCGTTATTTAATATTCCTATAATTGGTACATTACCATTTATATTCCTAATATCTTTTTTATTAAGATTAGGAGTAACTATTGTGGGATGGAAAAAATTAAAAGAAGTCAGAAAAGTAACGGCCTTTAGACCTCGTTATTTTATTAAAGAGTTTCATCCATTACATAATTTAGTAACTGAAGTCCATGGTTTTAATAATCATAATTATAAGGTAGTCCATCACATTTAAATATCAATATTACTTATTTCTATAATGAGAAATAAAAGCTGCCCATCATGTGCCAAAAAAATTGATAAAGATTTTAATTATTGTCCATGGTGTGGTGCTGGGATAAAAAACTTGAAAGAAAAACAAGATTATGGTATACTTGGAAAGAATGATAATCTAAACGGGAATTTGTTTTCACAAGAAGCAAAATTACCTTTTGGTATGAACAAAATAGTTTCATCCTTAATGAAACAAATTGAAAAAGAAATGGGTGGAGCTGGCAAAAACATGAATGGAATGCCTCAAGGTTTTAACATTAAAATCCATACTAAAAACCCTATTAATATAACACAACCTCTTAATAAAAAAATTACTCCTGAAATAATAAAGATTAGTGATGAAGAGAAAAAAAGACGAATTAATTTACCACGAAAAGAAGCAGTTTCTCGAATCAAAAGATTGTCTGATAGTATTATTTATGAAATTGAATCTCTTGATGTTAAAGATAAATCGCAAGTTGCAATAACAAAACTGGAAAAAGGTTTCGAGATAAGGATTTATACAAAGAATATGTGTTATATAAAAAATATTTCTTTAGATATGAAACTAATTGATGTCAAAATAAAAAAAGACTTAGTTCTTGTTGAATTTAAAGAATAAATGTTTGTAAAATAAATATGGTAGAATATCTTGGATTATTAAAAAAGAGAATTCAATTTAATTATAATAAAAAAAATATATCTTTTGATGTTCATCAGAGTCTATTTAGTTCTGCACATATAGATAAGGGAACCTTTCAATTAATTGATTCGTTAAGGAAAAATGAAAAGATAAAATATGATAGTGTTTTGGATATTGGTTGTGGATATGGTCCTATTGGGATCTCGCTAAAGAAAATACATCCTAATTCAATAATTAACTGTGTTGATAGAGATGCTTTGGCATTAGAATTCACAAAACATAATGCTATACTAAATAAATGTGAAATAGAATCTTATGCAAGTCTTGAATATGAAGAAGTCAAAAAAGAATTCGATTTAATTTGTTGCAATTATCCAGCTAAGGCTGGGATTAAAACATTTAAAAGAATTTTATATGGCGCTTCAGAACATTTAAAGAAAAACGGGGTTTTAGTCATCGTTATAGTGAAAGAGTTATTAGAAGATTTTAACAGTATTTTAAAAGAGGAAATCAAAGTTATATATAAGAAACAATCTGCTGGACATTTTGTTTTTCACTTAAAATTTAATGATAAAATAATCTTCGAAGAAGAACCTCATTTTAGAAAAGATATAAAATATTCTATTGGTAATCAAATATATAAATTAAAAACAGCGTATAATCTAGCTGAATTTGAAACGCCTAGCTTCACTACCCAAGCTATTATTAATCTTTTGGAAAACTTAAAAAAGAAATCAGATATTTCTATAATTAATCCATTTCAAGGACATTTACCAATAGCTATATTCCATTATCTAGAACCAAAAAAGATTAATTTAATTTCAAGAGATTTACTGTCATTAAAATATTCTAAAAATAATTTAAATTTTAACAATATTAATTGTGTTAATAATTTTCATCAAATTCTTAATAATAAGTTAAATGGTGATATATTAATCTGGAATTTGAGAGATGATATTGGAATGAGCCAATTTAAAGAAGAGTTTGAGATGATAAAAAATAATTTTAAGAATATTATTATTGGAACTCGTAAATCCAAGTTAATTAAAATTATAAATTCTTTAAATATAAAATATACGAAAGAAGAAATTCATGAGAATGGTATGGCTATCTTAATTTAAGATTTTAAATTATATTAACTTTATTTTAAATCGATATTATTTCTAATTTTATTTATAGAATCTATTGCTATTTGAAAAAATTCATTCAATTCTAAATCTGTTTGTTCTATTTCACGAATAATATCTCTATTACATGTTTTTGCAAAAACTTTATCTTTAAATTTCTTTTTTAATCCCTTAACTTCCATATCACTAATCTTCCCTCCTCGCATAAGAGCATAAGCATAAATTATCCCTGTTATAGTTTCTGATGCCGCAAGACAGTATTCTATTCTTTGTGTTCTCTTTTTATCTTTAAATTTTGGGATTATTTCATGTCCAAATGTATGACTTTGCATTGTCTCAATCGTTTTTTGATTGAATCCTAGATCATTAAGCATTTCAACCATTTGTGTTCCATGTTCTGAAACATTGTTTTTTGTTTTAGCCCAATCGATATCATGCAATAATCCTAACATACCCCAATATTCTTGATCTTCATCAAAATATTCTGCTAATCCTCGCATTATTGCTTCCGACTCTAGATAATGATTCATTTGGGATTTACTATTCTCTAAATTTATTAAAAAATCTATTGCTTGTTGTCGTGTTATTGGAAGATTCATTTCATTGTATTAAGTAATTTTACTATTCTATCTTGTCCTATTGACCTAATTAAACTTGTTAATCTTGGACCTTTTTGTTTATTTATTATTGCTTTATAACATATGTCAAAGAATTCGGTATTTGCGATTCCTGTTTTTTCAAATATTCCATAGAATTCTCCTAATAATTCTTTATCATCTTGATATTCTTTTTTTTCTAATACTTTTCTTAATTCTTGTAAGACTTCTTTTTCTTTATTTGTAAAATCTGTTGTTATTATCTCTTGAACAACAAACGTCATATCATTATCTGCATATTTCTCTAACCAATTTTTAACCTTCTCTGCTCGTCTTTTGCTTTCTGAATTTAAATCATCTATTCTTCCTACTTGAACTGATGTTATTAGATGTCTAAATCCTTCTCTATTTGGTTTGGTTTTTGGTATTTCTAAAACTGAATATTCGTAAATTCTTTTTTCTTGTGGATTTGCTTTGTCTTCAAAATATTTATTTTCTAATCTGTCAAAGTCTTCGTATATTTTTATAACATCATTATCAAAACTAATTTGGAATTTTGATCTTGGTTTTGTCCCTGTGAATAAATATCTTAATACATCTGGTTCATATATTGATTCTACTTCATCAAGTGTTGTTGCGTTCCCTTGGGAACTTGAGAATTCTTCTCCACCTTTAACACTAATCCATTCATAAAATTGGTATACTGGTGGTTCAAATCCAAAAACCTCTTGAGAGATTTCTTTTGATGTTGTAAAGGAACCCCCATGAACGCTGTGATCAATTCCACCCGGTTCGAAGTCTACTGATTCGAAACACCATCTTAATGGCCAGTCTATTCTCCATTTTATACTAACAATTCCTTTTTTTCGCATGTCAAATATTTCTTTGTATCCGCAGGAACATTCGTATGTTATGTTATATCCATCTGTGTCTGTTATTTTCGTTGAATCTTTTTTACATTTGTCACAATAAATCATTATTGGCATCCAGTTCTCATCTAAAGGCTCTTTTCTATATTTGTTTAAGATGTCTATAGTTGTCTGCCGTTTTTCTAAGGCTATTTTTATCAAATCTGCATAAGCTGATTTTTTGTTCATTTGTGCTTGATAAATATACTCAGCATTGATATTGATTTTCTTTAAAGATTTTTCAAATTGTTTTTCGTTGTATTCTGCATAGGTCATGTCTGAATTAAATGGTGATGGAATTTCACTTATTGGCATCCCTAAATATTGTTCATAACTTTCATCAACTCCTTTTGGAACCTTTCTAAACCTGTCATACTCATCCCAAGAATAAATAAATCTAACTTTTTTGCCTTTATCTCGTAATGCTTTCACAACCATAAATGTTGTAATTACTTCTCGAAAATTTCCAATATGAACTTGTCCCGATGGGGTTATACCAGATGCACATACATATTCTTCTTTATCGCCTTTCTGATATATTATATTATCAGCTACTGCATCTGCCCAAAAAAATTTCTCTGCCATATACTTTTATGTGCTTAGGGGTTTTTAAAATTTGTTAAAATCTTAAAATTTTGAATTCCTTAAAATCGCCACTCCACTTTTTCTTTTCTGCTTGTATGTGTCGTATTTGAGAATGTTTTGGACCCTTTGCTATTATTTTTGAGAATTGTTCAATCATGTTATCATCACCTTCAACAACAATTTCCACATCGCTATTTGCTAGATTTCTTACATAACCGCGAAGTTTTAAAAGTTCTGCATTTTCTTTTACGAATTGTCTATAAAATACTCCTTGAACACTTCCTTGAACTGTTAGTTTTATTCCCGCTTTCATATAGGTTATAAGTTGTGAGGATTAATAAGGTTTTGGGGGATTTCTATTTTTAATATTTACATTATTTGTTGTTTTTAGAAGAACTTATTAACTTTGTTGTTATTTCCTTTTTATGAAATCAAAATGGCCTCGTAGGCTTGTGATTATACGTCATGGGCAGTCTGAACAGAATGTTGTTTTGGATTTAATGGATGATAATCTTGGTGAAGCGTTAGAACAACAGAAGAAAATTAGAGATGCTGATATTCGTTTAACTGATATTGGTGTTTTACAGGCTAAAGAAACTGGCAAATATTTAGCAAAAACTAAAAACTTTGATTTATGTTTTGCTTCTCCGTATATTAGAACTTTACAGACTGCTGAGAATATTATAGGTGAATTTGATTATGAATTAGAGATTTTTAAGGAAAATCGTTTAAGGGAAAAAGAGTTTGGTAGGTTGCATGGTTTTAATAAGAGTGAGGTTAAGAAATTATATCCTGAAGAATTTGAAGATAGAGAACGGGATGGGAAGTATTGGTACCGTCTTCCTCGTGGAGAAAATTATCCTGATGTTGAGATGAGAATCCATAGCTTTTTGGATAAATTAGTTAGAGATTGTGGAGGGAAAAGTGTCTTGATTATTACACATCAGGTTCCGTATAAGATGCTTCGTGCTCTGTTTGAGCACCTTGATGAAGAGAGAGTTCTAGCTCTGAAAGATACTCCCAACTGTGGGATGCAAGAATATGAGATTGATTTTTCTGAGAAAATTAATGGGAGAATGAAGTTGGTTGTTTATAATAGAGTTGTTTATTAAGAACTTCTGTCTAATTCATTATGTATTATCGTCATAACTTGTGATGCGAATAAAACTTTTGGTCCGACTGTTATCTTATCAACTTTTTTCAAGTATTTTTCTAAGTCATGTGGAAATCCTTCTTGATCTCCTATTACAAAAACTTCATCACCTTTCACTTCTATGTTTCGTATATCTGTCCCTTTTTGGTGCAAAACGAACACGTTCTTTCCTTCTGCATCCAAATCTTTTATCAGTTGTGTAAATGATCTTTTTTCTGCTGAACAACCTGGGAGTATTTCTTTTAATCCTTCTTTGTTTGGTGATTTATAGAGCATCTTTTTTATTAGTCCTGCAACATTCTTTTTTGAGATTATTGGATCTTTGTTGGATTCTATTACCAAATGTCGTGGTGGGTTTGGTTGTCCGTCAAATATTAGATGAAGCTTAACATTTTCTCGTTGTGAGTTGGATACGAAGAACGTTGCGATTATGACGTTACAGACTATATCCATTCTTCCTGCTTTCATTAGATTGTCTTTAATTAGATTTCCTGCCGTTACAGCGTGTTGTGAGTAGTATATGAATTCTCTCATAATATCTTTAATGTTTGGGAATATATAAGTTTGATTGTAATAATTAATAAAAAGAACTTATTCTTTTCAATTTTATGAAAATTCCATTAGAATTCAGGTTGGGAGGAAATCCACTTAAAATAGTAGATCAAATAATACCTAGAGGATTACAATATGATAGTGATGAGATGGATAATATCTTAGTTTTTTATGTAGATATCGTTGATCAGTTTTATGAAGATAATTATAATTCTATTGGTTATAGTTCATATGCCTTACCTAGAGAAATGTTAAGGAATGCTTGTGCACATGGAGACGTAGAAGAGAAAGGTCTACATTTTGCTTATTTTTTATTTGATAGAAGTATTGTCATTGCTTGTAATGACTATGGTCCTTACTTTAAACAATCTCAAATTAAGAAGAAATGGGAGAACAAAATACCTATTGAATCTAAACATAAAGACGCTGATAACAAATCTATTTCTGGTAATAATTTAGGCACTTCTGCTTTTATTTATGGACTTAGTAGTAAAATTGTTGTTCAAAATGGAACACTTTTTGTAAAATATGAAATATCTAAATAAATATGATTCATTTTTTCTTCTTTGTAAAAAACTTAATTGCTTCTGCCAATTCTTTATGGGTTTTCGCATATGTTCTGATACTTATTCCTTTTTTATAAGCTTCACAGGATTGTACTAATGCTTTTGCTCCTGCTCTTGTTCCTTTTGGATGTGCATGGCAGCCGGCTCCCATTGTCGTTATAAAATCTGTGCTATCTAAAATATCAATGAATGGTTTTAGTGATGTTGGGTTCAATCCTCCGGAAATTATCGGAGCACATTTTTTAACTCCTCGCCATGAATCATCTTCTAAAATTAAATGATGTGCTGTATCTTGATGGAGTAGATGAATTGAGTCCCTATCCTTTGCTGGAATCTTGGACCAAGATTGTTCAAAGAAGTGTCCTTTTGCTTGATATTGTAATATGTTTCGTGCTGAGACTGCATCTTCTGATGGTGTTCCTGCCATTTTACCGACGCCTGCTGTTCCTGTGTGTATTCCTGATGCGCCTGCTAATCGTGCGAATTTAGATAAAGCTAGAACTGTCATCCCGATTGGGTTTTCTGGTCTTGTAAACGCTCCATGTGCTGCTCTGTGGAAGTGTATGAATACCTCTGGGTATCTTCTTCGTAGTGTTTGAACTGCCATCCAACCTGCTGTTATTCCGTCTATTAGGAATGCATAGCTTCCTGATTCAAATCCTGCATTTCGAATCATCTCACATCTCTCAATCATTGTATCAAAATCTGCTGCTGAAACATTGAAGGAATGAACTTTTTTCTTTTTGGTTTTCTTTACTGCCTTGTCCATTGCCTCTTTTACATGAGCAACCATTTTCTCGTAAGGGCAAAAATCTTGATCTGCTTGTGGTTCGTCGTTTTTTACAAAGTCTCCACCACCAATCCAGAAATCATAACATACTTCTGCGTATTCTGCTGATGTTAATCCCATTTTTGGTTTAATGATTGTTCCTAGTATTGGTCTTTTGTATACGTTTAGATATTTTCTCATATCATCGATTGTATAACTTGGGCCATCATATTGTTCTAACATTGCTGGAGAAAACCATACATCCAATAATTTTAATGCCGATATCTCTTTCATTCCTAAGACATTTCCTACGATATATGTTAATATGTTTTGGACATTTCCCCCTCTATCAAATAATCTCCATGGATATGCTATCCATACTAAATTTCTTTTTTGATCTATTTGATAAACCAAAGCATTCATTTCTCTTGAGAAAGGAGTTTCTGTTTGGACTTTGAAGTTTGTTCCGGTTGATGATTCCGCTGCGATTTCTGCTGCTGCTTGTAATACGTTTAATGATTCGCCTGATTTTAGTGAAAAAGTTGCAAGCATATATTCACCATTTTTCACATCTGGTATATTAAAATTCACATAGGATTTTTGTTTCTCGTTCAGTGTTGTTAGAAGTTGTTTTGTATCCATCTCGCCTCTCTTGTTTTTTTAAAGAGAATGTTCTTTTTAAAAGTTTGGAAGATTTGTATACTTTTGGATCTAAAGATGTTTTGAATCTGATAGATACCTACTATACCTAAATAAAATTGCACTTGATGCTATGTTACACGTCTTGTGAAAAAGACAATTAATTGATAAACAATCTAAAGGTTTATAAATTAAAATTAAGACAAATTAATATGGTAAACGCAATCGTTGTACAGTTCAGAAGAGGAAGAAAAACGTTCAAACCTAAACATTTTCTACTTGAAGTAGAAGGTATTGGTAGTAGAGAAAAAGCTAAAGAATTTGTTGGTAAAAATGTTAATTGGACCTCTACTGGAAAAGAACCGAAAATTATTAATGGTGTTATAAAATCTGCTCATGGAAACAATGGTGTTATGAGAGCTATTTTTGAGAGAGGGTTACCTGGTCAAGCTATTGGGACAGAGGTTAAGATTGAATAATGGCACTTAGAAAGGGATCGGCATATTCTAAGAGGAAAGCTAGACCATATACTAGAAAATCTAAAGTTAGAAGTAAATCATACATTAAAACAGTTCCAAATTCTAAGATTGTTAAATATAAAATGGGAGATATAAAAGGATTTGATGATGGTGAATTTCCTATCCAAATTCATGTAATTGCTAAAGATAAAACTCAAATTAGAGATAATCCGCTAGAAGCAGTTCGTCAGTATTTAAACCGATGGTTGCAAGTAAAGGTTGGTAAGGAGTTTTATCTAGAAGTGAAAGTTTATCCACATCATATTATAAGAGAAAATAAAATGCTTACTGGTGCTGGAGCTGATCGTATGCAGACTGGTATGAGTCGTGCATTTGGGAAAAGCATGGGAAGAGCTGCTATAGTAAAACCAGGACAAACACTCTTTATCGTTGGTGTTAAAACGGTAAAGGCTGAAATAAGTGCTAGAGAATTGATTAAATCAATCAAAGCTAGGTTGCCGTGTAGAGTTGGAACTTTAACTATAAATTAAACTAATTTTATTGAAATGACTTTTTTTAAATAGAATAATTAAACCAACAGACTTAAAACTCAATTTTATTTATTTATTTTATGAAACACTTTTTTATTTTAGGGAGAAATCCGGCATTGTCTAGACAAGAGATATTTGCCTTTTTAAAAACTAGAAGAATGAATTATAATGAAATACTGTTTATTAAAAACATCTTGATTTTAGATGGAGATTTTAATATTGACATTCAGGAACTTGGTGGGACGATTGCATTTGGTAATATTGAGTTTGATGATAATCAAAATAAATTTGATGACTTTCTAAGCTCACAAGAGTTAGTTAATGAAAATAAATTTAATTATTCTGTTGTCGGAAATACGGATCCCGAACCACTTAAAGCTTATTTTAAGAGAAACAAGCAAAAAGCTGTATTAAAACATGGTAGGGATAAATTGAAGTTTCAGGATGGTGGATATGATTTTCTTCCTAAAACTAAATATAGTTATTTTCTGTATGATTTAGATGGGAAAATCTTATTTGGAAGATTTTCTAGTTATTTTGATTATCATGACGTTGAGAAGCGTGATATGAAAAAACCTGTTCGTAGAGAGGAACTTGCGATTTCCCCTCGATTATCGAAGATTTTGATTAATTTAAGCGGTGCAACTTCTAAAGGTTTGATGGGAGATCCGTTTTGTGGTGTTGGTGGAATCTTACAAGAGGCTTTATTAAAAGGAATTAAAGTTTATGGAAGTGATATTGATTACAAAGCTACTTTAGATGGAAAGAAAAATTTACAATGGATTAAACGAGAATTTGGAGCAAATGCTAAATTTCATATTGAGAAGCGTGATGTAAGAGATTTGCCTGATAAACAATTTGATGCTATTGCAACGGAAACTCCATTAGGTAATATTGTTCGTAAAAAATTAGACGACAGAAATGCTGAAAAAACAATTAGAAGTTTTGAACGATTTATTATTCCTGCTTTACAATCTATGAAAATGGTTAAAAAAAATAAAGCTAAGATTGCTATAACTTTTCCAAAAATTAGAAGATTTGGTGTTGATTATGAGAATATTGTAGAGAACACTGGTTTGGAAATAGTAATGAAACCTATTGAAGAAACAAAAAAAGGACAATTTATTGGAAGGGATATTGTTGTTTTTAGATGAGTGTTGAGATATAGTCTGAACTCCCATAATGTTTAAATAATAAATTTGTGATTTATATATATGATAGTAAAATTAGATACCCCAAAATTATTAGCCGATGCTATTTCTGTTATTTCTGAGCTTGTTACAGAGGTTAAAATAAAACTTTTAGAGGATGGAATGAGTATTGTCGCTGTTGATCCTGCAAATGTCGCTATGGTTATTTTTAAGTTACCTAGAGAGAGCTTTTCTAATTATGAAGCTAATAACGATATTTGGGGAATTAATTTAGAAGATTTGAAAAGGATTTTAAAAAGAGCTTCTGGGTCTGCTAGTATTCTTTTTGAGCAAGAAGATAATCAATTGAATATCTCTATTTATGATAAAGTTAAACGAAACTTTACTTTAACTTTGATAAATATTGATAGTGAAGAGAAGAATGAACCTGACTTAAAGTTTTCAACTACAGTTGAGTTAAATTCTAACGATTTAGCGCAATCCATTGAAGACTGTGCGATAGTCGCTGAAAGTTGTGCTCTTATTGCTGGTGAAAGCTTTTTTGTCGTTGAAGCTACTGGATCTATCAATTCATTTAGAGCCGAATTTAATAATGATAATGGCGAGATTAGTGGCATTGGTAAAGCTAAATATTCATTAGAATATCTGAATAAATTTATAAAAGCGCAAAAAATTTCTGATAAAGTAATTTTAAGATTTTCCGACGACTACCCATTAAGAATGGATTTTCCTGGTGAAAAAATGGGAATTGGATTTGTCTTAGCCCCTAGAGTTGAGAATGATTAGAGTTTCCTAAATATTTAAAAAGTAATAAGATATGATTAATACATGGTAAAAGAGGATGATTTTGATGATGATGAAAATGATACACCAACAGCTGAAGAGATTGCTGAAATTTTGAAAAACAGGAAAAACAAAAAGAAATCTAAAGAAGAACCAGAAAAATCTATTAGTAAAAAAGATTTAAGAAAGAAGAGGAAAGAGGAAAAGAAAAAAGAAAAAACAGAAAAGGGTTCTGATAATAAAGATAAATCTAGCGAAGCTGGAAAAGACAAAATTATATCTTTCATTAAAAAACATAAAAAACTACTTATCATTTTAGGAATTGTTTTAGTTGTTTTAGGAGTTGTTAGTTATTTTACTATAGCCAATTTTGAAGTTGTAAAACTTGGATTTGCGACAACTGGTACTTTTTTTATTAATATAGCAAGCACACCCGATGAGGAAATGAATGCATCCGTTATTGCATTATCTAACGTTAAATTACAAAAAATTAAAATTAATCTTGCTGAAGAAGAGACCACATTAGAAACAGCAGTGACAAATTCATTAACAACCAAATGTTCTGGTGAAAAAACTGCTTTGGAGACAGCAACACGAACCGCAGAGGTTGCTAAATGTAAAATAACAACCGATGTTTTAGACGTCGAAATTGCTAGTTGGGAAACTAAATATAACACATGTTCTAGTAGTCTAGATGATTGTGAAGGAGATGAATAATGAAAAATAAAAAAGAGAAGAAAATTAATGACATAAAGGATACAGATAGGGCTGTAAAAAGACATCATCTTTGGGGTGGTATTGGATTAATTATTGGTATCGTAATTGCTATTTTGTTAATTGCATCCTTTAGCTACAAATATATACATTTTGTAGAAAGACAAAGCTATATTAAAGGTGGAGAAGATATGGCTAAAATTATTTATGACAATATAGATGAGAATGGCGGTGGCTCTATAGAAATTGGAAACGAAAAAATAGTTTTAGCCAAATACGAGAAGCCTGTAACTGTTGAGATGATGGTTCCTTAATTTGCTTTATAATAATATAGAATTAGTTTCCGCCGAATCTTCGACTTCTTTTTGAATATTTCTTTACTGCCTTTCTCAAATCTTTTGGTTTAAAACTTGGAAAAAGCTTCTTTGTAAAATATAATTCTGAATACACAGACTGATAGGGCATAAATCCTGATAATCTTTGTTCTCCGCCTGTTCTTATTATTAAATCTGGATTTGGAATTTCTGAGGTATCTAATTGTTTATAGAAGTTATCTATTGTTAAACCTTGTTTATTTGATTTTTTTATTGCTCTAATTATTTCATCTTGTCCACCATAATCTAAAGCTAATATCAATGTTGTCTTATAATTTTTAGTCTGCCTCTCTAATTTGTCCATTTTTTCTACCAAAGATTTTGGGAGTCTATCTTTTCGGCCAATATGTATCATTCTAAAATCTATTGTTTTATCTTTTAGAAATTCATCTAATAAATTTTCTACTATTTTTAGAATTATACTGACTTCTTGTTTTGATCGTTTCCAATTTTCCGTTGAGAACCCCCATGTTGATAAATATTCTATTCCCAATCTTTGTGCTTCTCGAAATAAACTCTTAAAACTTGAATATGTACCTGCCTTTTCATGACCTTTTGTACTAATGAGCCCTCTTCTTTTTGCCCACCTTCTATTCCCGTCGGGAATAATTACTACATGTTTGGGTATTTTATTCATTCTTATTTAGATTAAAGATATTTTATAAATATAGAGGTGAAGTGAAAAAAATATTATTTTAATCAGATGAAGGCTGCTATTAATTTTGTTTTATTATATAAATATCTGTTCCTACTTCACATTTTGGTAACTTGATTAATATTTCATCACCCTTTTTTGCGATTTTGATTTTCTTATTGTTTATTTTAATTTCTTTAATTTTATATTTTTGGATAGAGGATTCTTCGTGAAGCATATAAATATCATCATTTATTTTTAGCTGACCTGTATGTATCTTGACTAACGCTGAATTAGTATTTGGGAAGTATTCTTTAACTCTTCCAATGTATTCTTTATGTTGTGTTTGTTCACCGTTTTCTGTAAATGAGAAATCATCTGCTGTTGGCATTTTAAAATAAAAGCCAGATGAGAATCCTCTATTATAAACTTTTTTTAATTCTACAATTGAATCTTGGATTTCTTTTTGTGTTAAATTATTATCTAATGCCTTTCGGTATATTTTTGTTACTGTATATACATATTCTGGGGATCTGTTTCTTCCTTCTATTTTAAACAATTGTATTCCTGCTTTCTTCATTTTATCTATAAATGGTAGAGTGCATAAATCTTTTGCTGACATTACTTTGTTGTTTTCTAATTTAAGTTGTTCCCCTGAATCGTCTGTTACTATCCAACTTCGTCTACATGGATGAGTACATTGTCCTCTATTTGCTGAATGACCTTTCATAAATTGTGATGTAAAACATCTTCCTGATATTGCAACACACATTGCCCCATGGCAGAAACACTCTACTTTTATTGTTTTAGATATTTGCTTTATTTGTCTCAGATTTAATTCTCGAGCTAGGACTGCTGTTGTCGCTCCTAGTTTTTTATAGTATTCTGCTGATTGACTACTTGAAATTGATGCTTGTGTAGAAATATGAATTGGCACTTTATATTTTTGACAAATTTGAATAACTGATGGGTCCCAACAAATTATAGCATCTATATGTTTTTTAGATTTCTTAATTATATTTTCAGTAGTTTTTAATTCTTTTTCATAAATTATTGTATTTAATGTTAAATATTTTTTAATTCTTTTTTCTAAACATATTTTTTGTATTTTTGGCAGATCTTTTAATGTAAAATTTTTAGCACCTTCTCTCATATTAAATCCTTTTATACCAAAGTATACTGCATCTGCCCCTGCTGCTATCGCTGAATGTAACATGGGATAATTACCTACTGGTGAGAGAAGTTCGTATTTCTTTTTCATGTATATTTGAAAGAGTATTGTATTAATAAGTTTTGGATTGCTATGTATTAATTTCAAAATGACATTTAACGAAAAACTTATAAAGAAGTTTGCATTATGTTTATTATGAAAAAATCACCTGAATTTGTTGAGCGGAATGTTTCTGCTAGTTTTGGTTATGTAAAAAAGGATATTCTTATGTTGAATGATTCATTTAGTGATTTAAATGACAAATTCCAACAGTTACTTGGACAGTATCAAGTATTACTTGATGAAATGAAGACTATCAAAAATGGTGATTCTAAAAGAAAAACTCCTAATAAAACAAAGCTTGTCAAAAACAAGAAAAAAATTTCTAATAAAGCAAAAAATATCAAAAGCAAAAAATAATTTCGTTAAAGAAATGTTTTTAATTGAAAAGCGTTAAGGACGCCATTTCTCCAATTCTGACTCCACTTTATGAGTCCATGAATTTACAATATCTAAAATCATCTTTTTAATTGCTAAATTGTCTTTTGCCTTGTAAATAAATACATATCCACCAGGAGATAGATTAATTTGTTTTCTTGTTACCAGTTCTTTACTTCTTAATTTTTTTAAACTTCTTTGTGCTGTAGAAATATCTACCTTGATTTTATTGGAAATCTCCTCGCTACTTAGATATTCGCTTGATTCAGACAGAAGTAATTGTAGTATTCTGTAATCAGACTTTGTAAGAGCTAAACTACATTTAATTACTTCATTCAAGTCGAATCTACGACAAGCAAAATCTATCATAAAAATTAAAAATTAAAAATTTAACCTATTATGCTATCGATTTTTTGTTTTAATGCATCTTTTGGATTAAAGCCCACTATATCACCTAATACGGTTTCCCCTTTGAAAATCTTCAAAGCTGGGATTCCCATTATTCCGAATTGTGATGAAAATGAATTATGCTCTTCTACATTAAGTTTTGTAAATTTCAACTTCCCACTGTATTCTGAAGATAACTCTTCGAATACCGGAGCCATCATTCTACAAGGTCCACACCAAGGTGCCCAAAAATCAACGATAACTGGAACTTCTGATTCAAATACTTCTTTTGCAAAGTTTTTTGGATTTAAATTTTCAACCATTTTATTCTCCATAATTTAATTATACTGTGGTAAAATAACAATACTATTTAAAAGCTTTTAAAAACTGCTTAATAATTTATTTTTTTGCCGTTCTTTGTTAAAAACAACCTATTCTTCTAAAGATATAAAAACCTTATTTTATTTGTTATTTTATGGATAATAAAATTATTGCAGATAATGCTAAGCTTGTGAAAGAGTTTGGTGCGAAAGATATTAATGATTTAGCGGAGCTTCCAGATTTTTATACCTTTCAGAAAGGACTCATTTATTCTCATAGAGATTTTGAGAAATTTTTTAAGGCTTTGAAAAATGGTGAAGAATGTGCAATTGTTTCTGGTGTGAATGCCTCTGGGACTTTACATCTTGGACATAAACCTGTTTTTGATACTAATCTATTCTTTCAAAGAGAGTTTGGCGTTAAGGTTTTTATTCCGATTTCTGATGATGAAAGTTTTGTTGCTGGGAAAGTTGAAACCCAGGAAGAAGCTAAGAATAATGCAATGAGGCTTGCTAAAGAAATGCTGGCTTATGGTTTTGATCCTAAGAAGACTGTTTTTATTATTGATAATATTTATACAAATATTTACAACCTTGCATTTAAAATGAGCAAGAAGATTAATTATTCAGAGATTAAAGCGACTTATGGATATACTCCTGAGAACAATATTGGACTCCATTTTTATCCTGCTGTTCAGTCAGCACACGTTTTGTTTCCACAAGAGAAATTTAATATTAAAAATGTTTTAGTTCCTATTGGACCTGATGAAGATGCTCATTTGAGAATTGCAAGAGATATTGCTGGACGTTATGGCATTCCTAAGCCCGCTGTTGTTCATGTTAAATTCTTGCCTGGCTTAGATGGTGAAAAAATGGGTAAATCTAATAATAACGCAATTTATCTTAATGATGATTTAAAGAATGTAAAAAAGAAATGCAATAAGGCTCTGTCTGGTGGACAAGAAAAAGTTGAAGATCATAAGAGGCTTGGTGGAAATCCTGATATTGATATGGCTTGTCAATATTTGAAAAATTTCTTTTTAGATAAAGAAGAAAGTGAAGAATTATTTAAGAAATATAATAAAGGTGAGTTGTTGAGTTCTGAGGTTAAAAATATGCTTTACGAACACATTTCTAAATTTGTTGGAAATTTTCAGAAAAGAGTTAATGAGGTTGATGATAAAGTGTTAGATAATTGTATTTTGAAAAATAAATGTTAAAGATGTATTATAATATTTTGAATGGAATTCTGATTACCATTCTTATGTTGATTTAATATTTTAAAAGGGGAAATTGAGTTTTACTACAAATGGTTATTTATTTCCTATTGTTACAACCATCTAATGTGTCAACTATTATATTAGATTTTCTAATACAATCAATTATTTTTTCGAAGTTTTCTATGGAGGTTCCCCAGTAATTTGGAGTTTCTGAGATATCATGGAATAAAATAACTATATTTTTACCTTTTTTTTGGGCCTTATTAATTTTAGTACAGATTTTATCTATATCTGTTTCATTGGTCAATGCATAATCATGAAACCTTATATTATCATAATGTTCTCTTGCTAAATTTAATGTTCGTCTATTATAATCTGAATAAGGAAAAGCAAAAGATGAAATAGAAATATTAAAGTCTTCTTCCATATTAATTTTTGACGCAACTATTTCTTGATAAATTTCTTCCGTTGACATATTGTCTAAATATAAATGTGAAATTGTATGTGATCCTATTTCATGACCCTCTTGAATTATTTCTTTTATATCTGATTTGTTTAACAAATAAGATTGTCCAGATTTATAATATGAAGTAATTAAAAAAAATGTTGCCTTAAAATCATTTTCTTTTAATAAAGGCACGACTGTTGAATAATCTGTCTTATATCCGTCATCAAATGTTAATGAAAGACATGATTGGGAAGTATCTTTTTGTTGTACAATATTAAAGATAAAAATTATAAGAATAAAAACTAATGATAAAAGAATGGCCTGTTTTTTTATTTTCATAGACATTTGAATTAATAAATATTTATAAATTCTTTTAATTAATTATGGAAAATCAAAAGTTATAATGTTTATCTTAAATTCTTATTTGAGAGATATCTATTGAATTAGTTCTTAGACTGGGTACTTTATATACCCATTTTTCGCATATTTATTATGGAATTTAAATCATTAGGAATTATAGAACCTATTTTAGTAGCACTAAAAAATGAAGGATATACTGAACCTACGCCTATTCAAGAAAAAACTATACCATTATTATTGAAAGATAATGATGTAATTGGAATTGCACAAACTGGAACCGGTAAAACTGCAGCATTTGTTGTGCCTATATTACAAAAACTGCATAAAAAATCTGCTAAAACTGAATCAAAATCTCCAAAAGCTTTAGTTTTAGCTCCAACGAGAGAATTAGCGGCACAAATATCTGAAAGTTTCAATAGTTATGGTGATCTTCTTAATCTTAAGCACTCGGTAGTCTATGGCGGCGTAGGGATATTGCCACAGATTAGGACATTAAAATATGGGGTAGATATACTTATAGCCACTCCTGGTAGGTTATTAGATTTAATGAGTCAGGGAGCAGTCAATTTGAAAAAAATAGAATTTTTAGTATTGGATGAAGCAGACAGGATGCTAGATATGGGATTTTTGAGAGATATAGAAAAAATTGTTTCTAAATCACCAAGTGAAAAACAGTCATTATTCTTTTCTGCAACTATGTCTAATCAAATAACTGATCTTACAAGAAAATTTTTAAAAAATCCTATTCGAATTGAGATAACACCACAATCAACTCCAGTAGAGAAAATCGAACAATGTGTGTTTTATATTGATAAAGAAAATAAGAATGAATTGTTGTTGGATTTGATAGAGCAAGAAAAGATGAGTTGTGTTTTGGTTTTTGTTGGTCCAAAATATCGAGCGGATAAAATTGCAATGATGTTAAGAAGAAATAATATAATGGCAGACTCTATTCATGGTAATAAATCTCAAATTCAGAGAACTCGAGCATTAGCCGATTTTAAAAGAGGAAGAATAAATGTATTAGTTGCAACCGATATAGCCGCACGAGGGATAGACGTTGACAATATTAGTCATGTTATTAATTATGATTTACCTAATGAACCAGAAAATTATATTCATAGAATTGGAAGAACTGCGAGAGCGGGAAATGATGGTGTAGCATACTCCTTTTGTTCAGCAGAAGATAGAAATTATCTTAATCAGATTGAAAGGATTACTAAGAAAAGGACTCCTCAGGCAGAACATAAATATCATTCTATAAAAGCTAAAAATGCTGAGGGGATACATGCAAAACCAAAACCAAGACAACCACGTCCTAGTCGTAAGGTGAGTAGTGGATATGGCGGAGGGAAAAGTCATTCTGGTGCTTCGGGAGGAAGGAGCTCTAGTAAATTTGGTGGAAGTAGTTCTAATTCGGGAAGAGTAAGGGCTGGTAGAACAAGTTCTAGAAGTGGGGACTCTGAATCAAGAGGGAGTGGATATCGAAGGAGTAGTTCTGGTGGGTCCAGTTCTTCAAGCAAAGATGGCTTTAGAGGTTCAAGAGGCGGTAGAAAAAATAATAGAAATAGCAACGGAAGAAGGTAAATATTTTATTTAGTTGAAATTCTCTTTCAACCAGATCATAGTCTTTTTTATTGTTTTATCAATCCTATTATCTAAGCTATGTTTGCCCTTTTCTATTAATATGAATCTAGATCCTTCAGGAAGGTAATCTATGGCTTCTTCTGACAATTTATATGAAATTTGATTATCGTAACTTCCATGAATAATTAGAACAGGACATTCTATTTTTGATAATAATACATCTCTATCTATTGAATTTCTATCATCAACATATTTCTGAGGAACTTTGTGATCTCCTTCATCTGTTTTATAAACAACATAGCCTTTTTCCTGCAATTCTTTTTTATATTTTTCATCCTTTAAGAAAGATGGAATTCGGCTACTTGTAACAGGTCCCCATAGAACTAATGTTGAAATATTTTTATCATAAGCAAGAAGCGAAACGAGTCCACCAAAACTTTCTCCCAATAAAGCTATTTTCGAATATCCTCTTGTACGTGAGTATGATATTATAGTTCTTAACTCATCTACATTTCCTTGCATATCATATTCAATGCTTTCACTTCCCCCACAACTACTAAAATCATATCTTAATGTTGCAAATCCCGCTTTTAAAAAACGATATGATGTTTTTATCAATCTATATCTATCTTTATTTGCAAACAAACCATGAGAAATAATTACTAACTTATTTGTCTCTTTCTCAGGAATATTGATGACACCTGTTAGCTTAATACCTCTAGGACTTTTGATTTCTATTTCTTCCTCGCTACCTTGCATTTCTATATCTATCATATGATTTACCTAACGTTCATCCACTCGTACATTAATTTTTTAGACTATTTCTATATTTAAAATTTTTGTTTCATTAGAAACATTGTAGGTAAAAATTTATTCTTCTTAAAAGATAATCAACATCATAATAAGAACAAAAATTTATATTTTCTTTTTTGTATTCTTCATAAATAGGTGTTAAAAGTTCTCTTCTTTTTTCTTTTGAAAGCATATTATTTTCGCCTAATAAAATCCTTTTGAGTTTTCTAATTGTTAAAAACAACTATTATTCAATTATTAAAGCAAAAATAATTCTTTATATTACCCATAACACATGTAGTTACTAATCAGGTACTAGTTCTTAAGGAAAATATTATAAACTATAAATGATTTATCTTTTTATGAAAACTCTATTGCAGTTTTTGAAAGATAATTGTAAACCAGCTACTGGTTGTACAGAACCAATAAGTGTTGCCTATGCAACATCATTAGCTTATCATTCCTTATTTGATTCTCTTCCTGGGAATTTTAAATCAGTACCAGAACCCTCGAAAGAAAACATAGAAAAAATATCCATAAAAACAGATAGGAATGTTTTTAAAAATGCATTAGCTATCTACGTTCCAGGAAGTAATGGGATGAAAGGTATGGCTATTGCTTCTGCAATGGGAATATTTGCTCAACCTAAAAATGGATTGAATTTGCTTAGTGGTTTTGATAGACCTAATGATGCTAAAATGATACTCGATTCAGGAAAAGTTGTAATTGAAAATGTAGAAGACAGAAGTGAACATGCACAATTAGATGTCCAAGTTAATCTAAGTTATAATGTTGGGGAAGAGATAAGGAACTCTTCAGTAAGAATTATCGGTCATCATGATAATATTTCTACAATTGCTTTAGATGGAAGAGAAGTTTATCATGGGAAAGAATTTATCTCTGAAGAAAGTACTCAAGAAAGTTTCCCAGAGACTCTTGAAGCGATGGTTGATCTCGCAGATAATGCAGACCAAAGTTCTCTAGATGAAGCTTATAAGGGTATTGAAATGAATAAAAGAATTGCAGAGGAAGGATTATCCCATGATTATGGATTACATCAAGCAAGTGCATTAAAACATATGATGGAAGATGGAAGTTGGGGTAAAGATTTAGTCTCTAAGGTTAGATTATATGGTGCAGCTGCAGGAGAAGTAAGAATGGGTGGTGCAGATATGCCTGTAATGAGCACATGTGGTTCTGGGAATCAAGGAATCACAGCATTAATTCCGCTAGTAGTCCTTGAAGAAGAACGAAAATTAAGTAAAGATGAAATTTCTCGAGCAGCAATTCTAAGTCATTTGGTTACAAAATATGCTTGTAACCATTCAGGATATTTATCTGCAATTTGTGGATGTGCAATCAAAGCCGGATTCGGAGCTACAGCTGCAACAACCTATGCACTAGGGGGAAATCTCGAACAAATTAATAATTCAATAAATATTTTAGCAGCTAATTTAACTGGAATGATTTGTGATGGTGCAAAAGAGGGATGTTCATTAAAACTATCTACTGCTGCAGGTTGTGCGATTGAGAGTTCACTTTATGCTTTGAATGGAATGAGAGTCCCAGAAGACAACGGAATTATTTATGCGAAGGCAGAAGATACTATGAAAAGTGTGGGAAGAATTTCTAAATCTATGGTCCCTGTAGATTATGAAATAGTTTCAATAATGGGAGATCCAAAAAAATGAGAGAGAAATTGAATATATTAGTGAAGCAAATCATCGTTATACAGGAAATAGAAAAAAGCTTATAAAAAGTTGTTTCTAATCATTTAATAGATGTATTTAACAAATGGAAAAAATTGATATAAAAAAAATTGAGAAAGAAGGTAAAGAAGATTTTAAAAAAACCTGGGTTGAGAGTGCAAAACTTATTCCACGAAATACAACCGTTGAAATTTCTAGAGAAGGGAAACTACATCCCTTTAGAGAAATGGTTCAGACATGTAGAGAAGTTCTATATAATCAGGGCTTTGTAGAAACTGAAAACAGAACTCTTCTGTCTGAGGAAGATGTTTATAAGCAATATGGTCCTGAAACTCCTGCGATTTTAGACAGAGCTTTTTATGTGGCTAAACTTCCACGCCCAGAAGTTGGATTAAGTAATGATAAATTAAACACTATTCAGAGTATTCTAGGAGAGCCTATTGATGAAAAACAATTTTCAACACTTCTTAGAGAATATAAAAAAGGTAATGTTGAGGGTGATGATCTAGTAGAAGAAATAGTGAATATTAGTGGCGGGACTACTGCTCAAGCTACGGAAATTATAAATCGAGCTATACCAGAATTAAGAGATATGGTTCCGGTTCCTACAAAAACGACTTTTAGAAGTCATATGACTGGGACATGGTATCATACTCTCGCCGCAGTTAAGGATAAGATGTCTTTCCCAATTTCTCTTTTTTCAGTTGGCACTCGATATAGAAATGAACAAAAAGAGGATGCTGGACATTTGAGAGTTCACAATTCTGCATCACTAGTTATTATGGATCCTAATATGTCTTTAGAGGCTGGTGAAAAAATTGTTAAAAAAGTCTTAGGAGAATTTGGATTTTCTGATGTTAGATATGAAAAAAAAAAGGGAACTTCAAATTATTATGCAGATGGATTAGAAAAAGAAGTTTTCGCCAAATGGAATGATGACTGGTTAGAAATTGGAGATATTGGAATGTATTCATTAATTTCATTAGCTAATTTTGGAATTGAATATCCTGTTTTTAATGCAGGTTTTGGAGTTGAGAGATTGGCAATGGTTCTTGAAGGATACAAAGATATTCGTGATCTTGTTTTTCCACAATTTAGAGATACTAAATATGATGATGAATCTATTCGAGAATTATTAGAAAGAAATATGAGCCCAAAGACACTTTTGGGAAAGAGGGTTGCTTCAGGAATAGAGAAAATTGTTAGAGAAAATAGAAATGCTATTGCTCCATGTAATTTTGTAGCATATAAAGATGAAAGATTAAGTGTAGAAGTTTATGAGAATGAAGAGGGAAAAAGACTAGTTGGACCTGCTACATTTAACGAAGTATATGTTGAAGATGGAAATATACTAAGTCAAAAAGAAGGTGGCGAAAAAATTGCTGTTGATAATTATCTTAGTGCTATCTCAGATAGAATTGGATTTGAAATGGAGAGAGATTCTGTAAATAAAAGTGAAGGAGAATATAAAGTAAAGATTGCAAAAAGGCTTCCGGATATAAATCTTACTATGCCAAAAAGCCTTAAAGAACATCTAACTGGAAATTATAAAAAAATTTCGGTAAAAGGACCAATATTTTTAAACGTAAAATATAAAAACAATATATAATTGTTAGGAGTAATAAATGTCGCTCGATAAAGTAATTATGGATATTAACAAAATAGAGAAAAAATATAGTAATTTAACTAGATTTAATCGTGACTTAATTAATGTAAATCCTCTTCAAACTGCTGGGAGATTGACACCTGAAGCAAAAAGATCTATGTTAGAATTTGGGGATGGATATTCTGTTTGTGATTATTGTAAAGGAACTCTTGAAAAAATAGAAAACCCCCCAATAAAAAGCTTTGTAGAAGAAGATTTCCCAAATTTTATTGGCTCGGATTATTCTAGAATAACACATGGAGCAAGAGAGGGGAATGCTAGAGTAATGAAGGCGATGACAAAACTAGGTGATAGTATTATTGTTGATGGCAATGCACATTATTCTACAATTGTTTCTGCCCAAGCAGCCGGCTTAAAAATTATTCGTGTACCAGCTGGAGATGACCCCGGCAGGATTCTTAATGTTGAAGATTATATTCCATTAATAGAGAAATATAATCCTTCTTTAATTCTGTTAACTTATCCAGACGGAACTGTCGGAAATCTACCAGATGCGAAAAGATTAGGAGAAATTGCAAAACAAAAAAATGTACCTTATCTTATTAATGGAGCTTATGCAATTGGTCGAATGCCGATTAATATGACCGAACTTGGTGCAGACTTTATAGTTGGAAGTGGACATAAAAGTATGGCTTCTAGTGGTCCAGTTGGTATTTTAGGATTTAATGAGAAATATAAAGACCAAATTACTGAAGCTTCTGAAACATATCCAAACAAAGAATTGGGATGTATTGGCTGTTCTGTAAGGGGAGCACCTTTGATAACCATGATGGCTTCCTTTCCAACAATTGTTAAACGTGTTCAGAATTGGGATGAAGAAGTAGCTAAGGCTAGATGGTTTTCTGAGGAAATGGAAACTTTGGGGATGAGACAGATGGGAGAAAAACCACATAATCATGACTTAATGCAATTTATTACAGAACCATTTTATGAAATATCTAAAATACATCCTCATAAAAGAGGATTTTTATATAAAGCTTTAAAATCGGAAGGAATTGTTGGGCTTAAGCATGGATTAACTAAATCTATGAAAATATCAACATACGGAACTTCTCGAAATAATCTACAAAAAGTCCTTGATACATTTAGTACTTTATTAGATCAATACTCGAATTAATATCTTTACAAAAACTATTTATATTCTCTATTGAGTTAAAGTTCAATAATATGGAAGAAAAATCAATTCTGAAACTAGAAAACATTTCGATTAGTAAAGATGGAAAAAAGATTTTAGAAAATATATCATTAAAAATTCAAGAGAATGAAATATTTTCTATTTTGGGACATAATGGCGCTGGAAAATCTTCTTTAGTTTATGCTATAATGGGGATAGATGGCTATCATGTAGATTCTGGTAAAATTTATTATATGGGAGATGATATTACTAATATGCCTATAAATGAAAGGGCCAAAAGAGGGATTGCTTTAACTTGGCAAGAGCCTGTTCGATTCGAAGGTGTTAGTGTAAGAGAATATCTATCTGCAAGTAGCCCTAAGTCATCTGAAGAAGAATTTAGAAATTACATGGAATCATTTGGACTTGATTATGTCTCTTATATTGATCGTTTAATTGATGATTCCCTTAGTGGAGGGGAAAGAAAAAGAATTGAATTAGCCTCTGTTTTTATATCTAAACCATCTCTTGCCTTATTGGATGAGCCAGATTCTGGTATTGACTATCATGGTATAAAAGAAATACAAAATAATTTAGCTAATCTTTTACCTAAAAAATCTTCAATTATTTTAGTTACACATCAGGAAGAAATTGCTTATATGGGATCTCGTGGAGCAATTATTTGCCAAGGCAGATTAGATGATATTGGGGATATTGATTATATTACTTCAAAATTTAAAAATAAATGTTCTAGGTGTCAAAATGCATGATTTAGAAAATCATTATGAAAAAATGAGTAAAATATCTGGGGTTTTTAATCGTGAAGATTTCGCGTACTTAATGGTTCATGGCAATGAAATTGTAAAAAGTCATGACTTAGAAGGATTGAGTATAAAATGTAATTCTGTTAAAGACGGTGTTAATTTAGAATTTTCCCTACTTGAAAATTGTAAAATAAATAATCCCGTTGTAATTTGTTTTGGGGTTTTACCAGAAGAAGGAATTCAAAGAATTAATATGAAGGGTATTCTTAATAAGGGGTCTTTTGTGGAATTTATGGCTTACTGTATTTTTCCTAATGGGAAAAAAGTGAAGCATTATATGGAGGGAGAGATAAATATTAAAGAGAATGCTTCATTCAAATATAATGAAATACATTATCATGGCGAGAATGGTGGAGTAAAAATTTATCCTAATATGAATGTTAGCATTGGAAAAAATGGTTCTTTTCGAAGCAATTTCAAACTACCAGAAGGTAGGTCTGGAAAAATAAATTTAAATTATTATATTAAAGCTGGAGAAAATAGTCGTGTCGAATTAACTACGAAAGTAATGGGTTCTGGAAATGACGATATAAATATTAGAGAGAATCTTTATTTGGAAGGAGATTTTTCTAAGGGAACAATCGCTTCTTATATTGTTGGAAAAGGGAATTCGGAAATCAAAGTATACAACAGAATTGAAGCGAGAGGTCGAAAATCTATCGGACATATAGATTGTATTGAAACAATCATGGATAATGCTCATGCAATGGCTATTCCAATAGTTGATGTGCAAAATGCAAGTGCCAAAGTAACTCATGAAGCAGCGATTGGAGGCATCAATAAAAAACAACTAGAAGTTTTAATGTCTAAAGGATTATCTGAGGATGAAGCTACTAAGGTTATTCTAAAAGGATTATTAAAATAAGAACATGTTTTTCAGTCACATGATATTGTTATTTATTGAATAAAATTTAATGCTAAAGCTTATTTGCAATAAGCAATTTTAAAAACTAATAAATAAAGCTAAAACTATATATATAGATATAATCTATTTATTTTTAAGCAGGGGTAGCCAAGCAGTAAGGCAGGCGGCTGCAACCCGCTAATCCTGGGTGCAAATCCCAGCCTCTGCTTTTTAGTTTAATCTAAGATTTGTTCTTTTATTATTGATTTCTGTAAACTTTGTATTAAATTACCATTCTTTTACAAAGCTTCCAGACTTATCTGTGAAACTTCCGAAAATAATTAGGATTAAATCAATAAATATTCCTACTCCACCAAAACCTAAAGTAAATAAATAAAAAATACCGGTGCCTATTTTCCCAACATAAAATCGATGGGAACCAAGTATTCCTAAAAATAAACATAACAAGAGAGTTACTAATCGGCTTTTAGATGAGTAAACCTCATTTTTTACCATAATAGTATAGGATTTCAAAGTATAAAAATGTTGGGAGCAAAAAAAATTTGAAATATGTTTTATATTCTATTGATTTAACATAACCTTTATTAAACTCTAATATTAATAATACATATGATCAAAAAGAGTGATACTAAAAGTGTACCTTGCAAGGCAAAGCTCGTCAAAACTGAGAAGAAAGAAAAACGTTGTGATAGTAAATGTAGAAGTAGTAGTTCATGTGGTGGACCTGTTTATGGTCTAGGCTTCATTGGTGCTGCAATTTATTTTATATCTATAGCAACCAGTTTTTGGATGGGTATGTTTGGAGTTTTGAAAGCGATTGTATGGCCTGCATTATTGATGCTTGAGTTATTGAAATTTTTAGGAGTTTAAAGTTTTAATCTATGAAAAAGAATATGAAAAAACAAAAAAAAGATACGTCTGACAGTAGTGGGTTATTTATTCCTGCGTGTTTACTTATAGGAATTGGTATTGGTATAATTTTAGATAATGTTAGTGCTTTTACGTTAATTGGTTTGGGTTTGGGTTTTTTGTGTAAGTGGTTTTTTAGAAAGAAATAGTTAAATTTTTTGAAGATTATTTTCCAATATCTTCATTCCATAATTCGGGTTTATCTTTGATAAAAATCTTCATTAACTTTTTGCATTCTTGATTATTTAAATTTGTAATTTTTAAGCCTTGACTTTTCGAGTATTTTTCTGGACCTTTGAATGTTTTATTTTCGCCAATAATTAATCTAGGAATCCCAAATAGTAAAATTGCACCGGTACACATAGAACAAGGAGATAGGGTTGAATAAAGGGTAGTATCTTTATACCAACTGCCAGGATGTCTTCCGGTCATTTCAAGACAATCCATTTCTGCATGTAATATTGTAGAATCTTTTTGTATTCGTTTATTGTGTCCTCTTCCAACAATTCTTCCGTCTTTAACGATAATAGCACCAATTGGAATTCCTCCTTCAGATAAACCTTTTTTTGCTTCGATGATTGCCTCATCCATAAATAGTTTATTACTCATATGGTACTAAAAAGGTAATTCTTAATAAAGTTTTAGATTTTTTGAGAAATCAAAGAGAAATTCCAGTAGAATATAATAGATTATGAAGATGACAGCTTTTATAAATATTGAAAGTTATTAATCAATAATGAAAAATCAATTAGAAGTAGAATATATTGGGACTCTCTCTTTAGATTACTTTAAAGAATTAAAATCTAAGATGAATAGGATAGGATCTTTTAAGAAAAAAAAGGATAGGATAACATTTATGTATTTTAAAGACAAAGTTCCTAAAAATTTGTCTGAGATAAAGGATGAAGACATTGATTTAAGATTAAGAGTTACAAATAGAAATCCGGAAATTATCATAAAAAAAGGATTATTTACAGGTTCTCATTCTAGAAAAGAA
This sequence comes from Candidatus Woesearchaeota archaeon, assembly GCA_964516745.1. GTDB lineage: Archaea > Nanobdellota > Nanobdellia > Pacearchaeales > GW2011-AR1 > JAGVXH01. The sequence goes on from CAZEYD010000005.1 coordinate 50,842, forward strand.
ATTTCAATAGAATTCAAAAAAAATGAAATTCAAAAATATATAGACTTTTTATCTGCAATGAATTGGAGACTAGGTGTTATATATGCTGTTCAAACTTTTGTTTATGAATATAAAGGAGTTGAAATATCATTGGTAGACATAAAAGATTATGGTTATAATTTTGAAGCAGAAATCTTAACAAATAAAGAAGAAGAGTTAAATGCAAGAAAAAAAATAAATATAATATTAAAAGAGTTAAATCTTAATCCTTTCACAGAAAAAGAACTTGACATCCAATGTAATGCAATTAATAATAGAGAAGAATTAAGATTTAATTTTAGTAAAGATAACATAGAAGACTTCAAAAAAAGATTTAATGATTTTTTTTAAAAAAGAATCACTAAGTATAATTACTATCCTTTCGTTTTTTCCATGGCCCGACCCGAAACAAAGGGAAATAGAACAAAAAAAGTTTAATTCTATTTTAATTCCTTATCTCTTAAATATCTTAGAAATGTCAAATCACGTTCTCTTATGAATTTCCCAGCGTAATCTAATGGAATGTCGTTTTCTAATATTTTAATTGCTTCATCAATTTTAACCCATAATAATTCAAACCCTTGAGACATTTCATTTTCTGTATATGAAGTATTCTCCAGGTCTCCGACTTGCTTACAAATGTAACAATATGAAAATTGGATTTTTTCGTGTTTATTTTTGCATTCTACTATAACACCCAGTTCTTTTTCGATAGAAATTTTGCAACCGACCTCTTCTAATACTTCCCTTATTAGAGTTCCAGTTAAAGATTCGTTCTCTTCGACTCCTCCACCTGGAAGTTTATGGTAATGTTTTTTGCTTACAAACAATAATGCTATCTTTTCATTTTCATTAAAAATAACTGCACGAGAGGCCTTTCTTATTTCATAAAACTTGTCAGCGATTCTTTCAGAATTTTTATCAATATCAATATCGTATATCTCTCTGATAAGTTCCATAATGTTAGATAGGGGATTGGAATATTTAAAGATTACTTTTATTAAAAAATTAGATAATCTTAATTGTTTTTGGTTGAGGGAATAGTAGCTAAAAAATCTTCAATCAATTTAACTTTGTCTTTATAATTAATAAATTTGTAAAACTCAAGGGCCTTTTCTAAAGGGTTGATAGGAATTGATAAATTGTTCCATTTTATATATTTTGAATTTTCTAAAGAGACAGGATTCTTGTTATTATAACAACAGATTTCCACTTCAAAACCGTTAATATTACAAATTAAAGAAGATCCTTTTATTTTTTCACTAAAATAATCTTTAACAATAAAATCCTTTAGATATTCTCTAAAAATTGCGATGTATTTTTCGTTTGTAGTTATATCTAAATCTCTTATCGAAATATCTATGCCTTGGACAAATAAATTTGCACTTCCTTCTAATTGCCAAGAAACATTTTGATTGTCTAATCTTTTTATGATTATTTCTAATATCTTTTTTATATCCCGTTCTTCCATATTATTAATTAGATCGGAGATTATATAAAATTTTCTGAAAGTAGAAAAACAAAGTTTCAAAACACTCCAACCGGCAAATCTCGAGCGTTTCAACACCTGACTAAAATTTTTGAGATATTTTTTTAATTAGATTAGATTTTTTCAGTCTTTGGATGTTTATGGCCCGTTTTTTATTTGTTTAAAATATTTAATATGGATTCTTTTAACTTTCTTAAAAATATATTTAACATAAGGTATTAAACTCCATTAATTGTGCAAAAAGTAATAAAGGGTAGTTTTTTAAAGCAAAATTTCGATAATTAACTATGGCCTTAGAAGTCCTTTTAAATACAAAAGCCTCTAATAAGCATATGGGATTTCGTATTTACAACACAGAAGCAAGAAAATTACAAGAATTTATCCCAATTGTAGAGGGAAACGTAGGTATCTATGTTTGTGGGCCAACAGTTAACGATGTTCCGCACCTAGGTCATGCAAGACAACAAATAACCTTTGATATATTAAGAAAATATCTTGAATTTAGCGGCAACAAAGTTACTTATGTATCGAATGTTACAGATATAGATGATAAAATAATTAACAAAGCGAAAGAACAGGGTGTTGATATTGGAGAATTAACTGAAAGAAATTTGGCAGCACATAGAGAAGATTATGCTAAAATAGGAGTTAGGAGACCAGATGTACAACCAAGAGCTACTGAATATATTCAGGAAATGACCAATCTTGTTAAAATATTGGAAGATAAGGGATACACATACGTAATCCCTGGAGATGGAGTTTATTATGATGTTTCTAAGTTTGAAAGATATGGAGATTTTTCGGGTCAAAAAAGAGAAAATTTAAGGCCAGGTGCTAGAATTGATGTTAAAAATAAAAAAAGAAACCCCGAAGATTTTGTTTTATGGAAACTTTCTAAGCCTGGAGAACCTAATTGGGAAAGTCCATGGGGTGAGGGAAGACCTAATTGGCATATAGAGTGTTCGGCAATGTCTGCGAAAATACTTAACCTGCCCTTTGATATTCATGGCGGTGGGCAAGATTTGATATTCCCTCATCATGAGAATGAGATTGCACAATCAGAGGCCGCATATGATACAAAGTTAGCCAATTATTGGATGCATAATGGAATGGTAAATGTTGATAATGTAAAGATGAGTAAAAGTCTAGGTAATTTTAAAACCATTAGAGATTTGCTTGAAGTATATTCAGGGGAAGTTATAAGATACTTCGTTTTGTCGGGACACTATAGAAAGCCTATTGATTTTTCAGAAGAAACTCTCGGAAATGCACAAAACTCTCATAATAGATTAAGAAATATTGTGGAAAACTTGGAGGATGATGGACGAGAGAATGAAGGATATATGGCAAGCTTTCGCGAGGGCATGAATAATGACCTAAATACCCCGAAAGCTCTCTCTGTAATCTGGCAACTTGTTAGAGATAAAGATGCCACAGGAAAATATCAAACAATTAAGAAAATCGACTCCGTTCTAGGTTTGAAATTATTAGATAAACGACAAATAGAAATTCCAGAAAATATTCAAACATTAGTTCAAGAAAGAGAAAACGCAAGAGGTAATAAGGAGTGGGAGTTAGCCGATAGAAAAAGAGATGAGATTACTGGTCTAGGGTATCAGGTTGATAATACTTTAGATGGAATAAAGATTAGAAAAATGTAATCTGTTTTTTTATTTGAAATCTATTTTACAATTCATTGTATATCTTCATTATTTCTTTTATGTTTTTCACCGGCAATAAATCACTATGTTCTTCATTTATTTTAAGTTGAACAATATTATTATGTTTTCTTAATGTTTCAACCAAGCCCGGGCTATTCCTTGCGTTTGTAACTATGCATCCCAAATCAGCATTGCGCAACAGATGTCTATCGACTCTACTATCTCCAAAAGACATAATCTTGTTATTTTGACTTTTTAGTCTGTCTAATAGTAGCCCTTTAATACTTGGAGTTACTATAAATTTCTTCTCATTAAAATTATTACCTCCAATCACCGTCACGTTTTTTAAACCATTTTTTTTAATAAGCTTATTCCACAATAAATTAATTCCCGAAGTAACTACTATTATCTCGGTGTTTAACTTCAGCAATTCTTGCCAAAAATTTCTAAACTTAATTTGAGCAACAGTCTCTTCACAATATTTTTCATATTCATCAGAAGGAATTTTAGAGTAAATTTTAGCGGCTCCCAAATAACCCTTATGAGTTCTACCTTTTTCTTTAAAGTTTTTTCTGATCTTATCCCATAGGGGGATATTGTCGCATAATTCAAAGAAGATACGTGATGTATCTTCAATAGATATTGTTTCATCTCCATCAGAGATTATTAATTTTTTATTTTTAAGTGTACTTAGAATTGGTTTAATGTGTTTTAAAAACTCTTCTTCATTTTGTTTTTTGGAAAAATAAACCATACTAATCCCCTGTTCTAAATCCTTTATTTATTATCTTTTCCATAAGATCTTCAATTATCCTATATTGCTTCTCTCCCAATAATGAATAAGTCTCAAGGCAAGGCGACGAGTTTGCTTCTAGCAAGTACGTATCCTTTGGTGCATTTATTATATCTTTTGAAATTATATCAATTCCGCATATTTTTAGATTTAATAATTTGCAGATATTTTTGCAGTATTGCTTAAATTCGTCACATAAAAAATCAGTATAATCGATAGCCACTCCACCTTTGGAAATACTTGCTGAATCACACAATATCACTTTTTTATCTTTTGGAACAATACTTTCTTCAGTATATTTATTTTGTTTTAATTTTGTTTTAATTTCGTCTCTCATCTTGTCAAAATTTGTGCCAATAGAATTTTCTTGACTAATATCTTCGGCTCGCCTAATCAACTGAGATGCTGTGGATACTCCGTCACCTATAATCTGAAAGGGATTCTTTCCATAACAAGCTATAACCTCCCCATCAAAAACTAAAATCCGATATGTCGGAAAATCAATAAATTCCTCAATTATTACCCCTCTGGTCATGCTAAAAACATTTTGGACTGCTTCTGTTAGCTCTTGCTTGGAATTAACCTTAAAAATACAGCTACCCCTATGCAAATCTGCTCCCTTCACCATTATTGGAAAACTTAATTTCTTCATAAAATTATATACATCTTTTTTTATATCCTCAAGATTACCTTGGGAGTATTTGTCAGTATCAAACGAGAAATATTTCCCATTGGGCATAACAATTTTCTCTGATTCCAATATCAATCTAACTAATCCTTTATTCCTAGTTGTAATACTTGATCCATAGGGGTTTACATCAAAACAACAATCATAAAATGATATTCTTTTACCAGTAAGTCTATCTTTAATCTGACCATATGCTCCAAGCTTTGGTCCCATTTCTAATTCTAATCCTAATTTGTTACAAATATCAGAAAACATATTTGCCATGAAACTATGTTCAAATTTTTTCATTATTTTTTACTTCCCCGATTATATTTAAAAGGTTTTTCATTATTTTTTTTGTACCTACAGTAAATCGAATATATTTCTCCAACGGTCGTGATAATTTTCTATATTCAATATTATTATTTTCCAATATGGTCTCGATTTTAGAGCAATTTTCCTCAAAATTAACTAAAATAAAATTACCTTTTCTCTCCAGTACTTCATATCCTCTTTCCCTAAATTCCACGGAAACATATTTCCTTGCTTTTATGATTTTTTGAACAGCGTCATTTAGATATTTTTTATCAGAACATATAGTCTTTATGGATTCGACGGCAAGTGAGTTGATTTCCATCATAGGCTTAAACTTCTCCATCATCCCAGATAGGTATTCTGAAGATAGTATATAACCCACTCTAATTCCTGCCATCCCAATATTTTTAGAGAAACTTCTAACTATTATAAGATTATTATATTTCTCTAGTAACTCTGACATATCAATTTCTCCAAAATTTGCATACGTCTCATCTAACACCACTATAGTATTTGCCCTACTTGATTTTTCTAGTAATTTAATTATCAGATTCTTTTCAAATGCAAAGCCAGTAACACCGTTAGGATTTGCTAATATAATTAATTTGGTACTTTTATTTGCTAAATCAAGTAAATCTTCTTCGGTAAATTCTCCTTTATTGTTAGAGGAGATCTCTCTTAATTTGCAGTTTAGCAAGTTTGCATGGACTCTATACATGGCAAAGGTTGGGGCGCAAGTGGCCACAATATCTCCCTGCTGACAAAATGTTTCAAAGATTATTTTTATTGCCATATCTGCTCCACTTGCTAATAGTATCCTATCTCTTTTTTGATTTAGAAATCCAGATAAAGCATTATATGCTTGATTAACTTCTGGATATGCACTGGCTTTTTCTATGGTAAAATTTGAAATTATTTTTTTAAATAAATCCTCTGGCATATGAGGTATATATTCATTCATTCCCAATCTTAATTTCTTCATTCTAGAATCAGATCCTTGTCGTATTCTTTTTATATTTTTTGCAAATTCCTTTTCCTTAATCATTCTCATTCTCATAGCATTTTAATTCTATCCCTAGCTGACTCCTTATTGTAGACATTAGCCTACTGCTTATTCCACCAAGGTCCGTATGCACAATTATCCCCATTTCGCTTAAATAGTCCTTGCAATATTTCACTCTAACTTTTTTATCTTCATTGCTTACCTGCTCTTTGAATTTACTTGCCTCAATTGCTGGATGATTCATAAATGAACTTACAATAACGTGCCTGAACTTATACTCGGATAAAAATTTGACGGCTTCTTTAACATCATCCATAGTTTCTCCGGGAAATCCAATTAGTAAGTGAGTGGAAAAATTTGTGAAATTATTTTCTTTCAGGGTATCAAATAGATTTCTAATATCCTTAAACTTATATTTTCTACCCATTTTTTCTAATAGTCTGTTAGAGACAATCTGAATAGGAAGATTCAGATATTCAATAGTTCCCTCCTTGATGAATTTAACCATCTCATCCATATAGGCCAAAAAATGTTCAGGATTTAGTTGAGTAATCCCAATTTTAATGTTTGGATCCACTTCTGTTTTTAATCTATTTATCAGATTAGGAAGTGATGATCCAATATCCTTTCCATATTCCCCACTATTGTCTGCAAGAAATAAGACTTTATTTGTACCGCTTTTTTCTATTGCTTTTCTGCATCCACTTATTATTTTGTCTTCTTCAAAACTTTTAAATTGAGGAAACATTAATTTTTCAGAACAATACGTACAATATCCTGTACAACCTTCGCAGATGCTTAATTTTATATATTCATCCTCAAACCACACTCGGGCATTTTTGTTTTTCTTTTTATATTCTTCGAGATTATCTACTATTCTATTTTCTGATAATGTTAATCTCGTATTCTTTAATTTCTTCTGAGTCTCGTTTAGCTTTTGTTCTATTAGCTCTGTTGTGTCTCTCCAAGGTATAATATCAATTCCCAGTTCTTTTTCGGCTTTTTTTGCAAATTCCCCAGTAAAAGTACATCCTATATAAACAATTTCAGAATCATATTCTTTTTTTAGATTTTTTATTACTGCATGTGTAAAATCTTTCCAATCTTTCCTAAACTCGCACCCCCATACGAATATCATATCTGCACTTTCTGGAGTATTTAAAATTTCATGCCCACATGAAGAAATGAAGTCTACGTATTGCCTTACATTCACCTTTCGGGTATTACATGGATTAAGAGAAGCAAGATATATTTTCATTTTTTATCCTCCTGATATATCCTTGGATTATAACCTTTATCTAAGCCAGGAGTATTTGCAATTATTTCTTCGAATATTTTATCTTCATCTTGGCATATAAGAGGAAGTGCCTTCCAATCCTTTTCTAGATTTCCATTTTGGTATTCTATTAATAATGAATTTAATCTATTTGTTAGCCATCTCCCATCCCAAAATCTTTTCAGTAAGAATGAGTGCCTTGTTAATAAAGAATAAATAACGCTCAATGAAGCATCGTCTTTATTTATATCGCTCATCACTTCTTTTATGTTATCTAAGTTTTCTGCTGTTGCTATAGAATTTATTTCACAGTCTCCAATTGTAAATACTTTTTTATTGAATAGTGCTGCATGGTAACCTATTGTTGAATTTGTTGTTATAACCCCATCCACAAGAGGTGTTAGCCATTGTGACAAGAAGGCATATTTACTTAGCTCCTCACAAAAAGATAAATTATCGTACTTATTCATTAAGAAAGTTTCTGTTTCTAGAGGTATTGAACCATTTAATTGTAAACTGTGTCTTGTTACCAAAATCCTTGTTTCCTTTGGTATTTTTTCTAAAATAAATACAAGAAAATCTAGTTGGCTTCTGAACTCTGATGCTTCGTCGTTGATGATAACTCCATTGTATGATAATGGGATAAGGATTATATTCTTCCATTTGTTGTGTACAAGCTCCTTTCTTGTTATCGGATTCTTTTTCTCAAAAATTTCTTTTCTGTATACTTTGATTAAGTTATCTATCCTATTTTTTTGATCCTCGGTGATTTTATTGTTTCTTAATTCTTTCTTAAAATGAGCAGGATATGACTTTTTTAAAAATCCGAATGGGTCTAGTTGGCATAAGTGTGGATAGGGTGCACGTGAGAATATTCCATTCTCAAATTGTAAACCTAATGCATTTTTGTAGATATATTTCCAAATAGATACAGGAGTTGTAAATGATATAATGACTTCTGGTTCCCAGTTCTCCAGATTTTTTTTAATTAATCCTGCCATTCTATCTTTCTGTATTTTTGTTTCTAATTTATTGAATTGTATACTGTGTGCTTCATAGTGATTATTGTATATGGAATATAATTCACTCATAGAAATAATATTAATTTTACAGCCAGGATTAATCTTCCTTTTATCTAAAGTGTATTTCATATCCTCCCCCAGTAATAATCGTACATCATTGCCATTTTGCCTAAGACCCTTAATTGCCTTGATGAATATGTTTTCTAGGGTGTACAATTGGTTTCCTGCGCTGTCTCTATATATCCAAGGGTCTAGCGCAAATAATATTTTTATTTTAACACCCCCCATCTAATCTTTTTTTTATTTACATTTTTAAGCCACTTCTTACATAACGTAAGGTCGTTTCTATTATGCACATCTAGATGTGTTTCTAAATATAATGGAAGTAATCTATTTCCCATAAATTTCCAAGGAATATCCCCCTTTGCTTCTTTTTGAATACTTTCTTTGACATTTAACGTCCAAAAATTATGACATAAAAAGTAATTTTTTGGCAGATCCTGCCTATTAGTAGATATTTCATCTTTTGGTTTTTCAAAATAATTTTTTAAAAATCCATCTTTATTAACATGTTTTGCCCTATATGGATGATGGTCTTGATTAAGATATACTGGAACAACGGACGAGATTTTTTTATTTTTAATTATCTCTTTTATACTCTGCTCAATCCATTTTTTTTTTATGTAGACAGTATTCCCAAGGACCACTACTAATATATCTGGTATAAACCCATCTTTCTTTTCCATGTAATTCAAAGCATGCTTTATTGCATCTACGTGTTGAGAATTTGGTCTAGAGATTTCATTAGGTCTTTTAATAATTGTAAAGCCATATTTTTTTGCTAGATTTAAAATTTTTATATCATCAGAGCTTATATATATCTTATCGAATATATCGCAATTTTTTATTTCAGAAAGAGGATATTCAATTAGTTTTTTCCCACTAATTTTTCTCAAGTGCTTATTCGAAAGTGTATTATCTCCCCGACAAGTTAGTAATGCTCCAATTTTCATTTTTTCACTATTCTATTTATTATTGTCGCTCTATATGAACAGTTAGCACAGCTTTTAATATTGTGACTTTTTCCCTCTACATGCTTCTTTCTAATTTTATTTATTTTATCTGAATTCCAGAGTTTTTTAAGTAGATCGTATTTTACATTCCCAAGTATTAATTCTTCTGCACTCCTAACTCCATGGAATAAGCATGGATAGGTAGTCCCATCCCAAAGAACAACCAGTCTCCTCCATGGGAATTCACATCGAAACCCATTATCTTTTTTGTTTTCATTTTTTATTTCATTTTTTTCTTCCCTATATTCTATTCCCCCTAATTCGTCTGCCATCCCTTCCCAGAGTCTTTCAAATTTCTTTAAATTTTTTTGAGTTTCTGGTGTCAATACAACTTGAATTCTAATTCTAGGAAATTTCGAACCAATAGAATCCCTATATTCTTTTAATTTCTTTATATTTTCACAAACCTTTTCAAAACTTGCACCATATTGACTTTTTTCAAACGTTTCCTTATCCCATCCGCTCACAGATATTGATATTCGAGGTAATTTTAAATCTACTAGCTCCTTTGATAGTTTTTCGGTTAAGAGGGTGGCGTTGGTATTAAAGTAGAATTCCTCTAGATTAGTATCTTTTGCATATTTTAAAATCTCAATAAGATCTTTATGAAGTAAAGGTTCACCCCTTAAGCTAAATTTTACGCAGTATCCTCCCTCCTTGTTTACCTCGTCTAATATTTTTTTTACTAGTTTTTTATCCATAAATCCGACATCCTCACTTCCCCAAGTATTATTGGTTCTAGCACAATGTGGACACTTCAAATTGCAAGCATTTGTTAATTCTATATCCACATTTAGTGGAAATTTAGAAACCTTATTCATTTTTGGATTATTAATCCATCCATCCCTATATTCTAGATATCTTTTATTATCTTTTACTTGAGCCTCTAGGCTTCCCGAGATATTTGTATAATTATCTTGCTTGTTAGATTTCATTTTCTATTATATCTCCAATAAAATTTACATGCTTATTGCCCTTATTAATTTTATTCGTACATTCGGTCAATCTTTTGTAAAAATGCCATCTGATCAACTTATTACTAATTTCGTGATTAATATGATTTATTGACATAAAGTAATTATGTCACTGATACTTAAAAATGTTTAGTAAATATAAGAGAATTATTTAAGATATAAAAGCTACAAAATTACTAAATCATCAAATTACCGATGACAAAAAACTCAATCATCAATTCCAGCACTTGAAGTGAATGATGGATAAACAAAATATACTTTTACCTTAAAGAATCAAGTTCTTGAAATTCTTCCATCTTTCTTAATCTTTTAAGTGTTTTAACTTTAATTTGGCTTGCTCGTTGATAAGTTATTCCATAAATCATCCCCAGCTCTTCTAAAGAATACTTTCCTACATTACTATTGGTCCCATATGTTTTTATTAATATATCTGCTTCTCTAGGAGATAATTTCTTATGTAATAATCTATTAATTTCTCTTAAGTCACTATCCTTTTCTGCAAAATATCTAGAATCTTGAACTAAACCAGAAGGAGCAAGCCCTTCATCT
>CAZEYD010000006.1:0-29221 GCA_964516745.1 Candidatus Woesearchaeota archaeon
GATAATGGTTATTATAGCTTCAACGAGAAATAAATTATCTTTCAGCAGTTAATCTCAAAGTCCACGTTTTTGTACTTCCTTTTTGATACCCTTCTTCTTGTTTATAATTATAATAGAATGTAAAGTCTATTTCATAATCTCCTGATATATCAGTTTCAAAATTATAAAGAAATAATTGTTTTCCGTCTTTTTCAATAACTAATTCTTCTTGAGAGATAGGACTTAATTTATATTTTGAAGCAATTTCTTCCCCATTATGTCTGACAATTTGAGGGATTACTTTAAGTGGGATGGCACCATCATAATTAGAATTTACCTCAATAGAAATATTCTTAATATCTTCAATTATCATAATTGAGTCCATATCAAAAGAAGAAATTAATAATTCGTTTGCCATTTCCCCTTTGCTTAATGCATTTATCTTTTCATTTTGATTATAAACCCAAATTGCTAAAAGAACAGTAATTAATATAGTAATTAAACTAATCCACTCGCTTCTAGTAAGAGGTTTTCGTTTAGTTTTTTTATCTGACATAAACAATCTCCTCCCTACTATCAACTACAACATCATTTACATATAATTTGAATTCAAATGTTGAAGAGCCATCTTTTACACTATAAGATGGATCAAATTCAATAGAATATTTCTCGATTTTACCAGATGTAATGAAACCTAATGGAATCTTATCATTTGATCTAATGTATCTATTTGAAGTACTCCAACCAAAGGGATATATAATTTCAAGTTCAGGATTTATAGAGTTTTGATTAGGATTTTTAATGATTATATTTATCTCTAAATTAGTTGAATAAGTGATATTTTTTTCCATATCAACATCTTGTAAATATTTGTGTTGATCTAAAAAAGGAATTACAATTTTTCCAGACTCGAAAGAAATTATTCCAACTGCAAAAGCTAAAATAATTATAACAACAACTCCAATTATTATTTGTTGATTACCTTTTTTACCAATCATTTTTTCTTCTGTTTCCCATATTTCTCTTTCTTCTCTGCAACAGCCATAACTGGAGAATTATCCATTACATAAGGATTAACAGTATCATCAATATCTTCTTCTGCCCAATCCTCTGCAAATAACTTGGCTTGTTCAAGTACTAAATCAGTTGCTATCTTTTGCTTATCTGGAGGATAACCATATTTACGCAACAAACGTTTAATCATAACTCTTAATTTAGCTTGAACAGCATCTCTTAATGTCCAGTCAATAGATGTGTTTTTTCTGACTAGTTCTGTAAGTTCCCTAGCGATTTGTTTCATTACATCTTCGCCAAGAACCTCCATCGCTCCATCATGATCATCTAAAGCATCATAAAATGCTTCTTCTTCAGGAGTAAGCCCTAATTCTTTACCTCTGCTTTTATCTTCTCTGATCTTATGGGCTAATTTTATCAATTCTTGAATTACTTGGGCAGAGTCAATACTTCTGTTTTGATACCTTCTAATGGCTTCTTCAAGCATCTCTGAGAATTTCCTATTTCTTATTTTATTATACTTGAATCTAACTCTAATTTGGTCAGCTAGAAGTTTTTTCAATGCTTCAAAAGCTAAATTCTTATGTTTCATTCCTTTTACATCATCTAAAAAGGAATCTGATAAAACAGAAATTTCAGGTTTCTTCATTCCAGCAGCTTCAAAAACATCAATTACGCCCTCACTTGAAACAGCTTTTGAAACAATTTGTTTTATTGCAGAATTTAATTCAGTATCTGTCTTCTGCTTTCCTTGAACTTCTGTATTTTTAACTATAGAAGCTTTAATTGCTTGGAAAAAACCAATTTCATCTCTTAACTTTTCTGCTTCTTCGCTTGGAACTGCTAAAGCATATGATTTGGTTAATCCAACAACTTCTCTAACATACCTTTTCTTGCCATCTTTCTGTGAAAGAACATATTCCATAGCTGAAGGAATAATTTGCATTTTTTCCTTTGCAGTTCCTGAAAAGAATTTTAGGTAGTCAAAATTATGGAAGAACTGACTTACTATTTCATATTTTTCTTGCATTATAGCAATTGCCTCAGATTGATCAAATGTTGGTTTTCCTTTACCACCACTTTTTGTATAATTTGACAATGCTTTCTTTAATTCTTGAGCAATACCCAAATAATCAACAATTAGCCCACCTTGTTTATCTTTGTAAACTCTATTTACTCTTGCAATTGCTTGCATTAATCCATGTCCTTTCATAGGTTTATCAATATACAAAGTATTGAGTGATGGTACATCAAAACCAGTAAGCCACATGTCTCTTACTAGTGCTAGTTTAAAGCCAGATTCTGAATCTTTGAAGTTTTCTCCAAGTTCTCTTCTTCGTTTTTTATCCCTTATATGTTTTTGCCATTCTGGACCATCCGATGCAGATCCAGTCATAATGACTTTCATTAGACCTTTATCATCATCTCTATGTATCCATTTAGGTCTAATTTTTTCAATTTCATTGTAAAGTTCAACACAGATTCTTCTAGACATACAAACAACCATCGCTTTTCCTTCAATTGCTTCCTGCCTTGCTTCAAAATGTTTAACAATATCTATAGCAATCTGGGTTATTCTTGTATCTGAACCAACAATTGCTTCAACTCTTGCCCAATCAGATTTTAATTTTTCTTTCTTTTCTTTTTCTTCTGTTTCTGTTATCTCTTCAAATTCTTGATCTAAATGAACAATTTGAGAAGGGTTTAAATCCAATTTTGCTAAACGTGATTCATAATAAATCCTAACTGTTCTTTTATCATTAACTGCTTGTTCAATATCATATATATCAATATAATTTCCAAATACTGCTCTTGTTGATTTGTCTTCAAAATCAATAGGTGTTCCAGTGAATCCAATGAATGAAGCATTTGGCAGAGCATCTCTTAGATATTTAGCAAAACCATATTTTGTTTTTCCAGAATTTTTGTCAACTTTCGCTTTAAAGCCATATTGTGTCCTATGTGCTTCATCCGCAGCGATGATAATATTCTCTCTTTTTGATAAAATTTCAAATTTGCCTGTTTCACTACCAAATTTTTGAATAGTTGTAAATATAATTCCGCCAGAAGAACGTTTTAATTTTTCTTTTAAGTCTTCTTTACTTGAAATTTGAATTGGTTTTTCTCGTAAACATTCTATACTTGAAAATGTATTGAAAAGTTGATCATCAAGATCATTTCTATCTGTAATAACTATTAATGTGGGATTGTTTAATTCTTCTTGCTGTTGAAGTTTTCCTGAATAAAATGCTAATGTTAGAGATTTGCCTGAACCTTGCGTATGCCAAACAACTCCAGCTTTTCTGCTTCCTTCAATAGCTTTGATAGTGGTTTTTATTGCTTTATTGGTAGCGTAATACTGGTGATATCCTGCAAGAATCTTTGTAATAGTTTTCCTATCTTTAGAAAAAGTTATGAAATATTTAATTAAATCTATAATTATCTCCTTTTTAAACATCCCTTCTAAAAGAACTTGCAGTTGAGGAAGAGACTTAGGTGCAGATTCTTTTCCATTAATTGTCTTCCATGGCAAAAACCATTCTTTTGGGCTTGTTAGTGTTCCTGCTTGAGCATAAGTTCCATCAGAAATCACTAATAGTTCATTATAATTAAAGATTGTTTGAATTTCATTCTTGTATGTTTCTAACTGCTTATGTGCAGATTCAATTGTTGCTTTTTCATCAGAAGGATTTTTTAGTTCAATTACACTAATCGGCAATCCATTTATGAAAATGATGATATCAGGTCTTCTGTTTTTGTTATTTTCAATGATTGTAAATTGATTTACTGCAAGAAACTGATTATTATTTGGATTTTTGAAATCTATGAGTCTAACATACTCATCTTTAATCTCTCCTTTTTTATTTCTGAATTCTATTGGAACACCTTCTGTTAAAAATGTGTGAAATTTCTCATTATTCTTTACTAATGAACTACTTGAAAGACGATTAAGTTTCTTTATGGTTTCTTCAACTGCTTCGTCTGTTAAGCTAGGATTAAGTTTACTTATAGCATCTCTAAGTTTTCCTGTTAGAATAACATCATCCCATTTTATTCTTAATGGTGTTTCTCCATCAGGAGCAATAGTTGGACCATAAGTATATTCATATCCTAATTCTTGCAGTATTTCTAGTGCTGCATCTTCAATGTCCTGTTCAACTATTCTTTTTACCATTTTTATCAACTGTATAATATGCAATTATCTTATTAAATAATACTTCATCTTTAATTTGTTTCCTAATTTTTATAAGTCTTTTTAAATTTTCATCTGTTTTTTCAAAATATGCTTCAAATCCTTTGAAATCAAAATCATGAGTTACGTTTGTTGAATAACTTCCCATTGTCTGAGAGTATTTGGTTGTTATAGAATCTTGGATCAATTGAATTAAAAGAGGATTTGACTCAAGTATTTGAATGATAGTTTTCTTTATTTGATTTTTAGGGAAATAATCCTCGACAAATTTTAATATATGAATAATATTTTTGATTTTTGAATCTTGAGAGTCTTTTGCAAAATTTTTAATTATTTGAGTTCCTGCTTTAATTAATTCTTTTTTAGAATTTTGATCAAATAATTTATTATCATCTTTTGCACCTATCTCTAAAGCAATGAAATAAACACACATATCAATTCCTAGATTAATGTTCTTGATTGCATCCAAGTAATGGTTTAATTTATCATTTTCATCTTTTATTCTTGATAATAATTGATAAAAAATTCTAGAGATTTGCATCTTCGTAGATATTTGAAGCATACCTGTTCTTTGCTCAGGAAAATTTAAACTTGATTCAATTAAAGATCTAATAATAATGCAGATCTTTTCTTCAGGAATATAATTTTCGGTATAATCCTCGAATCTACTAAGAAATAGGAGTATTTTTTCTGAATCTAGGAGTAGTTTTAACGATTTTTTAAATTTATCTACTGAAGAAATTGAATCAATAATATTTTCCATGTCTGAAATAGTTAATGTATTCTCGGGAATATTTAATCTAAAAAAATATAGAAACATTTCAGGATGACAGATTCTACCATTTCTTCTCCAATTAATTAACCATTCAGACCCATAATTAGTATTTGCAGTTATTGCTTTAGTTTTAGGAAATATTTCTGCCATAAGTCTATCAAAAGAGTCGTTGGGTATTAAAGTGCTTAACTTCTTAATTTGTTCATATTTAGTTTTTAATTCATCCTTATTATGTGAAGTTATATCATTAGAACTTCCAGTGAATATCATTGCATTATTTTTAATTTCATGATGTACAGAAGGTAAGAATATTTGAATAGCAGTTATAGCAAATAAATCTACAATATTCACATTATCACCTAATGCAAGATTATTAAATTTAAGAGTATTAATATATCGTTTTACATCACGAACACTATTAAATAGATGCTTCAAGCCATTTTGGTATATATTTGTCCAATAATTTTGATCAAACCTTTTTTTAGTTTTTGAATCTAGTATTTTATCGAGTTCAGCGAATAGTATTTTCTCAACATCTTTCTTGTTAGGCATAGGAACACTAAAAGAGACTTGAACAATTTTCTCAATATACTTTGAACTAAATTTCTGCTCATCAATTAATGCATGCTCAACAATTTCGTTATCAAATGCCATCAAATAGATTATGTTTGGAAAATCTCCAAGAGACTTTACTAATTGAAACATCTGCTTAATCTCCTTATTATTTAAGCGATCTACATCATCAATCATAATTAGAATTTTCTGGTCAATTTTACTTAATAACTTTTCAAGATCTAATTTTATCTTCTTAAGATCTTTTGAAATAATTGAAGCCCATTTAGAACTACTTTTTCCAAGAAAACTAAATATTTGACCTAAAATCAAACCTATTGGTTGAGTTGGAGGATATAATTTAAGAGGATGTGAAAGATAACCAAAGAATTCTAATTTTTTAGCTATTTCTAATAATTGTTTGTCTTTTCGTTTATATTTCAATTTATTTCCTAATTGAATAAAAAATTGATTGATAATTTGATTTTGTTCTGAGTAGTTCCAAGGATTAAATTTCACAATAATAATCTCTTCGGGATTAAGATTTTCTAGAGTTAAATTAATTAAAGATGTTTTTCCAGAACCCCATTTACCAATAAGACCTAAGGTGACACATTCTTCCTCAGAATACTTTATAATTGTATTTGCCAGGTTAGACGCAAAACTACCCCTATTCAAAAGATCTTCTTTTTTATTTTGAATTGGTCTATCAGTGTTAATCATTATGAACTCTTCGACAATTCTTTGAAATTTAACTTACCACAATGAGGACAATCATACTCTATTTCTTCACTTAATTTTGATTGGCATTTTGGACACAAAGGATTTCCATTCCTAATCTTATAATATGAATATCCTGCTGAAAATACATTAATGAATAAGTAAATCCACAATACACCTGGAATGAAAGCGAGTTTTGTAGATCCAAAAGAAATTACCTTGTAATAATCTAAACACAGAATTATCGATACGAATAACAAAGTAATCACACCATACTTACGCATAATCTTTTGAACATGTGGAGTAATATCAAAATTCAATTTAATCTACCTCCACAATATTTACAATGCGTTCTATTTGATTCATTTAAATTCTGACAATAAGGACATTTCTTTTGCATTAAACTTCTAATAATCTCAGCAAGAGCTAGACCACCTAAAACTCCAAGAATAACTCCCCCAATATCATCTGCTTTACTCATTGACTTTCACCCTTATTTTTCCAGTCATAAGTTTTGGAAGTAATAAATCTCTTATTTTTTCTAAATTCCTGATTTCAACCATTCCAATAATCTGCTTTTCAATTATTTTAGAGAATTGTTTATCTAACTTCTTCATTAATTCAGAAGATGGAATTTTTACTTTTGCGTCTGTAAGATGCCTTCGTTTAATATGTCCCATTGTTGTAGCTTTGTCTGCAGCAATTCGTTTGAATTGCTCTAAATGATGTAATGTCCAATAATAATAAAACCACTTAGGATACTTATCTGAGGTAACTTTAAACAAATGCTGATTTAATGCCCCTTTACCATTACACCAAATAGCAACTTCCAAACTACCTGACCAAGAAAAAAGAATATCTCCATCTTTAATGATGTATTCTGAAGGTAAATCTGAATTTGCTATATCCGTTATAGAAGTTATACCTTGTTTTAATTCTCTAATTTTAATTACATAAAGGTCGTCTTTGCCTTTTGGAGGATATTTTTGTAAAGCCAAACCATTTAGATAATCAGCTATTTGATCAAGAGATGAAGAGTTATATTCTTTTAACTCCAAAATATCTTTTTTGAATAATATTTTCCCAATCTTTCCAAGAGTTTTGTTTTGTTTCTGCAAGGTCTCTATTTTTGAATCTAAATCAAATAAAATTTTAGATATTGCTTTTTGCTCTTTAAGAAGAGGTAATACTATTTTTATAGATTTTAAAACCCCTCCAGACACTTCTTTAAATGTTGAACCAGAAGCCATAGATTCAATTAAATCTTTATTTTGTTTTAACCAATAATAAATAAATTTATTATCTATTCCATCATTACAGATTATACTTTTAAAACCTTGATTTGTGCAAACTTCATTTTTGGCTATTGTCACATAACCAATTGGTGCTCTAGAAGTAAATAGAACTGTTCCTTTTGGCATAAGTTTTGCTGATGAATTCTTCAATCCTTCTTCAGAAATGCTTCTGCTTCCTTTTGAAATATATACTTCTTTATGGTTTGACAAATCTTTAGGTGTTATCCAGGAGATTTTTCCATTGTAATAAGCATCATTCTTTGTTGATGGAGTTCCCCCACCTATAACTTCACCTATTTCTGAAATTATTAAGACCTTCCAATTTTTAGGATAACTCATTCTGAAACCTCATAATTATAATTACTAACCAAATTAGTCTTTTTTGTTTCTTTGTCAATAGATATCTTCTTTTTTAAATCATTAATTTCTTTTACTTCCCCATCATCATTGAATTTCACATTTAAGACAAACTCAATATTTATTTTATCACCTAAATCTTCTTGAGTGATTTCTTCAGAATTTAGTTCTATTTCTTGTATTGTAAATTCAACACTGTCAATTTTTATTTTTTTAAAATTAGAAAATTCATCTTCAATTTGAGGAATAAGTTTATTTGCTACAAAATTACTTATCTCTAAATCTAGCTTAAATAATTCTTTGGTTAAACCAATAAAATCGTTTGTATCTTTTATAATTAAACAATTATTTGTATCTTTTTTAAATTCATTTTCTAAATAATTTTTAGGTTCTGGTTGAGTAAATCCTTTATCTTTTGTAAAAAAATAAAACGAAGTACCATCATAATTCCTTGCATATTCTTTCAATGAAAGAAAAATGATACAATCTTTAAAGCCAGGATCAGAATTTCCTTGTTTGAAGGGGGGTGTTTTATGTAAACTTCGCTCATAAACATTTTCAAATAAAGATTTTAAATCATTTGGCAATTGTATAAGTTCAATATCTTTAAGAAGATTTTCTTTTAATTTGTCTACATGTTCATTTACGTTTAATAAAGAAGTAATCTTTTTAATCTCCGAAAAATTTGATATGTTAGTACTATAATTATCTATTTGTTTAATCCAGTTAGTTAATTTCTTTTTTTTATGAGTTTCGAGTTCAGAAAGAACCGTTTCAGGAAATAATAATCTTATTTTTTTATCATAACCTTCATTTTCTAAATAGTTCTTTAATTCATCAATTTTTTTTAAATAAAACTCATCAAAAGATTCTAAGTCTTTACTGCTAATCTCAAGAGTGTTTGAATCAAAACAAAAGAAAATGTCATCACTCATTTTAAATCATTCTCCTTAAGTAAATTAATTTCTAAGTGAGTTATTTTTTTCTTTAACAAAATGTTTTCTTTTTTTAATTGCTTAAGCTTTTCAGAGTTTTCTTTCTCTTTATAATTTACATAATCAATTATTTCGCAAATTTTACTTTGATTTTGAGATATTGCGTTAAAATGTTTATTCAAATTAGAGAAGATATGACTGATTAATTGTTTAATATTGTAGTTATCTTTAGTTTTGTTAATTTCGATTGGAAAAAACTTTGTTCCTAAGAATTTTTCAAAAAGAGATAACTGAACTTTGATGTTATGGTTGTGAGTAGTTGAGTGATTAATTACTGGTTGTCTTACAACTTCTCTAATTATTTGAGGTCTTGGACTCGGGTTAATTCCTCTTTGTTTCATTTGATTTTGAAATAGCTTCTCTCTTCCTTTAGCTAAATTTGCTAATTGTCTTGGAGTTGCTTTTCGTTTTACCATTCTTTCACTCTACCTTAAATCCGATTCCTTCCAAATTCTTTTTTATCTCTATATCTAGTCTTTGTCCTTCTTTCATCTGTTCAGCCAAAGTAGAAGTCAAGTCTTTCATTTTGTCTTCAAAAGGAATTCCGTCATTCTTTTCTTCAGGTATTCCAACATATCTTCCAGGAGTTAAAACAAAACCATGTTTTTCAATTTCTTCTAATTTAGAACTTTTACAAAATCCTGCCTCATCAGAATATTCTCCATGTTCAGGATTCTCTGTTTTTTCTCCAAGCCATGCATGATATGTATCTGCAATTTTCAAAACATCTTCATGAGTTAACGCTCTATTTCTTCTTGAAATCATTTCACCCATATTTCTAGCATCAATAAATAGTACTTCTCCATTACGCTTCTTTTTACCTCGTCTTAAAAACCAAAGACAAGCTGGAATCATAGTATTAAAAAATAATTGCGAAGGTAATGCAACCATACAATCTACAAGATCTGCTTCAACTATTTTTCTACGAATTTCTCCTTCACCAGAAGTATTAGAAGACATTGAACCATTAGCAAGAACAAATCCTGCAACACCATTAGGTGCTAAATGATGAACCATGTGTTGAACCCATGCAAAATTAGCATTTCCTTTTGGAGGAACACCAAATTTCCATCTAACATCATCTTGTAAATGTTCTCCACCCCAATCAGAAATGTTGAATGGTGGATTTGCAATAATAAAATCTGCTTTTAAATCTTTATGTGCATCTTCATGGAATGTATCTCCTAATTTTATATTTCCTTCAATGCCCCTAATTGCAAGATTCATATTAGATAATTTCCATGTTGTGGGATTACTTTCTTGACCATAAATAGAAATATCATCTAATTTGCCAGAATGTGCTTCAATAAATTTCTCAGATTGTACAAACATCCCTGAAGAACCACAACAAGGATCGTAAATCCTACCTTCAAAAGGTCTTAACATATAAACTAATGTCTTGACGATTGATTCTGGAGTATAAAACTGTCCGCCTTTTTTACCTTCTGCAGATGCAAATTGTCCTAAGAAATATTCATACACTCTACCCAAGACATCTTGGCTACTTTCTTTCCCCATTGCAATTGTCCCAATTAAATCTACTAACTCTCCCAATCTTCTTTTATCTAAAGTAGGTCTATTGTAATCTTTAGGGAGAATTCCTTTTAAGGATGGATTCTCTGCTTCAATTAGATCCATTGATGTATCAATTATTTTTCCAATTTCAGGAAGTTTGGCTTTGGATTGGATGAATTCCCATCTTGCATTTTTTGGAACCCAAAATGCATTCTCTGCTTTATACTCTTCTGGGTCTTCAGGATCTGCATTTTCTTCATTTTGTAACTTCATATAAATATCAGTAAATTTATCAGAAATGTATTTTAAAAAAATTAAACCTAAAACAACATGCTTATACTCTGCTGCATCCAGATTATTTCTTAACTTATCTGCTGCTTTCCATAATTTATCTTCGAAACCAATAGTTCCATTATTTTGTGCCATATTATTTCCCCCCCTCTGATCTTTTCTTGGATAATGATATCCTGTAATCAGTTTCAGTCCTCGTCTCATCAATAACATCCTGATCAATCTGTTTTTTCAATATCAGTGAGTTTAACCTGGGATATGATATCATACTGATATTTTCATATATTCCTTTATCTTTTATGAGCTTTATAAACTCTGCTTTATCTTCTGGGTAAACAACTTTATCATAAGGTTTTACTGATGCTTTCTTATTGCTTCCAAAAACAACATCAACTTCTTTCTGTTTAGCAAATTCAATCAAATTATCTTTAATCTCTTCTTTTTGTTTTTTAATCTCTTTTTCTTTAGCATCAAGTTCAGAATATTCATCAACTAATTTAACGCCATCATCATCTTTAAATTCTTTAACTGGTTTTTCTTCAATTTCAATTTCATGTTTAAAAGATGGACACATAGACTTAAAGACACAATAATCACAAAGAGCAGTTACATTAGTGGGATATTTTTTTGCAGATTCTATCTTTTTAATGATATCAGTAACTTCTTGCTGTAATTTTTCTAATTGTTTATCAGTCCTTTCAGAAACAGCTTCTTTATTGAAAGCAAGCATATGCCATTTTAAAATAACTTTCTTGGCATCTTTAAACTTATTCTTAACCCATACTGAATAAAGAGCAAGTTGCCTGTCTTCATCAGCCTCTTCTTGATCTTTCATTCTGGAATTGGTTTTATAATCACATACATAATAAACCCCATCCTTAAAACCAAATTTGTCAATTCTAACATGCCATTGATTACCATCTGGAAGAGTCATTCTGTCTTGAGTTTCTAACCCTATTATTGTCATGTCATCAAAAGGATCATAATTATCATAATAATCTGAAATATACTTCTCACCCATCTTTCTATAATTATCTTGATTTAAACCTTCTTTAACAATAAGAATTTCATCAGTCCATTCCTTCTCCCATAATTCATTAAAGAACTTCAATAGATCTTCTTTAGAATTCTTTTTTTGATACTTAAGATCTGCATATAGCTTTTCTAAAGTTTGATGAACCAAATTACCCATAAAGGCTTCAACTGTTGTAGGAATATCTACTTTAACTCTATCAATGTATTGCAGTTTATACTTATATTTACATTGTTCAAATGTACTGATTCTTGAATGGCTGTAGCATGTCATTTTTTCTTAAATCTATCTGAATGTTTTATTAACGGAAGATATTTCTCAATGTCCCCTTTTGAATGCATTTTTATTGTCATTTCTTCATAATCTGGATAATATTCAATATTATCATCTTCAACTACATATTTTTTATCAATATCCTGTATAATAAAATAGATATATCTCTGTCTCCATCTTAATATACCAAAATAATATTTGTGATTTTTATATCCAATAAAATGTTTATTGATTTTTTCATCAAATTCTGTGATTCCCTTCAATTGCCTCCTTAACTCTTGAAGCAGTGCATAAGATTCTCCACCCATCCTAGTCCTAACATACTCTTCTGTATATTTTATTTTACCCTTATCTTGAGATTTTTCTTTATTTTCAATATATTCATTATATGATTCGACTCCTACTATCTTAAGCGGGTTCCACATTTTCAATGCGAAAGCAAGTATCTTTTGTTTTCTTTTATTTATTGAATCTACATTCCATATCCCATTTTCAAGGAAATCTTCCAACTCATTTTGAGTCATAAATGGTGCTTTTCTAAAATATTTACTATTCTTTTCCTCTACTGGTTTTCTTCCTTTACTAGAATTTGCTGATCTAGGGTCAAATGTTAAATTGCCTATTGAATGTAGATATTCTTCCTGAAATTCATCGCTATTATAATCCACAAATTTACAATCTTTAGTTGTAATAATCCTTTTTTTATCTTCTTCAGGATTCTGAGGGGCGATATGCTCAATCGTTAGTTGGAATCTTGTGTCAGTAGTTGAGAATTCTTTTTCTGACATTGGGGAATATCCATTTTGTTCTCTAAGGTAATTTTCATATTTCCAGAATAAATAAACTCTGTCACTTGGGAAATCATCATAAAAATCAGTTGAGTTTAGTTTTTCTTTGAATTTCACATCATTACAATATTCTAAGATTCTTTCCACCATTTGTAGTTTTAATAACTTAAAATCACCTTTAAAATCTCTTACCATTACGTTAATTGCACTATCTAGGTCGCTTGATCGTTTAGCTTTCATTCCAAGTACTCTAAAACTAAGAATCTCTACAAGTTTCACAATGTCTTCAAATTCTTTTTTATCTTTAGAAGTATCTGTTTGATAGGTTTTTATTAATAATGGGTAGAATGCAACACCTAATCTTTCTAACAAAAAAACTTCTCTGAGAGATTTTGATTTAAATTCATGTTGAATTTCATTTAGAGTATAGAATGCCTCCCTTAATTTAGTGGTATAATTTTCTATATATTTTACAACTTCCTTATCTTTATGATCTAGCAACAATTGATGAACTTGTGATTTAATAATCCTAATATACTCCTGATAATCCCTTTTAATACCCCATTTTTCATAGGCTACAAAGTGATATTGTAAGACACTATCTTCATTATCTATGTCTACAGAATCAATTATATTGTAAATATCACTAAATCTTTTATAAATACTTCTTAGAATGTCTGCTGATTCTTCACTAGCGATATAACATTTATACATCAAAAAGCTTTTTATTTTTTCAAGATTAGTTAATGGTTTACCTCTATCATTTGTGGTCTCAAAAATTAATGTTGCTTCTGCACTGTCCTCAACACTATAGGTTAAAAGTTTTGTTTTATTGATTTTCTCTTTTATTTCTATGAGCTCTTTTGTTGTTAGACCTAATAATTTTTCTGCAAAATACGATTTAGCATCAAGTAATTTTTTCTGAGAAGGTCTTATTTGAACAATTTCTGGATTGGATACATCTTCAAGAATATAGGTTTGAAAAAACTCAGCATCTTCTTGTTGTAATCTTAATTTATATGTGCTTTTGTACTTAATGAATGTTTCTTCCAAAATCTCAACATCTTGACCATTTTTCTTTAATAAACTAAGAAGAACTTTCATGAAAATTACTAAGGTAGTCATTCTTTGTTGACCATCAACAATATCAATTCCCCTAAAATCCCCCTCATCTTCGGATTTTTCTAATAAAATTGTACCAAGAAAGTAAGTACGATCTATCTTTTGATTTTTTATATCTTCAATGAAATCTGAGAGTTGCTTATCTCCCCAAGAATATGCTCTTTGGTACATAGGTACTCTAAATATTTTAGTGCCATCAAAGAGTTCTTTTATTGTTTTTAGTCCATTTTCCATGATCATAACCTCGCAATCTTACCTGCGTCAGTAAGTCTATATTTTGATTCTTTCTCTAAAACAATTAATCCAAGATCTTGTAATTCCTTTAAATTTCTATATAACATTCCTCTTGACATGTCTGTTTTTTTTGCTAATTCTACTAAAGATGAATGCTCTTCTTTATTTATTTGAGATAATAATCTTATTTGACTTTCTGTTAAATTAAAAGCTAATTTAGGCAGTTCAATTATTTTATGTTCTTCTTGAGTAACATAGATTATTCGATTAACATATCTAATTCTAGTATATGCTGCAAATAATAAAGCCAATGACTGGGTTTTTCTTCCAGAAGAAATATTTAAGGTAATATCGTCCTTTTCTGAAAGGGTTTCTAAAATATCAACAATTTTTTTAGCTGTGCTAACTATATCATATACACTAACTTTGATAGTATTAATTTTTACAACGGAGCCTAGTGATTTTTTAATTAAAGATAAGGAATCTTCTTGTTTAGCGTTTTCTTTATCATCAATTACTAAATAAAGTACATCTGCACCAAGCTTTGTTGCGGAAACTAACACTGGTTCTTTTTCATATAATGTTGCAATGATTATTTTGGTCATTGTATTATTGTAGTTAACAAGTATAGTATTTAAAGGTTACGGTATTTGTGAACATTGTTTACATAAACTAATACAGTGTCTACAAAACAGTAAAATTTAAATAGTTCATTAATATTCCTAAATTAAAAAGGGGTGAATAATGGAAAAACAAAATGACAAAAGTAATTGCTGGAATTATAATAAACGAAGTGGAAACAGAACCTCTTAGTCAGTATGTTATTGATTTCTTATGTAATTCAACAAAAGAAAGCCCTTTCTTAGATTTTAAGAAAACTCTTGACACAAGTAAGAATTCTCATTTTCCTGAAATTGCTAAAGACGTATTTGCATTCTCTAACTATGGTGGTGGTTGGATTCTTTTAGGTTGGGAAGAATACAGAAAAAATCAATTTGTGCCTGTTGGTCTTCCTGATGATTTTGAATTAGAATCAGCAATATTTCAAGAAAAGTTTAATTCTTTTGTAATAAATCCCATTGCAATTGGTTATACTGAGTTTAGAAAAGATTTTTCACAACAATTCCCAAAAGCAAACGATATATTCAAAAGTAAAATAAATTCAGTTTCCGATAGATTTGGCATTATATTTATTCCTCCTTCAAGTGAAATATTTGTTCCGATTAAAAAAGGGGAATATAAAAAACAAGATAAAGTAAAAACTGTATTTTATCCAAATGATGTGTTTTATCGTAGAGGAACACAAAGTATAAAACCAAAAAAGAATGAATTGGAGATAATAAAGAATAGACTTACTAAAGAAAATTATCGATTATCTGTTCTTAGTGGAGAACCTGATGACATCGAAGAAACCATATACTCTAATTTATTTGAATTGAAAAAAGTACCTAAATTTGTTTATACTGGTAAATCTAAAGGATATGATAGGCATTCCATCAAGGCATTACTTAAGCAAGAAAACATATTCCCTGAATTTTATTACAAATTCAAAGAATGGTCAGGTAATATTGTAACTTTTGAAGATTTATCAGACTCAAGTAATGTCTATCAAAAACTTATTTTACCTGAATCTGTTAAAAAAGAACCTTTCGAGGATTGGTTAAAAGATAAAGACAAATATAGAATTATTAAAGAAATATTAAATCGTGAAATACGACATTTCGCAATACAGAAAGGCTTATGGTATTTTGACAAGAAGAATAAATTGTATTATCCATCTGAAGAATCAAAAAGAAAAGAAAAATGGAAAAGCAGATATTCTGCATCCACTAAAACTGTCGCTTCCAAATTTTTTGTTCCTAAATTAAAAAAATACTTATTCTGGCACGTGGCATTTCATGCAGATATAATTGATTTTGAGAACAGGTTTTATTTAAGAATACTTCCTTCATTTGTAATCTCGGATGGTGGAAAGAATGCATTGTCTGATCCTGTAATAGGAACACTTATTACAAGCTTATCATATAACAAATATAACAGTATGTACTTGAATAATGTACTATTTTGGATTCATCAATTAGGTGGAGAGAATGATGTTCAGATTAATAATTATATTACAATCTCAAAAAAACCTATTGAATTAAAAGCCAAACAAGGAATAATTTATGACATTCCTTCTAGTGAGTTCAAATTAGAGATAGAAGAAGATGACGAAATTGAGGTGATTGATGATGATAAAATTTAGTATTATCCAATTACCTGAAAAAGACTTAGTCTTTGGAAATAATAAAGAAGAAAAAGATCCACGAATCGGGCTTACTAATTTCGGGCCTTATAGATATAGTTCTGAAGAACCTAATTTAGATAGAATTAAAGTAGGAATAATCGGAGATAAAAGTACTCTTGAAAAATCTAAACATATTATTGAACTTATCAAAAAGAAATTACCTGCTAAAGAAACAAACCATTGGTTATATCCTGATTTTCCAGGCATAAATAATGAGTCTAATTTTAGGTGTTCACTCGTTATCAACACAAATTGGGAACAGACCATAACTATCTCTGAAATGGAGAAGCTTACCAAAATATTAAATGCTAATGAACGAATAGGAAAAGCGGTTGAATTGTATTTGCAAAAGTTAAATTCCATTCTTGATGAAGATAATCTTCCTGACGTAATCATTTGTACAATACCTGTAACAATTGAAGAATATTGTGGTATTTCAGAAAGAACTCGGGGAGCAAAAACTCCAAAAGCTACTCCATTTGAAAAACGAATAATCAAATTACAAAAAGCAAATCAAAAGTTCCTTTCAGATTGGGGAATTAAAACTGACACAGGAGAAAAAAGAGAACGAGTTAAAGGTTATGATTTTAGAAATGCTCTAAAGGGAAAATTAATGTCAAATAACTCTGCAAAACCAATTCAGCTTATTAGAGAATCTACAATGGATGCAATATTAAATTATGAGGTTGGAAAAAGGAACCTAAGACAAGAACCAGCTTCATTTGCCTGGAATTTCTCAACCGCATTATTCTACAAAGCCAATGGAAAGCCATGGCGTTTAGCAAAACTTAGAGATGATACTTGTTATGTGGGTGTTTCATTCTATAAAGATAAATTAAGTTTAAATAAAGATATTCAAACCTCGATGGCTCAAATATTCACCCATACTGGAGATGGTTTAGTATTAAGAGGAACTGAAGTTTATGTTGATGAAAGAACCAAAGAACCTCACCTAACTGAAAAACAAGCAAAAGATTTACTTTCTGATGCTATTCAAAGATACACAAGTAGGGCAAAAAGAAATCCGATTAGAGTTGTTATCCATAAAAAGACTTTATTCTCTGAAGGTGAAAAAAAAGGATTCTCTGAAGCAATAGGAAATTTAAATAAAGACTTTGTAACAATATCTAAAAGAAACAAAGGAATAAGATTTATGAGGTCAGGATCATATCCTGTTTTAAGAGGAACTCTTATTTCATTAAGTAGTTCAGATTATATTCTGTACAGTTCAGGATACACTCCAAGACTTAGAACCTATCCTGGTCACAGTATTCCCCAACCTCTTTATTTGACACATATTGGTGATTCGGAAATAAAAGAAATTGCAGATGAGATTCTTGGATTAACTAAACTTAATTGGAATACAACAGCTTTCTCTACTTACTTACCAATTACCTTAGAATTCTCCCAGAGAGTAGGGCAGGTTCTTTCAGAATTAGAAAAAGGAAAGCAGTTACAGAACCATTACAGGTTTTATATGTAATGATTACAAATCCTTTTATTTCCTATGGCGAAATACCCTTCATCCAATTCACACCCCATAAAGCTTCTGCCCAATTCTTTACAAGCAACAGCAGTACTACCAATACCCATGAATGGATCTAAAACAATATCTCCTTCATTTGAAGATACCTCTATTAACTTATTTAATACAGACAAAGGTTTTTGGGTTGGATGAATTGCTTTTCTATTCTCTTTCAACCTTTCTTTTCCCTGTAAAGATGGTGTAATAAAGATATTATGCATCTCATTCTGCTTAGAAAAGTTAAAAGTAGATTTGCTAGGCATACCTTTTTCATTGATTGCATAAACTATATACTCATTAGCAAAAAGATAATTTGTCTTTGAGATACGAGGTGGTGGATTGGTTTTATTCCAAACTAGAAGATTTCTAAAGAACCAATTCTTTTCAAATTCAGAAATATACAAAGGTATTTGTTTAGTGGAACAAAATACATAAATCTCCCCTTTAGGTTTCAACACCCTTTTTAATTCTTTGAGAACAGGCAGAGGATCAAACCCAAAATCCCAATCACCAAAATTCTTGACTATATTAAGCCCTTTATATTGGATATTACTTTTCTGAGAAACATTGTATGGTGGATCTGTAACGACCAGATCAACAAAATTATCTGGAATTGTTTTAAGATATTCAAGACAGTCCATATTTTTTATTTCATTTATCATGTAAGCATACTGCTTACAATACTAGAAGTCCAAAACTCGGAGGAGGGGCTCCTTTAAGGAGCTTATACCAAAACCCTTTCTTCCCAGCCTCTGTATTTGAACTTAATCGCCAACAGAGCCCGAACGTTGCGTTCTTTTGCAACAGTGGTCATCTTATTCAATTGTTCTTTAACAAGGGCACGTAAGTAAAACTTAGGCTCCTTAGTTGCCTTTACTTCAACTAAATAAACTTCTCCTTCCTTAAACAATATGCAATCACATACTGCATTCTGTCCAGATCCTGAACCAGCAATCCTCTCACAATGATACCCTGCAAGAATCATCCGCTTGACATATTCATTCTCATATCTTTTATTATGGCATATTGACATATTGCTCCTCCTCCATCTTCTGAAAGCCTACATTCATATGGATTTTTGCAAGCTCAAGCTGTTTTTCGATTATCTCTTTTTGTAGCATCAAAGTTTCCTTATCCATAGATACCTCTATTCTGGGTATTTTCTGCATTCCTAAATGAGATTTAGGATAAGCGTAAGCGATATTGCTTATTTCCCTTAAGTCTTCTCTAGTCAGTTCTGTATAGACTTGAGTTGTGTCAACATCCTCATGCCCTAAGAAATCTCTGACATCCTCTATCTTCATCCCTGCTCTTCTTAGGTTTGTTCCACAGACGTGCCTAAAACTATGCATGTGAAACTTATATCTTGGAGTGCCGTTCTTTTGCAAGTAATCAACATCAAGCATGTCAGATCTTTTCAAAGCATCCCAAAGCTTCTGCTGAAATCTTCTGATTAAAGTCCTATCAGGTGCTCTATGTCCATTCCAGCTTTTATCAGGAATAACATAGTCATCATTAGGATTCATTGATCTCCATGCTTTCCAAAGTTTCAAGAACATATCATTTATTGGAATTATTCTATCCCTACCATATCCTGATTTGTACCTTCTGGTGTTCTTACCATCAATTACTTTTAGCTCACCATTTAGCAAATCTACATCACACCATTTAATTCTGGTTATCTCTCCAATTCTTAATCCTTGAAAGCATCCTGCATAGATCATAAAGCCAAGCCTTACATCATCCACATATGCAAGTAGTTTCAAGATTTCATCCTTTGTCGGAACAAATGGCAGTTTCTTTTTTCCGCAGGTAATCTTACGATTTTCCTGTCTTATATTTTTTGGGTTTAATGGCATTTTTTATCACCTTATTATATATTTTTGAATGCTTTGTTTTACATGGTACATAAACTCAGCTTCAATTTCTGTAATATGTTTGAAAGGTCTTGCACATTTTATTGCCTTATTCAAACTAACAGTGCCTTTCTTCAATTTTTCATGAACATCTTTATTTGTCTTCATTGCAAGAAGCCATTTGTAAACGGTGTTAGGACTGTAGCTATGGTTAAGCATCCATTCATAGATCATGGCTTCTTCTTTTGTCAGTGTCTGACCTTTCCAACGTTTCTTTGGATACTGCCATGTTGAAAGCTTTGCTACAATCTTATAGATCTCCTGCTTTCCAAGCTTAGGAAAATCTTTCCTAAAGTCGTTATGCAGTCTTACATACTTGTCATAAACTGTGCCCTTCATTTTTTTACCTCCAAAACACAGTGCCTTTAGTCCCTTTAATACGCACGTCGGATGTGAGTAGCACTTAAGGGGACTATGGACAAAAAGCCAAAATTACCGAGAAGAAGTAACGTTTTGGGGGTGTTAAACTCTTTTCCCATACGTAGTGTGGGAAAATTTCGTCCGAAAAGTTTTTGTCCCGCCGTATTTTTTGTTGCGAGTGTAGTTTTTGATTTAGGTTCTTTGAAATATTATAGAATTCCGAGCTGAAAGCGAGACTAAATATTAAGAATGTGTGGGGTGTTAATAAAAAAATTCTATTACTTTTTTAGATTTGGTAAGAAAATAAGTCAGTATAGAGATGACTATGATTACTCCAATTCTGATAAATAGTTGTGTTGTATATTGATTAGTGAATGGAGGTATGAGATTTTGAAAATAGGGCATCCAAACAAACAATGCAAATATGAACAATGAAACAATGCCATAAAATTTGAATATACCACTTACTTTTTTATGATAACTCTTAGTTGATTTGAAGTAAATCAAGAAAGATAAAAATACAGTGAAAATAATTATCCCTAGGCTTGTAAAATTGTTTAAAATTGAATCTTTCTTTAATTCATAAAAAAGATATTCCACTGTTGTGCCATAAGTAACCCATAATTTTTCATCTACATTTTCCCAAGTCAAAATCATCTGATTGTCTTTTTCTGTAATAATGGATGTTTCTGATTTGTCCCAGATCTTGCTATTTTCAGGTAACATTATTATTACTTTTCCACCATCAGAATTGCCAAGGTTAATACTATTCCTAAATACTTTTATTGTTTCTGTTTGGTATGGCAAGTCATACTCCAAATTCAATATAATGGACGGGTGTTTTTGTAATTCATCTGGAAAGTTCAATAATAGCGTATTAAAGATTTCATCTGGCAACATAGCCATTTTTGAAGAATAATCAGTATTACAGTTAGCTATAGCAGAGAGTAATAAATTTTGCTCTTCTTCACAAAAAACATCATATGATATATCCAGATTGAGGTTATTTGTCAGATTTATATTTTGAGCTTCTTTTGGAATTTTGATATAATCAATATAAGAGCCAATTTTAACAGGTAATTCTTTATGGCTTACTGTTTGAATATGTGTCAAATGGTTTAAGTCAAAGATGGTTTCATCAATTTGTGCATTAACTATATTTACAACTAATAGAGATAACAAAAGTAGCAGTAATATTCTTTGAATTTTCATTGAGCATAATCTTAAAAATATTCTCTATATTTTTTCAATAGCCAAAATTGGTTCTGTCTTCCAACTTTCTTATATTTTAATTTGCCCTCATTAACCAGCTTTAATAGAGCAACTTGAGCAGTATTCCAACTAATACCTATGTCTACGGCTATATCTTCAGTAGTAGATGGCCAATCGCATTTAGCCAGATATTCCATGATTTTTTCATTAATAGTTTTTTCTGCCATGTTATTATGATGTATCATAGGATAAACCGCAACATTTATATAAATGTTTCTTTTTTCTTGTTATAGGTGATACTCATGGAACTAAAAAAAATCATAATCGCGTTAAGTGTTTTATCTATGTTAGTCTTGGTTGGGTGTGCTCAACAACAAACAAAATATGTATGTCCAGATGGTACAACTGTTTCTGATGCTTCTTATTGTCCAAAACAATGTAAAAATGTGCAAGTGCCATATGAAAGTGAAGAATGTGATATGTATTTTGACTATGATATTCAATCTGGAAGTTATCAAAACTATTGGAAATATAAAGGAGATTCAAAAGAAGGGTTTTCATTTATCTTAATAAATAACGAAAATGAGGGTGGCAATTTTAGAATAGAGCACAAATTTTACGATGCAGAAACAGGACAAAGATATCCAGTTATTGTTCAAAAGTATATTGAGGGGAACTCTCAAAAAAGAATAGAAGTATTATGTAATAATTGCGATTGGCAAAGTGGAAATCTTGTTCATCCAGGATCAAGTCCGAATAGAATTACTCCTCCACCTGCGCCATGCAAAACGGTAACAAAATATAGAACAGAAGAACAATGCAATTAGGATGGTTAAAAAACATTCTTTTTCTTTATTTTCTTTAAAAATTATAATTATTATTCTTTTAATCTTATTTGTAAGTGGTTGTGAAAAATCTTTTTGTGGTAATGGAGACTGTGAAAAAGATGAAAGTTCTGCTAATTGTTGTATAGATTGTGGTTGTCCTAAAGATTATACTTGCGATAATAATGCTTGTAAGAAGTTAGAAAAGTGTGGTAACGGAATTTGTGGTGAAGGTGAAACAAGTTTAAACTGTTGCCAAGATTGTGGTTGTGATGCTGGTTTTAATTGCATAAGTGGGCAATGTAAATCAACCTGTGGTGATGGAATCAAGGCTTCAGATGAAACAAGTGAGAATTGCTGTAGAGATGCAGGATGTCCAACTGGTGAAACTTGCCAGAATAATGTTTGTATTGTTCTTAAACCCGAGTTAAGTGCAACATTTTCACAAACAACGGAATCTTATTCTGTAACTTTTTTGAAAGCCAGAGGTAGTGGAATAGGACAAATTGCTTTATCTAATAGCGGAAATGATGATGCAACTAATTCAAAGGTAGTTCTTTCTTCTCCAAATAATTATTTTTCTGATAAAACTATCAGTTTTGGAACAATAAGAAAAGGAAGTTCAAGTACTGAGAATGTTGATTTAAACTTCTTAGATAAAGCTTTGGATGTTACAACAGATGAAGATATTACAATTAAAGCAGATGTAACTTTTTACAATAGTGCTAACAAAAAATATTCTTCAAAAGAAAGTTTTAAAATGCATATTGCTGGAAGAAATTATATGACTTGGAGACAGCCACAAATGATTGCTTCATGGGTTACTCCAACTCAACCAACCATAAGGGAATTTGCATCAAAAGCAACTTCTGGTCTTGCTGCAGGGATGGATAGTAGTAATCCAACTGTTCAGAAGATGGCTGCAAGATGGTTATTTGAATCAATGCGATCGTATGGTATTAATTATGTTAATGATGCACATTCGTCCGCTGATTATATACAATTTCCAATAGAGACTTTAAGAAATAAAGCTGGAGATTGCGATGATAATGCAGTAATCTATTCATCGCTTCTTGAATCAATAGGCTTAAAATCATTTTTAGTTTTAGTGCCTGGGCATATCTTTTCAGGATATATTGACAGTACTGGAAAGGCAGTTCCTATTGAAACTACTGCATCCAATTTTGAGTCTGCTTTATCTTCTGGTGAATATCAATATAATAAATATAAAGATTCTAAAGAAATTATTTATCCCACAAAAGAGTGGAGAAATTATCCTCAGGTAAATTTGCCAGAAAAAACATCGCTGAATATGCCTTCTATAACTAAGCAAGTTGAAGAATGTCAACTTAAACTTACTCTGAGCCAGGGTTGGATTGCAAAAATGCCAGTTGTATTTACTAATTCTGGAAATGCTCCTGGTGCTGGTTGTGCGGCTATGGAAGTTTATAATAATGATAGACAAAAAATAGATGATGATTTAAGTTGTTGGACTATAGTTCCTGGAGAGACCAAACAATTTGATTACACAGTCGATATATCTTTTGGTGATGTACTTAGTGGTTACTATTGTTATGGTTATTAATTATCACACCCCACACATTCTTTTTTTATTTCAAAGAACCTTTCTTATCAAAAATTTGGGAGAGGAGCTACTGCACCGCAACCGTTTAACGCTTGTTAGGCAAAGTTTTAATTTTGACGATTCTCTTTTTTAGTGGCGTTAAGCGAAACGAGTAACATTAAAAAATTCGGTTTACCTGCGACTTTCTCGTCGGAGGCGGGACAAAAATTGAGTTTAACATCGGGATTTAGAGAAGTTTCGAACGTAGTGAGAAATTTGGATGGAGCCTGCAAGGCGGAATCTCTAAATCCTTGTTATACGTTTTTTCTGCAAGAAAAAATTGCGAAGTGAAACGAAGCAACAGTATGACGCAGGCCGATTTGCGATTATTCACAAACACTCTGACATTCATCTAATGTCCTAAAAGGTGTTTCAAATGAACAACCACTCACTCCTTTCATTACACATTTGCCAGCAGTATTATCAAATTCATATCCTTCAAAATAAGCTTCACACATACCATTACCTTTAACCTTTTGCTTACAAGGATCTGATGGATTTTGAACAATAATAATGGTGACAATTGATATTACAATAATAATTATTACTGCAATTAAAATGATTAATTTTTTGTTCATAATTATTTATTGGAGTGAATGGTTAATAAATTTATCGATAACTTTAAACCAAATTGGCCGAGTAATATTGCGTATAACATCGTGATTTAACGAAGTCGCCAAAGGCGATTTGGGTGGAAAAATCTGCAATATTTTGGAACCGTTAAATCCTTGTTATGTCTCCCGAAGGGCTAAAAATTAGTGCAACGTTCCGAAGGAAATTTTTAGAGTTTTACATTTAAGAACCTATATCAAATATCGACCGAAGGGAGTCTATATTTTAAGAAAGCCCCCTTTTATTTTAGTTTTTTTATTCCAATTAATTCGGTCAAATATTTATACGTTTCATCATAGAATTCCTTATTTCTTGTTTTATCTTCTAAGTCTCCATCTGGGATGTATATTATAAATCCTTGTCTTGCTCTGGTAAGTAAGACTCTATAAGTATTCAATAAATATTTTCGTTTTATTTCTTGATTCATATTTTGCCATTTAGTACCTTTGAAAGATTGATAATTCCACTCGTTATTTTTGTAATATAAATCTGCACCCCAACAAACAATTGTCCAATCAAGTTCTAATCCTTGAATTTCAAATTCTGTCGCAATATCTTCCATAAAATATGATGAACGAACGTCATTTTTACCATCTAAAAACCAATTTGAAACATTAATTTCGTTTTTTACATTTATTCCAATTGCTTTTAACCTTCTTGCATTAGATGAAGCTATAGTTCCAAAGCGCTCCGAACCTCTTGCTTTATTTTTAATCCATTTTTTAGCAAGCTTATAATCTCTTGTTACATAAATCGGATAATCAGTCTCCAATAAAGTATAAATATCTTTTGCAGTGGCAGTATTTTGATCTAATAATTCATGGATGAAAGACGAAAGTTTTTCAGACCTAAATGAACGAACAGAAACTGCAAGATGTAATTCTTCTTTTGATTTTCCATTTTCAATTAACCAATTTTTAAGTTCAGAATTATCTAAATAATTATTATCTTCAATTATTAGTTTTGAAAAATAAATATCCCATTCTGGAAAATGATTTTTTAAGGAATTAATCCATTCTTCTAATCCTGCTTCTCCTGTATTAATTTCTTGACCTCCGCCAATAAGACAAATGATTGAACACCAATCATTATGCCGATTCATAACTTCAATTAAAAAATGAGGTTCAGAATATGAAAAGTCCGCAACTCCTTTTTTTCTAATCATAAATGAACTTGCTTGTTTTTCAGTCCATGCTCTTTGAGCTTCATCAAACACAACCACTTTTTCAGTTGGTGCTTTGCTTGAAATTAAACCTTCATCTCTAAAGTGATGAATATTTTGTATAAATGCATTAGATTTTATTGCAGCTTCTTTTTTAGTAAGTCTTTCTCCGTTCTCTTTTGAAGTGGTAACTTCATCTCTTGTTAAAGCCTCTCTTAAGACTTCAACTAGTGGTCCATTTCCAGATAAGAAAACTGCATTTTCATCTTCAGCTATTTTCATTCTAGAATTCGCAATATTTAAACCTGCAAGTGTTTTTCCTGCGCCAGGAACTCCGGTAACAAAACAAATAGATTTTTTAGAATTTTGTTTTGAATAATCAATAATTGAATTTAGGGAATTTGCAGTCTTGGTTAAATTAATTGCTCCAGAATCAGAACGAGAAATTTCTTGAACATTATGTCCTTTGTATAATGCTTGAGCAGCTTCAATTATCGTTGGTGTTGGTTTATAGATGGATTCTTCCCATTTAATTGGCTCAATATTTGTAATGCCTTTTTCAGTGAAACAAAGTGATAAAACATCCTATAAATTATCTTTGTTTGCAAAAATTGGTTGGTATAATAGATCTTGATATTTTTGAATAATATTTTCTTTTTCTTGCGCATGTGTTGAAACAAAGACAGGAATTAATTTTGCATTATGACTTCCTTGATGAAAATTTTTTAAATCAAGACTATAATCTAAAACTTGATCAACTGCAGATTTTTCGTATTTTGTATCCCCTACTTTAAACTCTACAACAAAAATTAAATCTCCAATAATAATTATGTTGTCAACTCTTTTACCCATACGAGGAATAGAAAATTCAAAAAAAATATATCCTTCTGTATTATTCTCAAATATTCTTTTTAAGAGAGTTATTTGTATTTTCCAAGCATTTGTTTGTTGAATTTCAAGATGTCTATGACTACTTGCGCTAGTTAATTTACCAAGTATTGAATTGCTATCTTCTTCTAAGAAATTCTTTATTGTATTTGAATAATATGACCTCATAGTAATTGATGAAACTTATTTGTATATAAATGTTTTTAGGGGGCTTTCTTTTTTGTTCTTAAATGTGAAATTAGACATAACATGGGAGTTTAAAGAAGTTTTGTGAACGTAGTGAGCAAAATTTGGATGGAGCCTGCAAGGCGGAATCTTTAAATTTTTGTTAAGTTTAGTCAAATTTGAGTTTTTTGTTTCGACCAAAGGGAGGTAGATGTGCGTAGCACTGGGGAGTTCAGTTTGTAGGTTTAAATTATTTTTGCAGGAATTATTTTCAAAGGAAAGTTTTTTATACTGCTTATCTTACTAATTTCTAGAGTCAAATGAACATGAAAAATATACTAATTGTTTTTGTAGTAGGGTTCTTTTTACTATCAGGATGCTCACACACAATTGTAGAAGATTTAAATTTACAAGAGAAAGAACAAGCAAAAGATTTTTCACTCAAAATTGTCAAGACTTATTTTGATAAGGATTGTAATACTTATGTCAAATACCTAGCAGAGACATTGTATGATCTCAGCGATAAGCGAGATCCGATGTCTAAAAGCACTATTACTAAGAATAAAAAAGATTTCTGTGATGAATTTGAAAGGGAAATTGTTAGGGGAGAATACAGTATTGAGGATTATCTTGAATCGTATAATATAAGACTATTAGATAAATCAATGTATGAAGCTGAGTTTCCACATTTAAGTAATCTAACTGAATTTAAACCAACTGCAAATGATTACCTATTTCTAGGGAACGAAGCAAAAAGGAATTCAGAACATTTTATGTGGGATGATTTTTTAATTTTTATGGTAAGTAATACGGATGAAGGATGGAAAATTTCTGCATATTGGGACGACTAGGTTATATATTTTGATAAGTTTTACTAATTTAAATCCTAGAAGTAATCCCCACTCAACTCCCCATTTTTTTTCTAACTCAAATTTTATTGAACTTAACATCGCGATTAAACAACCCGTAGGGCTCGAGGTGGAGAAATTTTTCCCTCGACGAAGTCAGAGCTGGAAAAATTGCGTAACACTCGAGAGTTTTTTCCGTAGGAAAAAGTTTGGGAAAATCCTGCAAGGATTTTCTGTTTAATCTGCTGTTCATTTTCCCGAGCGAAGCGAGAGCCTGCAAGGCGTGGCAAGAAATTATGAAATAATTTCGCAGAGTTTCCAATCTCCGAAAATTCTTTGATATCGTAGTTGCTGAAAATTGTCTTTAAAATTGTTGGTGGTGGTGGAAAGAGCGCGCTTTTTTGCCTTCTTTTTTTCTAAAAAAGAAGTTTGGCACTTTTGTAAAGATTAAGATTACTGCTTGAATAAAGAAACAAATAATCCAATTAATTCCAATACACCTACTATCACTAGAAGATTTCCCCATAATCTAAAATTACCTTTCATGTCATTTGTGATTTTATCTACTTCTGGACTATCTGAAACATCTGCTAAAGAATCCATTATTTGTTCTCCTGCATAAAGAGTGGCAGAATTTTCATCAGAAGGGAGTCCTTGCCCAGAGAGATAAACTCCTAAAATAAAAAAGGCTAATGCTTGGACAAATAATATTAATTTTGTATTTGACATAATAATGAAGAAGGAATTTGTTTTATATATTTTGTTAAATGTCAAATCCAAATAAATCTCTTAATTCTTGTTTCATTTTTTTATTAGAGTTCTCCAATTCTTTATTGAATTTAGCACCTTCTTTTTCTTTTTTTAAATTTAGCTTTGTTTTCTTTTTTTCTTTAATTTTTTCTGAAAAAATAGACTTAACATCTTCTTCTATTGTTCTTCCAAAAATCTTAAGAGATTTTTCTTTATCCTTTTTCTCAAGCTTTAATCTTTCAATCAAAGGATATCTCATAGATAAAAAACCTACTGATTGGGCGACAATCCAATCTTCTTTTTTTGGCTCAGCCCCATCCATTCGAGTATAGGTAATATTGATTGTTTCTCCGAATTCTTTTGATGCTTTCTTATTGTCTCCCTCATGTAAAAGGTCCCTATAAATAGAATAAGATAATCCTACAATTTTATCTTTAATCTCCAAATAATCCTCGGGGGTTATTGCTCCTTTTTCTTTTGGGACTAAAGATACATTAACTCTCTTAACTTTATCTATATCTGTAAAAATATTGTTTCCAGATTCAATTTCCCATTCCAACTCTTCGGCAAAAGGTTTCAATCCTTCTTTAATTTTAATTAATTCAGTATAAGGAGTCATTACAGTTATCTCTACATTTATCCATCTCTTGCTGTCTTCATATTCTTCTGCATAATCTTCATCAAAAAATGCCCTTACTTTTTCAAAAAATCCCATCTTAAAAAAGTAAAAGAACTGGCATTTAATAATTTATCGGAAAGTGCCCAATAAATAAATTTCTTGCGAAGCAAGACTATCTGTTTTCGCAGAAAACTCGTGCGCTCTTTCTTGGGGGGTCAGGTAGACAATTTTAGTTTTCTATTTTCAGCAATTTCGTTTAATCAGCGATGTTATGCGACAATTTTAATTTCGCA
>CAZEYD010000007.1:0-28975 GCA_964516745.1 Candidatus Woesearchaeota archaeon
CTACTAACATTCCAACTACTAAGATCTTGATTAAAAAGAGTCCCACCCAACATATTGCTCA
The DNA here is from genome assembly GCA_964516745.1 of Candidatus Woesearchaeota archaeon. GTDB lineage: Archaea > Nanobdellota > Nanobdellia > Pacearchaeales > GW2011-AR1 > JAGVXH01. The sequence goes on from CAZEYD010000007.1 coordinate 62, forward strand.
TATCAGTAACACTACTGACATCCCAATCGCTAAGATCTTGATTAAAATCATCAGCATACCAAAACATAGAATGCATATCAGTAACGCTACTAACATCCCAACTACTAAGATTTCGATTAAAATCATCAGTCTCAGCAAACATATTGCTCATATTGATAACACTACTAACATCCCAAGAATCGACACTACCATTAAAATCATGGGCATCATTAAACATATATCTCATATCAGTAACACTACTAACATTCCAATCGCTAAGATTACTCTTAAAATTATCAGCATCATCAAACATATTACTCATGTCAACAACACTACTGACATCCCAATTGCTAAGATCACTCTCAAAAGCATCAGTTTCTCTAAACATACCACTCATATTAGTAACACTACTGACATCCCAATTGCTAAGATCACCTTTAAAATAATCCCAAACAAAATCTCTTTGAGTCATATAAAACATATTACTCATATCAGTAACACTACTGACATCCCAATCGCCAATAGTACCATTAAAATCATAGGCATCTTGAAACATATTCGCAAAGTTTGTAGTACCTGTCAAATTTGGACTATCAACAGCTTCAATATCTAAATTTCTACATCCATAAAAATAATTCCCATTATTACCAAGATTCATATCCCCCCATCGAGTAATATTAATCAATTTTAATCTATCACCACCATTATTAAATCTGAAACCCTGTAAAATCCCATTAATAATAATATTATAAATTCCTTCAGTAGCATAAGTATGAGTTTTATTCGCGCTATCCCATGAATTAACATATGTAATACTACTATCATCTCCCCAATTAACATAAAAATCATATATTCCTCCATTCTCTAAGGGCAAAGTAACCTGATTACTATTCGAAGATCCATCACTAGTTGTAGTAGTATCCCATGTGCTATTAAAAATTTCACTAACTCCACCATCAGTAATAGTCCAAGAATAAGTAGTTTCAATAAAAGTTTTTCTAGTCTCAGCGGTTCCTACTGTATACTGAGTATCTCCTACATCAAAAACAACATCATTCTGCAACGTAGGGAGATTAGACCAACCAATAAGCAAACTATCGTAATTGGCCATTGACAAATCCGTAGAATCAAACATATCACTCATATCAGTCACACTACTAACATTCCAACTACCAATATTTTGATTGAAACTAGTAGCACCATCAAACATTTGACGCATATCAGTCACACTACCTACATCCCAACTACCAATATTTTGATTGAAACTAGTAGCATCATCAAACATATAACTCATATCAGTTACACTACTAACATCCCAACCACTTATATCACCATTAAAAGCATCGGCAAGATTAAACATTCGATCCATATCTGTTACTCCACTAACATTCCAACTACCAATATCTTGATTGAAATTTGTAGCAAGATAAAACATATAGTCCATATGAGTTACATCACCAACATCCCAAGAAGAGATATCCTGATTGAAATTTGTAGTATGAGCAAACATATTATCCATTCTAGTAACATCACTAACATCCCAAGAAGAGATATTCTGATTAAAGTTCTCAGCACCATCAAACATATAATACATATCATCAACATTGCGAACATCCCAACTACTTATATCACCATTAAAAGCATCAGCACCATCAAACATTTGACGCATACTAGTAATACTATTAACATTCCAATCACTTATATTACCATTAAAATTAGTAGCACCCTGAAACATATTGTCAAGATTCGTTGTCTCAAAAAAAATTGGATTATCCACAGCTTGAATATCTAAATTTTCGCATCCATTAAAATATCCTCCATCATTACCAAACATCACAATACCCCATTCGGTAATATTAATTATCTTTTTAGCATCATTCAGTACCCAAAATCTCAACCCTTGAAACCAACCACCAATAGAGATATCATATATCCCCTCATCGTCATAAGTATGAGTCTTATTCACACTATCCCAAGAATCAACAAAACTTGATTCTCCATCGCCCCAATAAACAGTAAAACTATAACTTCCTCCATCCATCAAAGGCAATTCAATCTGATTAGCATCTGAAGACCACATAGTTGTAGCACTAGTATTCCATGTACTATTAAAACTAGCCGATACAAAACTTAAACAAAATAATAACAATAGAAAGACATACATTGACTTTATTTTTATCATATAATTATCACCATTTTCTATAGGATAAAATAATAAATCTTATTTAAATAATTATGCTAAACTAAACTAATATAGGACTCTACAAGAACTTAATCAGCAACAATTAAACACAAAGCGTTTAACAGATAGTTTTCTCTTTCCAAAGTTTCTTTTTTGTAAAGAAAGAAAGCTTAAAGAAAAAGCCTTATATATCCCCACCCCCTTAATCCAACATGAACGAGGTGAATAAATTTTTTGCTAGTAAAAGCTTTGCAGTAATCGGAGCAAGTCGTGACACAAACAAAGTCGGACATATCATCTTCAAGAATCTACTTGACACAAAACAAAATGTTGTAGGAATAAACCCAAAAGCAGAACATATTCTAAATAGAAAAATCTACAAAGATATCTTCGAAGTCCCATACAAAATAGACTGCCTAATCATTGCGACACCACCACAAACAGTTCCTGCAATCTTAAGACAAGCAGGAAGAAAAAGAATACCATTTGCCGTAATAATAACAGCAGGATTCGGAGAAACAGAAAATCACAAATTAGAAAAACAAATATTAGAAATTGCGAAAGAAGAAAACATACGCTTACTTGGACCAAATTGCTTCGGATATATCGACACTTCAAAAAACATAAACACGACATTCTATACAGGAGAAGTACAAAAAGGAACAGTCGCATTTCTCTCACAATCGGGAGCAATCGGTTCAGCCATGCTCGACAAAATAGGAAAGTTTTCAAAATTCGTATCACTAGGAAACGCAATAGATTTAACATTCACAGATTTTGTAGAATACTTAATAAAAGACAAAGAAACAAAAGTCATCTGTCTATATATCGAAAGTTTATCAGTAAATGAAGGACGACGATTTATTGATATTTGTAAAAAGTCAACGAAACCAATCATAGCAATTAAAAGCGGAAAAACAAAATCAGGACAAAAAGCAGCAAGTACTCACACATCATCACTAGCATCAGACTCAAAAATCTACACAGGAATATTCAACCAATCAAAAATTATCGAAGCAACATCAATAACAGAAATGTTCAACATAGCAAAAATAAAGTTAAAATATCCAATAATAAAAAATAAAGGAGTAATTATAACCAATGCAGGAGGATACGGAGTTCTAACAAGCGATTACTGTGAAGAAAATAATATCCACCTAACAAAGCTATCACCAAAAACAATTGGGAAATTAAACACAGTTTTACCAAAGAACTGGAGCCATAACAATCCAATCGACATAATCGGCGACGCAACAAGTCAAAGATACAATGATACATTACAAATAATTGAAAAAGATCCAACAATAAATTTCGTAATCTTATTACTAACTCCGCAATATATGAGTGAACCAGAAAAAACAGCCAAGATATTACTTAAATTCAAAAAGCCAATCTTCACATCTTTCATCGGAGGAAAACAAGTATTAGAAGCACGAAAATTCCTAAACCAATTCAAAGTCCTAAATTACTCAGAACCAGAAAATATGTGTAAAATCATTGGGAAGGTCTTGGACTAGTTATTATTACAATCCAAAATCTAAATTCTCACTCTCGCATCAACAACAACTGGCCCCTTACTCTTTCCTTTTTCTACCAAAATAACAGGATTTAAATCCATCTCAACAATATTATAATAATCAACCAGAAACCCAACCTTCTCAATAAATGTAATCACCTTCTCTCTTAAACCTCTCGAGATTTTCTTATATCCACTCAACTCCTTCAGCATTTCTCTAACATCACCACGGTTTAATCTCAACGCACGAAAAACGACATCACCCTCATTCTCAACATCACTACCACCAAATCCAACAACAATAACACGCCCAAAAACAACATCACTCTTCACACCAACAATCAACTCAATACCCTCAACTTTCTCCTGAATAACAATTCCAATACCCTTAAATTTCTTATTAAAATCATCATACCCTTTATTAGCATCAACCAAATTCTCACACAACAAAACTCCACCTAATTTCAATTTATGCTCTGCAGAATCAATCTTCATATAATAAGGAAAATCAAACTTACCTAAATCAGATTTACTTCCAACAACAATTCTCTTAGCCAATGGTAAATTTTTCAACACACCAAAAGACTCAGACAAATTCAACATACCACCCATAACATAATATAAAAAAAAGACTTTATAATATTTTAGGAGTCCAATTTGGGAATCACTCTATCCAGCAATGTTTTATTCATAGAATAAAGACTACGACCATTTGTGTGAAAAACTAAATTATGTTTAAGATTGAATACGTAGAATTTATCTTCTAATTCTGCAACCTGATGACAAATTAAATAGACTTTCCTTTCCTGTATCATACCCTTAATATCAGAAAAAGTGGGCATTTTACCATATTTCTTATTCTTAACATGTTTTGAGAACTTATCAGCACAATATTTTATACTTTCTTCAGGAGATAAGACTTCAGTAGAAGTCTCATTAAAAATTACATCAATTCCACCATTCCCATCAACAGGATACAAAATAAATGTTCTTCCATAATACATATTCACCTGATCTAATATCGCTTTACTATCAATACTCATAACAAAAAAAAACGACTCATATTTATAAAAATTATTATACCCGAAAATACTCTTTTAGCAACATCTTAACCTTTTCTTCATCTTCAGGATTCGTAATCCCAATACAAACATCCTTACTCGGAAAAATTCTCACACTCATCAAATCCTTCTGAATCAAACCAGAAACTTCTGTAGGTAAAAGACATTCAGCTATCCTATCACTTTTATGTTCTTTTTTAAAATCATTTAATATCTTCTCCAAAGCCACAATGTCGCTTTTCCTAAAAGCAAAAATATTCATACTACACATATCATCACCACTCAACTCCAACCTATCGAAATCCTCTCTTCCAAAATTAAAAGTCTCAACAATTTTTACAACCTCACCATTATTAACTTCAAATATTCCCCTATTAACAGTTCCATCCTCCGGCATAGAATTATTCAAAGAATAACCAATCGTAGCACTTTCCTCACCTTCCTCAATCAAAAAATCACGCAGCTTTCTAAAAGCCTCAATACCATAAATATCATCACCATTACAAACAACAAAAGGACAATTCAAAAATTTCTTAGCACACAATAAAGCATCAACAGTCCCCCACGGTTTATCTCGAATTTTAACATCATAAGTTTGTTTAGCATATTCAATTTTAACTCCCCTATACAAATCATCAAACTTCTTTCTAAAAGAATCCTCCGTTTTCTCACCAACAATAAAAATAATCTTATCAAAACCAGCTTGCAAAGCTTGATTCATAGAATACTCAATCAAACTCTCACCATCGGGACCAACATCAGCAAATTGCTTAATTCGACCACCAAAACGACTAGACATTCCAGCAACCATATATACAACCGCAGTTTCCATAAATACAAAAGACATAATATCTATTTATAATTTATGTTGTAGGAAATTTTTGAATTAATATTAATGAAAAAATATATAAAATAAAACGCCCTTTTTTAAAGATTTGACAATAAAACAAAAATTATTAAATATTATTAATTAATTCCTGAGCTAGCTCTATGGTTGATGCTGATATTATTGGGATATACTCATCTTGACCTAAGACTAAATATTTCTTCTCACTTATGCTAACTCCATCAATTGTAACAATCACTCCTCCTGCCTCATTAACTAGCCCATAAGCCACAGCAATTTCTAAATTACCCTTCCTAGTACATTCCAAAACCAAGTCGACTTTCCCTTGTGCTAAATCAACATAATGAATAGCAGATGAATTACTATGAAGAAAAGTATATCCTTTAAGTTTTGACAGATATGTGTCGTAAATAAAGGTAACATTTCTATTTCTATCAAAAAATTCATCAACGTATATTTTTGAATCTTTTAATTTGCCAATCGAAGAAGATTTAAGAGGTGATTGTTTGCCCTTTTGAATTAGAAATCCTCCTTTGTTTTTAACAGCAAAATACAATTTTTTAGATGAATGCTCCATTACACCACTAAAAATATAATCATCATAAGTTGGATTTAAATTTGAAAAAATCGCAAACATAGTTCCATATCTACCTTCTCCTCTTGCCGTTTTGTAAACACTCGTTCCATCTATTCCATCAAGGATTGCCAAAAATTTAGGATTGTCTGAAAGATCAACTTGTCCATGTTCTTCTGATATAATTCGCAAAGAAATATTCGCTTCTCTAAAAGTATTAATAACTGCTTTTTCAGCTTCTATATCTCCAACTAATGAAATATCGCCGTATTTATTTTTCTTAACAGATTCAAGACCCTTATCTCCCAATCTTTCATGTACTTTATACGCGTTTTCCAATGCTTTAATTCCAAGTTCAACTAATTTGTTAGAATCAACCATAATAGAATAGATAATTTAGAAACATTATAAATGTTTTTAAATTCTATCACCCTTTGTTTTTGTACTAAATTAACTACGTCTTGATTATTCCTTTTTTCAAAGCTCTGTAGAATTTCTGTTTACGAAAAAATCGTTATATTCTCACAAATATATGTTTTTTCTTTCCCAAAAACTCTCTTCCCACCAACAACTTTAAATAGAAAATAACTTATTTCATATTAGGTGACAAAATGCGATATAACATTCTAATCGGTGGTGCAGCAGGACAAGGTATTAATAAAATTTCTCAAATTGTCTCAGAAGTTTTATCTGACTACGGATATTTTACGTTTAATTATAGAGACTATCCAAGCTTAATTCGTGAAGGACACAATTTTAACGTATTATCTTTAAGCAACAAACAAATAATGAGTACTGACTCAAAAATAAATATAATCGTAGCATTAGACCATAACACAAAAATAATACATGAAAATTCATTAGAAAAAGGAGGAATCATTCTATCAAGCGAAAATTTTAAAGATTTAGATAAAAATTTAAATATTGCACTAGCAGGAGCGTTAATAAAAATAATAGGTATCCCACAACATTGTCTAATAAAAACAGTCAAAAAACATTTTAATAATATTAAAGCACTTGAGGCTGCAAAAAAAGGATTTCTAAGTCAAGACGATAAGTGGAAACTAAAAAAACTAAAAAACAAAACCACTATTCTTTCTGGAAGTAAAGCCGTTGCAATCGGAGCAAAAAAATCAAAACTAAGTCTATATATAGCATATCCAATGACACCAGCAACAGGAACCATGCATGAGCTAGCATCTATGCAAAACAAAGATTTAATGGTATTCCAAGCAGAAAACGAAATCGCCGTTGTAAATTCGGCACTAGGAGCAAGTTTTACAGGGAAAATTACAATGATTGGAACAAGTGGGGGAGGATTTGATTTAATGAGCGAAACATTCAGTCTACAAGGAATAAGCGAAATACCTTTAACGGTATACCTAGCTTCACGTCCAGGACCAGGAACAGGAGTTCCAACATATACCGCACAATCCGATTTGAATATAGCATTATACTCTGGTCATGGCGAGTTCTCAAGAATTGTTTGTGCCCCAGGTGACACTAATGAAGCTATCGAAAAAACAAACGAGTTATTATACCTATCCGAAAAATGTAGAACACTCTCAATATTACTATCAGATAAACATTTAGCCGAAAGTGAATACGCTATAAAAGAAAATCCTAATAAAATAATACCAATTATAATTTCAAGAAATTTACCTGGTAAAAAAATAGTAAAAGCCTCAAGCTATGAAATAAACAAATTAGGGAACTCAACAGAAAGCGCAACACTTACAGAAAAAAATGTGGATAAAAGATTACAAAAAAAATTAACAATAGAAAAAGAATGTAACAAATTTGAAATGGTTAAAATCCATGGGAAAAAGAAATCAAAAAATTTAATCATCGGATGGGGTTCTACAAAAGGAGCAATCATTGATTCAATACAAAACTTAGATGCAAAATTTTTACAAATATTATACATGACTCCATTTTCACCAAAAATAAAAGAGGAAATAAAAAAAGCAAACAAAATTATCTTAATAGAAAATAACGCAACAGGACAATTAGGACAATTAATAAGACGAGAAATTGGAATCGAAATAAAGAAAAAAATCTTAAAATATGATGGGAGACCTTTTTATTGTAATGAATTAAATAAACAAATAAAAAAGGAATTGAAAAAATGAAAACCAAAGACAAGCTAAAAACAAACGAAGAAATAACATGGTGTCCTGGATGCCCAAACTTTATGATACTAGAATCATTCAAACAAACTATCGCTGGATTTATAGATAGAAAACAATACAAACAAACTGATTTTGCAATAACAACAGATATAGGATGTCACGCAAAAATATTTGACTATCTAAATCTAAGCGGAATATATGGATTACATGGAAGAGCAATTCCAACAGGATTAGGAATTACACTCGGGAACCCAAAACTAAAAGTTATAACATTCGCAGGTGACGGAGCGGTATACTCAGAAGGCATCAGTCATTTTATACACTCATTTAGATTCAATTCTGATATGACACTAATCTTACACGACAACCAAAGCTTCTCACTAACAACAGGGCAATCAACACCAACATCTCAAAAAGGATATAAGAACAAAGCAAAACCACAAGGAGAAGAAAACATACCATTTAATCCAATAAAACTAGCACTAGCATCAAACGCAACATTCATAGCCAGAACAAATGCACGAGATATTAATCACATGACAGAAGTCTTCACAAAGGCAATAAATCATAAAGGATTTTCATTCGTAGAAATAATCCAGGATTGTTTAATTTTTAACAAGGAATCAAATAACAAAGACAAAACAATGTATAAGATCACAGACAATACAGATTATTCAAAAGCACAAAAATTAGCAGAGGAATTTAATTACAATAATAAAAATGGCAAAATCCCCTTAGGAATTATATATAAAAATAAAGAAAAATCATTACAAGAAAAGTGGATACAACTTCAATAATGGTCGATAAAAACAACATTCCACAAATTGAAAAAGTTCTAAAAAACAAAACAAAATGTTTAATCATGGTTGCTCCAAGTTTTGTAACAGATTTCTCATATCCATCTATAATTAATCAACTCAAAAAATTAGGCTTCGATAAAATAGTAGAATTAACTTTCGGTGCAAAAATGATTAACAGAGAATATCATAAACAACTAAAAACAACTAAAAAACTTCTGATATCATCAACCTGTCCAGGAACTGTAACAACAATTCAAAATAATTATCCAGAATTAAAAAATCAAATTCTAAAAATAGATTCTCCAATGATTGCAATGGCAAAGATATGCAAAAAACATTTTCCAAAACACAAAGTTTTTTTCTTATCACCATGTGACTTCAAAAAAACCGAAGCTACTCAACACAAAGAAGTTAATCACGTAATAGATTTCCAACAACTAAAACAACTTTTCATAAAATATGAAATAAAAGAAGATAATAAAAAAACACAATTTGATAAATTTTATAACGACTATACAAAAGTATACCCACTAAGCGGAGGACTTTCAAAAACAGCTCATCTAAAAGGTGTATTAACAAAAAAACAAGTAAAAATATTAGACGGTACAAACAATATCCTAAAATTTGCAAAAAAACCAAAAAAAGAAATTTTATTCCTAGATTGCCTATTTTGTAACGGAGGATGTATCGGCGGACCACACACAAATCAAAATATATCAATATCAAAAAAGAAAAAATTAATCAAACAATATTTAAAAAAAGCAAAACAAGAAGACATTCTAGAAAACAGAAAAGGATTAATTAAAAAAGCAACAGGAATAAAATTTAGTTATTAATTATTTTTTAAAATCTCTAAGATATAAAGTTTTATTCTTATTTAATATATCAACAATCTTATCTGCTTGATCTCTTATTTGCATAACATGTACAACACCACTTTCTTTCTCAGAAATAGCTATTTCTAATTCACCAATTCTTATATTTTCTAAAACACTAACCTCTATGTCTTCTAAGTTACACATAGACCGTTCAATCTCATAACAACATTTCATCTCCTTCGGAGATGACTGCCAAGAATAGGAAATTTCGCAAAGATTAATACCATTCTTACCCAAAAGATCATTTAATTCAGCTGTGTTTTGTTGAACACTTTTAGGTTGAACACCTTTAGAATCCAAAAAAGCATAAAGCCCCACTACATTATTTTCTTCATTCATAATACAAAAGGATATAACCCCTTTATAAGAGTAACGGTTATCTATTAATTATATTTTTTATCAACAATCCTTACAATAAAAAATTCCTTTAGAATTATCTAAAGCAAATATTGCATCATCATACTGTTCTTTATCAATCATCACACGAACAGGACCATAACTAGAAGAACTATAATTATCATATAAATCACCTAACTTCTTGGCATGTTTTGTATTTAATCCTTCATTACCCATTTGAATATACAACAAACTCAAAATCTCCTCTTCACTAAAACACGGACAAGTAATCTCCATTCCATCATAGTGTTTATTTTTAAATAAATCATCCAAAACTTCTACTCTTTCTACATTATTATCACCTTGGACTAAAACACATAAACCTATTTGAACATTATCTTGACTAACCATACAATATTAATGCAAAAACACTTTAAAAATAATTATCATACTTCAGTATATACTTTACTTCACAATTTCAAAATCTTCTTCGCATTCTCAACCAACGCCTTCCTAACAATTTCTTCATCCAACTCCTTAATTCTCGCAATCTCTTTGACAGTAATCATCACATTCATAGGTTCATTTCTCTCACCAACAACAGGCGACAAAAACGGTGAGTCAGTTTCAGTTAACAACTGTTCCAAAGGAACCATTTCAACCAACATCTTAAAATGATCAAGACGCATAATCACAGCAGGTACACTCAAAAACCAACCATCCTCAACAATTCTACGAATCAAAGCCTTCTTCCCACTAAAACAATGCATTATAACATCTTTAGCGCCATGCTTCTCCAACAACTCAATACACTCCAACTCCGCGCCACGCGTATGAATCAAAATCGGCTTATCAATCTCCTTAGAAAATTCAATCAACTTCTCAAAATTCTCAATCTGCGCAATTTTGATTTCATCAGTCGCCTCAACAACCTTAAAATCCAAACCAATCTCTCCAATCAAAACACAATTATCCTTATGCTCACGAATCCATTCAATCTCCTCATCGACATCAAAACCAACAATCTCACGAGGACCATCATCCATCAAATTAGAAAACTTATTCGCAATACCATCAATAGGATAAACCCCAAAAGAACACAAAACATTATCATACTTTTTCGAAAATCCAAGAACCTTTCGATTAGCATCATCATCCGAACCAGAACAAACAATAAAACAATCATTCTCATTAGCACGGGCAACAACCTCATCCAAATCATTATCAAAGCGTTCCATAGTGAGATGAGCATGAACATCAATATATTTCATATAAGAATAAAAGAAAGATTGTTTAAAAAAGTTAGGTTAAATTAAAGTTTCTAACTCAACAACCTTAATACCTGCAGAGCGAAATTCTTCAATTTCATCTTCCTCTAATGGCATATGATATAATGGGTCTTCCTCGTCACACATAAAAGGAATACCCAAGAATTCAGAACCAGAAATTTTTCCGGTGTATATTGAAGTATATTGTTCATTCTTTTTCAAAAAATTAATTGCACTTTCTATTTGAGCAGGTTCATCTCTGTCACTATCCACACATTTCTTAACAGTATTCCCCTGTCTTAAATACAAACAAACGCCTTCACCTGTCTCATAATCTCTGTAACCAACTTGACGTGTCCAAGCATCATCTGTATGAAAAGCATAAATATGTCCATCCAACTTCAATTTACCAATAGCATCAATTTTTTCCATAACTTCTAAATATTTTTCGTTATCCAGATTTAATATTCCATTTTCTTGCAAATAATCAACAGCAGCTTTATGATGAGCAAGATCTTTTACATTCACATTAAAAGAAATCCTTTCTAGACTTTTCTTATCTATCATAACAAAAATATAGGAAACTTCTTTTTATTATTTTATGTCATACAACATATAATAAATCTATTAACTCAAAACTTATAATCTCAAACAACTCTATACTAACATGAAATATTACCAATTCCAACAAAAAGTATACCAAAACAAACTCAACAGAAACTTTAATATATCCAATGTAGGAAAAGAAATTATTTTAATAACAGAAGAATTCGGAGAACTTTGTGATGCTCACTTAACAAATAATAAACCAGAAATCATTGACGCCATTGGAGACATAATGATCTATTGTCTAGGACTATCAGCAATATTTAAATGGAATTGTGACGACATCTCTAATCATGAAATTAAATTATCAAATAACCCAACATCCCTACAAGATTACATTCCTTACCTCGGAAAAGAAATAGGTATGATAGCAAAAACATACAAACACAGCAACAAACAAGAAGTAGAATCAATTGACAAACTTGACGAATTTAAATTATATATTGGAAATCTGATAAACTATTGCGATAATTTATTCAACCTTATTAAAGTAGATGGAAATATCGTCATAGAAAACATTATTTCAAATAATAAAACACGAACACATCAAGGGCAAATATAGGAACTATGATATCTTGGTCTTGATTCACCCCACACAGAGCGAACATACATCGGCTCCTCACCTTCAAATGGCTTTAACATCATTACTAACGCCTCTCTCAATTTCTGATTAACTTCAAATTTCCTACTGATGTTTTTTGACTCTACACCACATACCTTTTCCTTATAATAAATGGGCTCACTTGCAAGGCACCAACTTGGATAAAAACAATCACTCCAAAGTTCTAACAAACCATCTTCTTGTAAAGCATATATTTCTGGTTTTACATCATAGTCAGATATATCTGAAAAGACTATTGCACCATTCGTTTTGATTCTTGGATCGTTACCCTCTATTACCTCATCTAACGAACCACTTCCACATCTATCCTTAGCATTCAAAAGTATTCTAACAATTTCTCTAGCAAGCCTACTCTGTAGTAATCTTTCTTCTGGTTTCCCATACTCTAGATTAATCATCCTTTCCTCACAACCAAGATTCTTATTTATCCCATAATCAGCAAAATGTTCCTTTTTTACAGAATAAATTAGTGAATATAAATCTATAGAAACCGCTTCTGTCCCATCAACATCACCAAGACCTTTTTTTATCATATTACGATTAAAAATTGAAAATATATAAACTCTCTCTTTGTTACCATTATATAAATAACACATCTTCTACATTATTATATTTAAAAATATCTTTCAGACTCATCCTGAAAAAATTCATCTAAAGATAAGGTTGCAATAGGGTTTACAAAATCCGGATTACGCTCTTTCGCATCAACATTAAGCACCTCTATTTTATTTATAGCTTCTTTCGGAATACCACCTTTAAACATAAACGCTTTACCAAATTCATACGGACGATTAATACCCGCTGGATCAATATACAAATCTCTCATTTCCAATAAAATATCTCTATCAATATATAATAGCATAGATTTCCAATCTTGACGACTAGGATGGATATAATTAGAAGCAACATATGTCCATCCCTCTTCATCACCCCAAATACCTTTCTCCTTAAGTAAAATATGATTATTATACTTTTTATAAAAAGAATTACAATCTAGTTTGCCAAGATGAATCAATTCTGTATATGAAAAAACCGTTCTTGTTCCATCAGTAAACATATTCTCTGAAATAAACGAATTTTCTCCATCTATACAAAGTGGTAATATAACATCACCTTGTATCGGTTTCAAATCCACCGAATTATCATCAAAAACAAAACCATAAGCATCTAATAAACTAATCATCTTATTTCTATTTTTTAATATAAGATCAAAGAATAATGGATGTTTCATAGGAGAAGATTTTAAATAAAAATTATCTTGAATAAAATCAAAAAAACCTTCATCACTATAATCACCTAGACTCTTCTTATTGTATGCATAATTTAATTCCCTCAATTCAGTAAAATCTTCTTTAGACACATTTCTCTTCTCCGTCATCACGCAACCTTCTCATAAACAGCCTTCACACCACCATCAACATCTTCAACAGATTTAACATTATACGTATAATTTCCAATTTTAAGAATTTTCTGAGCTTTTTCATTATACGCTTTTCTAACTATATCAATATTTTCTCCATCTTTAGAAACATTATAATTAACACTAGGATGAATTTTATATCTATTTTTTAAAAATCCCTTTACATAATCAGCTAAAGGACTATATTTATTTTCACTACCAGATACAGGTACGTTCTTTTCTACAACATCTTCTAAAGATTCTTTCGGAGAAACATCAATAGTGTCGACAACCGTTTCCTCTACTTCTTTCTCTACTTTTTCTTCTAGACTTTTTTTTGAATCTCTCTTTGCCTTAGCTTTAGCCTTACAACCAATATACCATTTTTTAAAATCATTATAAGGACCACTATGTATTTTAGATTGTTCCGGATCATTGCCATAATGCCCATTAATATAATTATTACTTACCACCCCTGCCGCTAAAAAACCTAAAGCTATAGAAATTGGAAAATATACAAAACTCAATCCCAGAACTATACCAGTAATACTAGCTGAATTTGCAATATATTTTCTAGTTCCCTTTCTCATAAAAAAACTATCCAAAAAGAATTTATAAGTGTTATCATATAAAAATGACAACTAACGCCTGATTTCTTCCCCATCAACAACCAACGTTGAAGGCCGACCATCCAACTTACCAACACCAATAACAATATTAACAGCATCCAGTATTTCAGTCTCGATATCACTTATTTTAATAGCATAAGGTTCACCAACTAAATTAACTGAAGTCGTAATAAAGGGAACTCCAGCCTGCTTAACTAGTTTAGCAAACTCACAATCTGGAATTCTTATTCCTAAGGAATCATTTGCAGAAACACTCTTCATAAAATCAACATCTTTCTTCTTGATAATTAATGTATAAGGACCTGGTAAATATTTTTCAAGAATTTCATCTTTAACAATACAATGTTCTTTAATCCATTCAATAGACGGAGCAATAACACTCATCGGCTTGTTTTTATCTCTATATTTTAAATTCTTAATAAAACTTACAGATTCAATATTAGTCGCATCACAACCAAGACCATAAATAGTATCAGTAGGATGAATAAAAATAGCCCCGTTTTTAATATCCTCTACAAAATCCATAATAATTATAAAGCATCATACTTTAAAAGAATTATGATACCACTACTACTAGTAATTGCAATAATATTTCTAACAATCCCAACATCATATTTATTATACAAAATAACATCAGATGAAAAAGAAATCTACAAAAAATACTTCCCATCAATACTATGGATATTAGCAATAGCAACAACAATATTCATAACACTCAACACAATTTATGCACTAACAACTCTAACTCTATTTCTAATAATAATTATGTGGAACAACATGGATAGAATCAGGAATAAATTAAAATACTTATTCAAAAAAAGATAAGTCAAATAACTTTATCTTGAGTTTCCTAAATATATTTTCTATATACCACTTCAAACAATATAAATCCTTAAAAATTATTTGAACATCTTAAACAAATGGATATGACAATCAGAGGAGAACAAATAGATCCTTACGTTATGGAAAGATTACATAAATTTCAAGGAGAAGAAGATATTGACAAAAGAGTAAATAGTTTGTTAAATGGAAAAACTTGGCAACTAATACGATATCCACAGGAATTATCACCATATAAGGATGATCTCTCAAGCTATAGAGAAATAATTGGTTTTATACATTCAGTTCCTGCAAACCATCCTGTGTTATCAGAATTACTATCACAAGCCAATAGAACATTACTAACTACATTCGAAATGACTCCAGACAACTCCCTTCTACACTATCCACAAGGAGATAATAATAGGATTTCTAATTCCATGTATGCAGCGATAGCATCCCGTGATGAAACATTATTTCAAACTTACCTAAAAATGACTCATCATTTTATTGATAACCCAATACTAAAAAACACCACACCACCTGAAGAAGAATATATTATGTATGAAATATCTGGCATTGCTAATTTTCATAAAGAACACGAAGAAGAATTAAGAGATCTAGTAAGTAAAATCGATAACTTACAATTAGGTAGCTATCTTCCTTTTAACATATTAACAACGCTTGGAGACATTTCTACATTCGACAGATTCATAAAACTATATGATAATTATGGTGCTCCAAAATATTCTGAATTCATATGGAATGGATGGAAGAAAAAATTAGCATGGAAACACTTCGGACGGTACACCAAACTACAAATAATAGAACAATCGCCTCATTCAGAAGAATATATTGATAGATATATCATAAATCTACTTACTGGAATAGAAGATAAAGACAAAGTTAAAGATCTAAATGAAATTTTTATCAAATAACACCCGTTAATTATACAATGTAACCCCAACCAAACATATAAAAACCCAAAATCTCTAAGAAAAACAGGTAAAGTTAATGAAAATTCAGAATTCTATGGTCCATATTATTAAATTAATCGGGAGGAAAAAATGAAGTTATACGTAGGTAATTTATCTTGGAATGTTAATGATAATACCTTGAAGGAACTTTTCGCTAGTTATGGCGTTGAAGAAGCTCAAGTTATTGTAGATAGATCCACAGATAGATCTAAAGGTTTTGGTTTTGTAACAATCACAGACGATGAAGCTGGTCAAAAAGCTATTTCTGAAATGAACGGAAAAGAAGCAGATGGTCGAGCAATCAAAGTAAGTGAAGCAAAACCACGAGAAGATAGAGATTAATTTATAAATTAATTTTCATCTCAACACTTTTTATTTTTTTTATTATTCTTTCTTAGAATAAAGATTTGTTTTTCTTAAAACAATTTAAACAAACAGGCTTTTCCATTGAAGAATCAAATTTCTCACCACAAATATGACAAAACTTTTCTTTATATTTAGTATCCGCATATTTATTCCAACTTTTATAGCATTTTTTACATAAAGGCATTTTAGGATCTAATTTGATTTCTGTATCACATCTAATACAAAATCCGTTTTTAGATACCGTTTTACTAGATATCTTTTTATTATTTGAAAAAACTTTTTCTACGCTTACTTTAATCTCATCATTATTTCTAATTAGTCTTTGAACTTCTCGATTAATATCTTCATATAATTGAGGGTCTTCGTCCTTACTCACAACAATACCCATCTCTTCATTATTAACTTGTGAAAATTCATAAAAATTCATTGAAGTAATTAACGCTCTACTTTCATTAAGATAACATTTTGCATGTAAATTTTTACAAATACGTGTTCTAACAGAAGTTAAATTTTTCAACCAATTACTATCTTGGGGTTGAAGTTCACTTTTACGATAAATTAAATCTATATATATTCTCATTCTATCTTGATCTTCAAGCATTTCTTTAAACCGATCGCTTATTTGAAGATAAGGACTAACTATTACTAATTTTTCTTTAGCATTTTTAATTATTTGACCTAACTCATTAGAAATCCCAAGAGTATCTAAAAACTTTGCCATAATATACATAGAATTAGATTTATTATAAAACTTTCTATCAAATTAGAATCAATATATAATGCAATTTTAATCAAAAACTCATCACCCCCTCTTTATTTTTCATTATTTTTAAATTGAGATTAGGCGTGAGGTTACGTGGCGTATTAACATACGCGAGTGTTCTCACAACGACATATCAATCAAAAAGAATTAAAAATTACTGGTTTTCAGCCAAACCTTTTCTCTCTCTAATCTGAGCAATAATTTTATCCTGGAATTCTCTAGGAAGTGGTTTAAAACTCTGACTAACTAAACTAGAAACACCACGGCCTTCAGTCGTAGATCTTAAATCACTCGTCCATCCAATCATTTCAGAAACTGGTAATTCTCCTCTAATTGTAACACCACTAGCATCCTGCTGAACATCGACTAAGTTACCTCTCTTTTGAGAAATTAAAGATGTAATTGGCCCCATATAATCATTAGGTGCTTCAACCTGATGAACCTGAACTGGTTCAAGTAAAGTAGCACTAGCATCTTTCATCGCTTCCTTTATTGCGTCTCTAACAGCTGGATAAACTTGAGCAGGACCTCTATGAATAGAATCTTCATGTAATTTTAAATCAACTAAACTAATCTTCATTTTCTGACAGGGTTCCCTTGCCAATGGACCAGCCTTCATAACCTCTTCAAAAGAATCCAAAATTAACTCAATAACTTCACCAATATGAACTTCACCTTTTGTTTTATCTAAGAAAACACTACCTTGGAAAATATTTCTATATTGTTGAGCCTCATCTCTGCTAATTCCCAAACCAACCATTGTTTCATTCAAGCTCTTATCTTTTTTCTTAACACGACCCCCTGGCAAGATTCCATCAATAATGGCCTTTCCAACAGACTCTTCTAATGGTTCAACTGTAATAAAGAAACTATTATGCTTATTAGGAGATCTACCCTCAGCAGGACTACTAACTTTTGATACAGATTCTCTATAAACAATAATAGGTGGTCCCATTTCAATATCCAATCCTTTTTCTGTTTTAATTCTATTTTCAATAATTTCTAAATGTAATTCACCCATTCCAGACATCAAAGATTCACCAGTTTCTTCATTAATCTCAATATGTAAAGAAGGATCTTCCTTACCAACCTGTCTTAAAACTTCAATTAATTTAGGCAAATCAGCCGTCCTCTTAGCACTAATACTTTTAGTAACTACAGGCTCAAATAAGTGTGTAATAGCATCAAAAGTATCCATTGGATTAGTACTAACCGTTTCACCAACAACAACATCTCTCAAACCAACAACACCAACAATATTACCAGCGACAACTTCATCTAATTGAATTCTTTGAGCACCTTTGTAGATAGAAACCTGTTGAGCTCTAACTTTTCTGCCTGCAATATTCATAAATAACTCATCGCCCTGTTTGATTCTTCCAGAGAATAACCTACCAGCAGCAACTTCACCAGCATGAGGATCAACGACAATTTTTATTGGAACAAATGCAACTTCACCGTCGATATTACAATTTTGTAAATCTTGACCAATTTGACTCTCAGGATCTCCATGCCAAATCTTAGGAATTCTATACTTCTGAGCCACTTTTGGATTAGGATGATGCTCTACAACCATATTTAAAATCACTTCATGAATCGGAGCCTTCTTAGCTAAAACTTTATATTCCTCACCACCAGATTCATAAGCATCAATAATTTCTTTAAATGTAATTCCCTTTTTTTGCATATATGGAACAGAAAGAGCCCAATTATGAAATGCACTACCGAATGCAACAGTTCCATCACCAACACCTACTTGCCACTTCTGCTTAAAATCATCCTCAGCAATCTCAGCAATTAATTTATTAACACTGTTAATAATTCCTATAAATCTTTTTTGCATTTCTTCTGGAGTTAATTTTACTTCTCTAATTAATCTATCTACTTTGTTAATAAATAAAATTGGTTTAACTCTTTCTTTTAATGCCTGTCTCAAGACTGTTTCCGTTTGAGGCATAATTCCTTCACTTGCACAACATAAAACAATCGCACCATCAACAGCCCTCATTGCTCTTGTAACATCACCACCGAAATCAACATGACCTGGAGTATCAATTAAATTAATCAAATAATCAGAACCCTCAACATGATGAACCATAGATACGGAAGCAGAATCAATAGTAATACCTCTCTCTGTTTCATCGTCATGAAAATCTAAAGTTCTAGCCTTACCAGCCAAAGCCTCACTCATCATACCAGCACCAGCCAATAAATTATCAGAAAATGTCGTCTTACCATGATCAATATGCGCACAAATTGCAATATTTCTAATATGGACAGGGTCCTTTTGTAGTTCCTTTACCTTTACTGTAGCATCAACCATAACAAATCATAATATTTTGTCTTTAAAAGGTTTTTGTATAAAAATCAACAAATTTTTTCTAAAAATCCCTACAATACAACCAATTAAAATTGTTCCACCAACAGATAACCATCCCCAATATTCATTATCCCCACCAGCGCCCATCATCATAAAAGCCAATTCATCAACGAATAAACCACAACCAATGGCAAACAAAATAATTCTAAAATGTTTTTTTTTCATAAATAAAAAACTAACAGAAATTAATAAAATCCCAAACCAAAAATGATGGAGAACAAAATCTAAAAAGGTAAAATCAACATTTGGAACAAAAAAAACACCCAATCTAATTACAATAACCGTCGAAACAAACAATAAATAAAATAGATTTCTTCTTTTCATAAAATAAAAAAGTTACAATATATTAAAAATATTTCTAATTTCCCAAAACATTTATATACTATAAGTTACCTATTGTTAACAAATGGTAACCAATCAAGAAACTACAGTAAAAATAAGCAAATGGCTTCTGAATGAAATCGATAATTATGTTGATAAAAGTAAAAGTAATAAGAGCAATTTTCCCTCAAAACGAAATTTTGTAGATAGAGCTGTAATGAACTATCTAGAAAAAAACGGAATCAAACTAAATTTAAAATAAATAAGCAAAAATGAATAAAGTAGAACAAGCAAAACAGTTATTTTTTGAATTAGAATCTAGAAATCAGAATGTTAGTGAAGTCGCAAAAAGAAACTTTGAAATTCAATCTAGATTGAAATAAATAGCAAACTAAAGCTTTAAAATCAACAAAAGTCTCATAAATACAATGGGAGAACGAATAAAAAAAATACGAGAAAGCTTCCTTACCGGTTTTTTTCATGGAGGAACACCCTTTAGTGCAAAGAAACGACTAAGTAAAAGAAAAATAACTCTAAAAAATCCACTCAGAGAAAAAGCTGACAAATTATTAAAATATAAATGTGTAGAAAATTATAATCTAGTCGATTCTGTATGTTATTTTAGTGGAGGCATTATAGGACTAACAATAGCACCAATTGACGCCGTTATAACATTTTGCGACGATGTAAAAGGAACATTTAAAATAGAATAATTTATTAATTCTACAATTATACTTCTACTATGACAAAAATATTTTCTATTCCTAGAATAAATTCTTTAGGATTAAATGGGCCTGAAAAGACCCCACAAATTCTTTTACAAAAGAAAAAGTATATTCAAATAAAATCGGATAACGAAAACATCACAGAGGATGAAAAAGAAATTTACAACGTAATCAAAAAAGAAATAGCTTCAAATGATAAGATATTATTAATCGGGGGCGATCATTCAATAACATACCCAGCAGGTAAAGCATTCTTACAAAAATATAAAAACAAATCTTTCTTAATAATCTTTGACGCTCATACAGACTGCATGCCACCAATGAAAGAACCAACACACGAAGAATTCTTAGCAGGGTTGATAAAACAAGGTTGGCCAACAAAAAATATTTTAATTATTGGACTAAGAAAGATAGAACCAGAAGAACAAAAATTTTTAGATAAACACAAAATAAAATATGTTTCGCATTATTATAATAATACAATAACACAAATAAAAAAACTTACAATAAATAAAAAAATATACCTATCAATAGACATCGATGCAATAGATCCAAAATATGCACCAGCAGTGAATTATCCAGAACCAAATGGATTAACAAAAAAAACATTCTTTAAATTAATAAAAACAATTAACAAAAATCAGGTACCCATAATCATAGACATTGTAGAGATTGTACCAGATAAAGATAAAAAAAACAAAACAATCAAATTAGCAAAAAAGCTGATAAAAATTTTAACAAATTAACTATCAAGAATTAAACATCGGAAATCAAGAGTCAAAAGTCGGACATCAGGAATCAAAAATCAGTCATCGAGAGTCAGTGTTTTAATCTTAGTATATCCAAAAAAATCTGTAGTATAATTATACGCACCAGCATTCAAAAAAACAATTTTATCACCAACCTTCGGATTATTTAACTTAACCTTATACCTAAAAATATCATCCCTTGTAGGAGAATTTCCCTTTATCAAATAATATCCCCCTTCATCTTCAATATCCAACTCACCCTCGACCAACATCTTTGTGCCAGTCAGAACACAATCCAAAGCACAATTATAAATCGTAGTATTTACAACCAAATTATTATTCTGTATCTGAATAATCTCAACTTCCAACTTAATAGCAGGTGCAGCAATAAACCTACCAGGCTCGATAAAAGTATCAACATTTTTAAGTTTTAACCATGCAACAACCTTCTCTAATTTTTCAAAAATATATGGCAAAACCTCGGCAGTATAACTCTTATACTTAACAGGCAATCCCCCACCTAAATTAACAAAATCAACTCTATCTAAAACTTTATCATTCAAAGAATCTTCCAATTCCGAGACAATCTCCCACTCCGAAGTATTTTGACTCTTCCTATGAATATGAACACCAAATTTATTAATTAACTCGTTATCTTTTTCTCTCAAAATCAATTCATTCACTTTATTAGAAAATAATCCATAAACGAAACATTTCCCTGTTCCAACACGATGCTCTTGAAATCTCATACGAATAGATAAATCAATCTTTACATTCTTATTTTTAATAGCCTCTAAAATTGTTTCAAAATCGATCTCATTATCAACAACAAAATTTCGTATGCCACTATCTAAAATTTCTTTCAATTCTTCAACATTCTCAGCTTGAGTAAAAAAATGTATCTTACTTTTATCTTTAATCATCTCAATTTCACTCTTTGCATGAATAGAAAAATTCACATCTAATTCAGAATCTTGCAAAACATTACCAACCTCATGATTAGTTTTATACGAATACGAAACTTTTAAACCCAAATCCAAAAGAGATTGGACTTGCTTATCAACAACATTTTTATCTAAAATAAATTTAGCTACCATCATTTAATACAAGACCTTCTTTTATTTCACAAGCTTCTTTTATACAACCATTAGTAATACTCTCATCAAATCCACCATTAATGTAAAAGAAATCTACTGTCTCTTGAATTACTCCTCTCTTCAACAAATTATCAATAATATGTTTAAATCCATCATAACTTTTAAATCCAGAAAGTATTTTATAAAAAAAGTCTTTAGAAACCTTTTTCCAAATTGCAGTCAATACTATTTTTTCATCCTCAGTATATTCTTTTTGTTTAACCTCATCTTCAAAAACACTTTTATCCATCTATCAATCCCTCCAATTTCATTTGATCTAAACACGCCGTCATCAATAAAGGAAACGTAATACTAACATCACCATTTACCGTCGCAGCCTGACCATCATCTTTAATTTTTCCCCAACTCTTAGCCTCTTGTGTAGTCGCACCACTCATCGAACCAGAACTGGCATGAGAAGTTGTCAAGTATACCGCATAATCAAAACCACCAGAAAGCAAAGCAGCAAAAACAGCATAATGTTTTGAAATAGAACCACCAAGAGAAATCAACCCCTTCTTCTCATCAAAACTCAAATCAGTCACAATACGATTCATATCATAAATAGTATCTACAATAAAATCTGAATGCTTCTGTTGAAACATAAATAACTGAAAACCAAAAGAAGAGTCAACAATCCCAGGACAATAAATCGGAATATTGTTTTTAGCAGCTTGACAAAGAATTGAGTTTTCATCATCAATCAGCAAACCTAACTCATACAACAACTCCGAAGAAGATAATCTCTGTTTCTTCTCATAAATTTTATTTAACATCTCAGCCATCATATCTTCAAATTTCATATAACTCTCATTTCTAATCACCAAATTCCCAACACGATTAGATCCCTTCTCATGCAAGGCAGTATCGTCAGCATAAAAACTAGAAATCTCAAAAGACTCTCCCGTAGATTTAATCAAATCTTCTTCAATAGCACCAGAAGTCGTAACCAAAATATTTGGTAATTTCAATTTACATAACTGAGCAAAAAAACCACGCAAACCAGAAGTCACCATATTAGAAGTAAAAGTCAAAAACACCTTCGCACCATCACGCTTCATTTTTAAAATCACTCGACTAGCTTCCGACAACTCAAGAGCTTGAAAACCCAAATTTCCAAAAGACCCAACTAATTCAGAAACACTCATTCCTTCACGCCATAAAAAATCTTTAACTTTTTTCATAATAAAAACCAAGAATCAAGAAAGTAAAGACTACCAACATTAACAATAAATTGGAATAGCTTTTACAATATCCATAAACTATAGACAAAAAAGGAGTTTTTAAAAGTTTTGATACACATAACCATATAAAAATATATAAAATACAATATCCATCTAATAACATGAAACCAATCGAAAATCTAAATCCTCTTGATGGAAGGTATCAAAGACATACTAGAAAATTGGCAGAGATATTTAGTGAGAAAGGACTAATAAAAAACAGAATTAAGGTTGAGGTAGAATATTTGATATATTTATCCCAGCATTCAGAAATAGGAACTAGAAACTTCAACCAAAATGAAATTGTAGAAATACAAAACTTATATAATTTAACAACAGAAAATGCAGAAATAGCCAAAGCATTTGAAACAAAAGGATACAATGAAATTCCTGCAACAAATCACGACGTAAAAGCAATAGAATATTATATGAAATACAAATTAAAAGACACCTCTCTCAAAGATTCGCTAGAATGGATTCATTTTGCATTAACATCGGATGATACAAATAATATATCCTATGGATTAATGCTTGCAGATGGACTTGAACAAGAAATCTTACCGACCTTACAAAATTTATATACAATCCTTAACCAATTTTCAATTACATACGCGAATATCCCAATACTAGGCAGAACACATGGACAACCAGCATCACCAACAACATTTGGAAAAGAATTTAGAATTTTTGCATCACGATTAAAAACCCAATTAAATCAGTTATCGACTTTCAAACCGAAAGTTAAACTAAACGGCGCAACAGGAAATTATAATGCTCATCACGTATCTTATCAAGATTTAGATTGTATCAAATTTACAGAAAATTTTATAGAAAAATTAAATAAAAACAGAAGAATTAAGCTAGAACCAAATTTGATAACAACACAAATCGAAGGACATGACACCTATGCTGAACTTTTTGATAATATGAAAAGAATTAACAATATACTTATAGATTTGAGTCAAGATATTTGGAGATATATTAGTGACGGATGGTTAAAACAAAAAACCATAGAAGGCGAAGTCGGATCTTCAACAATGCCACATAAAATAAATCCAATAGATTTCGAAGGAGGAGAGGGAAATTTTGGAATTGCAAATGCATTATACACATTTTTTTCAAGTAAATTACAAATTTCTAGATTACAAAGAGATTTATCAGATTCAACAGTTGAGAGAAATTTTGGGTCTGCCTTTGGATATAGTTTAGTTGGTTATAAAAACATAATAAAAGGACTTAACAAAATATCCGTAAATGAACAAAAAGCAAGAGATAACTTAAACTCACATCCAGAAATAATTTCTGAAGCAATCCAAACCGTATTAAGACGAGAAGGAGAAAATATGCCTTATGAAATACTAAAGAATCTAACAAGAGGAAGAAAAACGACAATGAAAGATTTTAAAATTTTTATAAATGAATTGAACATTTCTCAAACACTTAAAGACGAACTACATCAAATAACCCCTGAAAACTACACAGGGATTGCAAAACTTCTAGCAAAAAATCAATAATTCTTCAACATTAGCTAATTCTATTAACAATTTACTTAGCAATCCAAGCAGGAATAATCCTAGGGATTGGTTTACACTGGTTAGTTTATTTTATCGGAAGAATTGATTTTGAAATATATTTTAAAATGAAAAACCCATAAATTACTAAAACTTAATAAACTCTTTTTTTAAGAGAATAATATGAACATAATTTTTATCGGGATTCAAGGCTCAGGCAAGGGAACCCAAGCAAAAGAGGTTGCAAAAGAATTGAATTTAGTAAGTATTTCTATAGGTGAATTGCTTAGAAATACAACAAACGATTTAGGAGATAAAATACATGAATTTCAAAATGACGGAGCTCTAGCCCCAGACTACCTAACAATACAAGCATTACAAGAAAGAATAATCCAAGATGATTGTGAGAATGGAATAATTTTAGATGGTTTCCCCAGAAATATTAACCAAGCAGAGACACTCTCAAAAGAAATGCCAATACATAAAGTAATCGAAATAAAAATTTCTTATGAAGAAGCAATGAAAAGATTATCAGGAAGATTTTTATGTAAAGATTGTAAAGCAGGATATAATACAAACACAATACCAAAACCAAAGCAAGAAGGAATTTGCGATAAATGTGGAGGGAAATTAATACAAAGAGAAGATGACACACCAGAAGCAATTCAAAAAAGAATTAATGCATATCGTGAACTAACAGAACCATTACTAGAATATTACAAAGACAAATTAACAACAATTAACGGTGAACAATCAATCGAATCCGTCGGAAAAGACATTCTAGATATTCTTAGATAATCTTTTTATAAATATCTTTAATAAAAAGAAATTAAATTATCCCAAGACATATCATTTTTTTCTTTTATCAAGTAACCGAATATATTTACTTTCTTATTACTAATCTCATCTTCATCCGAATTAAAAATATACATTTCATTATTAAAATACCAAATAATTATATCAATATTATCTGGTTTTGTTTTTTGAATATTATAATAGTTTCGGAGATTACTTGCATATAACATTAAATAATCTGCTCCAATATCCTCTGTTTCAATATAAATTTTTGCAATTTTTTCATCTGATTCTAAAAAAGTATCAAAAGTCATATAATATATAATTCCTGTCTTTACATCTAAATATTGTTCATTAATATACCTAATAACATCTGAAGAAATTGAACTAAATAATACAATTTTTGTTAAACCTCTTTTATTAACATCATCTATAACAAAATCAGCAATCTTTTTATCATCTATCAAATTCCCTTGAGATTTTATTTCTATATTCAAATACTTTTTTCCGCCAACTAGATCCATAACTTCAGAATACAATGGAATATGGTAATCGCTAACATTCAATAAATCATCATAAGTTAAACTAGAAATAGAGTATAATTTATGCTGTAGTCTAATCAAATTACTATCATGATAAACTATTATCTTTTTATCTTTCGTATATTGTACATCAAATTCAATAAATTCATAACTATCATTTTCCAATGCACTCTTTATAGCAGGAAGAGTATTTTCAATATATCTAACAGAATCTCCACGATGAGCACCTAAAATTATATTATCAATATCTGCAACACTTATACTGGGAATAACAATCAAAATAAATATTAAAAATAATATACTAAATGAAACAATTGTTAGAAGAGAAATCCCAAATATTTTTTTAAAATGAAACTTAAAAATAATTATATCATTTAAAAGCCAACTATACTTCTTTCTCCCTCGACGAATTCCGTAATCATAAATAACCTTTTTTAATAATATAGAAAACAATAAAGAACATGAAAATATAAGTACTAAAAAGATATCATTTCTATTAACTATTTTTAAAGATAAATATGAAAATATGAAAAATATAGAAAACGCACAAATATATGAAAAAATCTTAATGTTTTTTTTAACAGCAATTATATCTCTCTCACCTAATCTTATTTCCATATCAAAAAAATCAGGGTGGGATTTAGATTTTCTATTTTCAACCATTATACTAAACCGTAAAGCTAATTTAAAAATACTCCCAAATTTAAATCTCTTTAAGATAAAGTTTTAAAATTTTAATTTTCACGAAATTCTTCTAACGCATTTTCCTCAACAAAGTGCATCTTTCCTGGAAGAATGAAGCAATATGGTTTTTGTATGTTTAAACTTTGCAAATTCTTTATAGAATCATAATATATCTTCTGATTTTCTAAGCCCGCATTAATGATGATAATTATCTTTTCAATTTGACATTCTTTTTCTTGACAAGCTTTTTTTAGTTGTATTAGTGCGTCTTGTAATTCTAATCCAATATCTATTAGGAGTAATGTGTGGGCATTGATTTTTTGATTTTCCAAATAATAATCTAAAAATGAAGTAGGCTCATATGACTTCTGCCATTTTGGCATTGATGGAATTTTACCAAACTTATACAACTGTAAACCAGTTTCAGCAATTGCAATTAGAATAGAAGCATTATGAAAAATTTTATATTCAACATCCCTCTTTTTACACTCCAAAATCAGTTGAGTATGGGTCGTAGCAGATAAAGAGTCACCATAAACCAACAAAGCCACATTCTTCTTTTTAGCATCATCCAACAAATGTTCATCTTCAACAGCACCACGCTTTAAAATTTTAACATCAACCTCTAAAACTTCACTTAACTCTTTGACATTGTAAGGAAAATCAACAGTATAACCTTCCAAATAAATTTCATCACAATTATCCAAAACCTTCTTCGCATCCAAACCAATTGAATTTTTCTTCATTCCCAAACCAATTAAATAAAATGTCATAAATTCATTAAGAAATTTACCTTTTTAGATTTTTTTATCACTCAAAACTCAACAAAACCGCACAACCCTTAACTTTTTAAAGCAATTCCATTATCTATAAACATAGACAATTGTCTAACATACTAACTAAATTAAAAAGAAATAACTATGGCAAAAGAAAAACCAATCATTAATGTTGTCTTCGTAGGACATGTAGATCAAGGAAAATCAACTACAGTAGGTAGAGTATTTTTCGATGGTGGCGCAGTGTCTGAACAACAGATGAAGAAATACAAAGAAGAAGCAGAAAAGCATGGTAAAGCAGGTTTTGAATTCGCATAT
>CAZEYD010000008.1:0-28705 GCA_964516745.1 Candidatus Woesearchaeota archaeon
CCCACCCAACATCCCACCACACACCTCCCAACCAAAAATCAACCTCCCTCCAACCCATATGAACCACAAGCCCCTAAAGTTTTGTTTGCTCGCAAAATAATGTTATTTAGATGGACTGTTTAATAGACTTAATTATATATATACATTTTATTTATTTCAGATAATAATACTTCTTGTTATATAAAAAATTCCAATATTGTTATGATTTATAATAATTAATCGGATTTAAAATGACTCTTGACATAATCAAACATTTCTCTTCCCTTTATTTTTTTTGTTTCTGGACTAGAACGAACATAAAGCCCATCATCTTCTCCGTTTACAAATATTTTTTCTTTTCCCTTTTGACAATCAAATCTAACAACATTTAATCCATCTACTTTAACAACCTTATATTTAACTAAATCATATATTTTTGCTCCAAAATTATCACTTAACTTTGCAGAAATCCAAAGTAGAAGATTATCATCAGATTTAAATCCATCACGTTCTATACCAGAAACTATACAATCATTATTTACCCCAACCAAAAGAGTTCCTCCATTGGAATTAATAAAACCTGCAATATTTTTAATTGATGCCAATAATATACTACTCCTATCTTTTTTATTCCCAGCATCCCTTCCAAATGATTCTTTATATTCTATATTCTCATTTTCTCCAGGATTAAGCAGCAATTTTATTTTATCCTCATCAGTCAAACCATGAAAAGAATCCAAAGCACCAATCAACTTTTCACTAACCCCACTTCTCTCAATGGGAATTTTATAAAGCTCATCACTTATTTCCTTGATAGAATCCCCCACTTCTTCTAATTTTAACATATCTTCAATATGTTTTTTTTGATATTTAATTGAAGGTAATAAAATATCCCATTTTACTTTATACATATCTTCCGAATTAAAAAAATCAATTAAATCGATCCCATTATAAGAAGTTATAGGTAATATTTTGAACATAACAATCTTTGCTACCATTTGACCGATAATACTTTTAAAATAATACTTAAGATAATCAAAGGAAGTTATTTTTGAATTTATAACTATTTTATCATTTGAAAAAGATTTATTATTAGTAATCATTAAATTAAAGATATTTTTAAAATCATCTTTATCCTCATATAATTCGGAAGACAAATATCTCTTAAACTTAATATTTATATCTAAAAAATCCTTCATTTCATTTTTTATTTCATCAAGATATTCTTGAGGATTATTAATCCATCCAAATGAGAATATATCTTTAAAATATTTAACCCAGACACCTTCATTTACATGAATTCCCTTTTCCTCTTTAAAATTTTTAATGATCAAGTCAAGGTCTGATTCAGAATTTAATTTTGAAAAAAATATTTTATTAGATTTTATTTTTTTAACAATTAAGAGACAAGGCTCAAAATCTAACACAGAATTATATTCTATTTCATATTCATTATCCTTTTTTTTACACAAAATTTCACAACCAAGTTTTTTTTTATAGTATTTCTGTATATTTTTAGAATCATCGTATTCATTTTTTTTATCCAATGTTTCATCATATTTCTCCAGAGCTTCTTTCTCATCTAAAGGATCTTGATAATTGTAATGTAGAGTCTCTTCATAATAGTTAGCAGCTTCTTCAGTAAATTTAAACTGTTTTTTTATAGGGAACCGAGAATTTGGTAATCTTATTATTGATTGAATATATAATCCCTTTCTATTTAGATATTCAGAGATATTGTTATCAAAAAAAGGAAAGAAAAGTAATCCGTAGCCATTATTATTCAATGAAACAAATTCATCCATTTTAGGCATAATTATATCAGCTTCAAATTTTCCATTAATGTTCTCATCTTCTCCTATTCCAAGAGATTGAACCTCTTCATTTTCTAAACATGGAAAGTTAATTATTGCACGGGATGGATAAAGTGTTGAAACAAGAAGATCATAATTGGATACGGACTCATTAGAGTTACAAGATGTAAAAAAATCCTCGTTATAACATGTTTTTACAGTGTTTTTTAAATTAAATTTTTCTTTAAACACCAAGAAAAACTTGCTTACAATATTCTTTAAAAAGTCGCTATTTTGAACTATGTCCTTTTTGTTATTTTTCAAATCTCTAAAGTTTGATGCCTCAATTTTATTTTCCCACTCAGTTCTCTTATGTTTATCCCTCATTACCTCACAGAACTCAACATTTTTATTTTTACCTTCAATCCCAATAAGATGACAATCCTCACTCTCAATATTATCTTCTTTTATCATATATTCAATATACTCAAATAGTTTATATAATTAGCGAATACTCAAAATAACCCAAAATACCACACCCAAAATATCTAAGCCCTCTAGCGACCAAAATAACCACCTAGGTAGAGTATTCCATAGCCAAATTGTTGATAAAATTGGAATAAAAATCACCAAGACAATCAATAATAACGCAATAGCAAACTCAAACATTGATTTTTCTTCATGAATTTTAAAATACCTTCTGGTTTAATTAATTTTTTTATTACAAATATAATGAAGAGATGTTCCATATACATATATTATACCGAAAAACGTTTGATTTTATTGTAATCATCAATAACCTAACACTGTATCTACACTATATTTATACTTAATCTATACTATCTACACCAAACTTCTACCTAATCTACACTGAATTACTACCATTAATTATTAGATAAAAGAAATTAAAAACACTAGATCTCTTGACTTTTTTTATTTTAGAGTATTTACCCTTAATTATAAATAGGTAATATCATCTTCTCTAATATGAAAATTGCTGTAGTTGATATTGAAACAACTGGCTTTTTGAACAAAGGCGGTTTGATTGTTGAAGTCGGGATTATACTTTTAGATTTAGAAAATGGAGAAACCGAATGTCTCTATGATGAATTGATTAGGGAGGAAGATTTTAGCAAAGAACATAAAGACAGTTGGATCTTTGAAAATTCTGATTTAAAATATAAAGATGTTCTAGAAGCAAATTCTTTGAATATTGAAAAGATTCAAGAAATTCTCGATAAATATCCTGCTACGGCCTATAATAAGAAGTTTGATTTTGATTTTTTACGAAGTAGAGGACTGATTATTAATGATTTGCCCTGCCCTATGCTCTTGGCTACGAATATTTGTAAAATTAATGCTACTAACAAATATGGGTATAAATGGCCCAAGGTTCAAGAGGCATGGAATTTCTTTTTTCCAGATACAGACTACATTGAAGGACATCGAGGAGCAGATGACGCTAAACATGAGGCACTAATAGTTTATGAATTATACAAACGTGGTATATTTAGCTGTTTTAATGCTAAGCCCATAGAAAAGTCCTGGAAACAAATTCCTTGTGATGATAATGTTGCTAAAAAGCTTATTGATAAACTAGGATTATCTCAAATTGTTGCTAATTTATTAACTTCTAGAGGAGTTATTGATCCGGAAGAGGCGAAAAGATTTCTTGACTGTGACCTAAAAGATTTGCATAATCCAAACCTAATGAAAGGAATGGCCGCAGCTGTTGAAAGAATACATAAGACAATAACGACTGGTGAAAAAATCTTAATTTTTGGTGATTTTGATGTTGATGGCATAACTAGCACCACTATACTAAACAAATCTCTTATTGCGCTTGGTGGCAATGTCTCATATTATTTTCCAAACAGATTAACCGAAGGCTATGGCCTTAATGAAAAGGCTATCGACAAGGCTAAGAATGAAGATATAGGTATCATTATCACTGTAGATTGTGGTATTACTGCTAATACTCAAGTTGATTATGCAAACAAAAATAATATTGATGTTATTGTGGTAGACCATCATGAACAAATTGGGGAGCTTCCCAAGGCCATTTCTGTAATTGATCCAAAACAAAAAGGATGCTTATATCCTTATAAGAAATTGGCTGCAGTGGGAGTCGTCTTTAAGCTTATTCAGGCATTGGTTAGAAGATTTAATTCTGATTTTGATGAATTTTCTTTATTAGATTTCGTTTGCGTTGGAACAGTTTCTGATTTGGTTCCACTAGATGGAGAGAATAGAATAATTGTTAAAAATGGTCTAAAAATGCTAGCTAACACAAAAAATTTGGGATTTAAAGCTTTGATTGAAGTTTCAGGATATAAAGGTAAAGAAATTAACACCGGTAATATCTCATTTGGGTTGGGCCCACGGATAAACTCATCAGGGAGACTTGGCGCGGCTGATAAAGTAATGTCCTTGTTTAATACCAAGTCTATTCAAGAAGCGAACGAAATAGCCAGAGAATTAGATAAACAAAATGCAGAAAGAAAAAGTCTTCAAGAAAAAATATTTAATCAAGCGGTTGAAAAAATTGAAGAGGAGATTGATTTAAATAATGATAATTGCATTGTTATTTCCGGGGAAGGTTGGCATAGGGGGGTAATCGGTATTGTTGCCTCCAAGATAGTTGAAAAATATTTTAGACCTACTATATTGATTTCGATTGATGATGATGGGTGGGGCTATGGATCGGGAAGAAGTATACCTGCTTTTCACTTACTTGATGGAATGAACCATTCAAAGGAATGGATTGAGAACTATGGAGGACACAGCCAAGCAGCAGGCCTAAAGATAAAGGAAAAAAATATTGATAGTTTTCGTAAGAAGATTAATAATTATTCAAAAAATAAACTTTCTAAGGAAGATTTAATTCCAGTATTAAAAATTGATGCAAAACTGAACTTCAACCAAATTAATTTTGACTTCATTGGAGAAGTTCACCGATTATTTCCATATGGAATGGGAAATCCAAAACCAACCTTTTGTTCTAGCGGCATTATGCTAGCTGATGAGCCCAGAGTTTTGAAAGAAAAACATCTTAAGTTAAATCTAAAGGATAATACGGTCAATAATATGGGTGTTATAGGTTTCGGAATGGGTGCTTTAAGTAGAGATGTGGTAATTAATAATGGTAGTATAAATGTTGCATACTTTCCTGAAATTAATGAATGGAATGGAAATGTTAATATTCAGTTGGGATTGAAGGATATGAAATTTGGGAAAGATCCTATATCTTAATATGATAAAAATTATTAAATGATTATAAGAAGTTAAACTAATATTCATAGGTTATAATAATATTAATGGGGGAATAAAGAACCTTTTTTTATCATAGTTAAGTGTAATTCTATAATATATATGTATTATAGAAAAGTTCAAACTAATGTCTGATGAGATTAAGACTTACATAGGATATAATATTATTAGTGGGGTATTAGATAACCTTTTTCTATCATATCTATGTGTGTTCCCACAATACATATATATTGTGGAAAGGTTTAAACTAATATCTGATGATATTAAAATATAAGTTATAATATTATTAATGGGGCGGTATATTACTTATTTTTATCATATCTCAGTGTAGTTCCACATAATATATGTTATATGGGAAGGTTTAATCTCAAAATTATTAGGAATGAGTGATACAATTGAAGAAGAAGATGTTTTATTAGCAGAAGACAAAGTAGAATTATAGAAAAAGATTGATAGAACAGAAGGAAAATATCAGATGGTTATAGAAGAAAATCGAGTAATGCTAGAAGAAATGAAAAAGATTAAGGAGTTGGTAAAGAAAATAAACTTAAAAATAGAGTAAGTTATTACAATGATTATCCCATTCTTTTCATAAGTCATATTAAGGATCTTAAAAGTTAATATTAATGAAGAAAATAATTATAAGTATAAGTTGGTAGTAATAATTAAATAGTTTCTATTTAATAAATTCGATAAAACTATAAAGTTTTGTTTATAATTAAATTTATGAATTTAAAACAAAAAATAAAAAGATTGTTTAAGAGAAATTTTAGATATAAATGTCTTGAATGTAAAAAAGATCCTTTAAATGACTTTGTAAAAAAATTATCTAAAGAACCCTTACCTAAACGTTCAATTCCAGATTTAGATGATTTTAAAGAGGGTCAAACCATAATGATTACTAGAAAAGAAATTGAGAAAGAAATAAAATCCAAAGGGAAAAAAGTAACTGAAAAAGAAATTGAAAAATGGACAAAAAACTACTTTGAAGAGGCAATCAAAAAGAGTTAAAGAATAAATAATCCAATCTTTTAACTTAAGAATAAAAAATAATAGTAGTGGTTATATGTTTACAAAAAACCCAAGACTTATCCTAAAACAATAAGTCTTATCCAAAAATCCTAATACAATTCGTCCTTAATAAGATTTATAAACTGTTTTTGTTATTAGAAAACATCCTTATTAACAACAAATTAATAAGGTCAACTCATAAAGAAGTTGACAAAAACAATGCCTCAATAGTATAGTGGTTAGTACACGAGCCTGTCGCGCTTGAAACCCGGGTTCAATTCCCGGTTGGGGCGTTTTCAACAGCGTCGCTGTTTTGTTGTTTTTGAAAATCAGGGCGTTGCATTCGGTTAAGGTATTTTTGAACAGCATAGGTGTTTTATAATTTTTTAAGAAGTTAAAGGAGATCTTACCCTAAACTTAATCAATACCAAAACAAACAAAACTACTTTCCCTTAATAACTAACCCATCTTTCAAATAAACAACCCTATCAACATACTTCTTATGAAAATCTTCATGCGTAACCATAACAATCGTTTGTCCATATTTCTTATTCAGTTCTTTAAACAGTTCTAAAATCTGAACAGAAGAAGTGCTATCTAAATTTGCAGTTGGTTCATCCGCAAAAAGTATTTTTGGTTTATTAACTAAAGCTCTTGCAATAGCCACTCTCTGCTGCTGTCCCCCAGATAGTTCTTTTTGAAAATGATTTATTCTGTCCCCGAGTCCCACTTTCTCCAAAACTTCTTTTGCAGAAGCAACACATTCCACTTTACTTTTTCCAATCATTAGAAGTGGAAGATATACATTCTCTAACGCCGTCAACTCTCCCAAGATTGCATATTCTTGAAATACATAACCCAATTGATTTAACCTAAAAAGTGTTTTTTCTTTTTCAGATAGTTCCAAAACATTTACACCGTCAATGACAATACTTCCACTAGTAGGGTCATCCAATAATCCAACCTGATGTAAAAACGTAGACTTTCCAGAGCCACTAAATCCCATCAATGCTACAAATTCTCCCTTTTTTATATCCATAGATACTCCGTCTAGTGCATTAACCTTCAAAGTTCCCATATCATAAATTTTCTTTAAATCCTTTACTTTAATCATTTTATTATCCCCATATTGATTTTAATATACTCTGTCTAGCAGTTTGCCAAGACGGTAAGAATCCTCCTATAATTGAGATCAAAAGTAAACTTATTGAACTTTTAGCAATGAGTGAAAATGTAATAATCGGGGAAACATCTCCCATTGGAAACGCAATGGGATTTTGAGTAAATAGATATGCTAAAAACCACAATAAGAATGACCCAAAGAATATTCCTGCAACACAATAAAACAATGCTTGAAAAAGATATGAAAAAACAATAACATTCCTACCAATTCCAATCGCCTTCAAAATACCTATCTGCCTTCTATTGTGAACAGTATTGATATATACAATTACTAAAATTATTACTACTGCAATAATCAAACTAACTACTGTAGTTATCATAGTAAGCAAATTAAATGTTCCAGTAATTGATCCTATGACTCCACCAATCTTCTCTTGCCAAGTCTTTATATCCTCATTTATTCCAAGTCCAGTAAATTTTTTACGAAATTCATCCTCCGTGCCTATATCAGAAAGTTTAACTAAAATTAGAGAGGCTTTATCATCCATTCCCAAAACAGATTCCATTTCTTTTTCGCTAATAAATGCCAAGCTGTCTGTTCCCATTTTACTTACTCCAAAAATTCCCTTAACCCTATAATCTTTTATGATTCCATTGCTAAATGTTACCGTGATCGTATCTCCCACCTTTGCCCCTTTTAATGAAGGCTGCTCTTCTTCTACATCTTTTTCTCCCGCCAAGTCTCTTCCTAGAAGTATTTCTCCCATATCAGAATCACTTAGATATTCTCCAGAAATTATGCCCTTATGTATTTTTGAAACAAGCATCTCATCAGATGGAACCATTGAGTAAAGCGTCCCACCTAAAAATTCGTCTTCATGGGAAAATGTTGCACCAGTGGCATAGCGAGGAGCTGTTCCGACAACTCCAGAGAGCCTATTTATATTTTTTTGGATATTACTGACACCATTGATATAAATATTGTTTTCTTTTGGCTCGATTAGTATATTGCCATATAAGTTATCTCGAGATTCCTCCTCGATTGACTCCTGTAATCCATTCACAACCGAAGGTAAAAAAATCAAATTAACTAAAACAAAAGAAATAATTGATACTGTTAAGATTGTAGTCCCGATATTTGTTCTTTTGATAGACCTATATGCCAAGAAAAAAGAAACTTTCAGCATGTTTAAAAAACCCGCGTCAGGAGACGCCATTATTTTTCTTCCTTTTTGTTTAATACTTTCTTAGATTTAAAATAATAAATTGTTCCGCCGATTAAAAATACTAAGGCAAGTATAATCATAATTGTAAGAACATTGCTTCGTGGATTTTCTTGAACATTCAACTCAAGGGATTCACTAAATTCTTTGACTCCAAAGTCATCCTTGTAAGTTACGATTAAATCATAATTTATAACTCCACTTTTATCTGGAACCAATGTGAAGACTGCGGAGCTATCATCTCCAGACTCTAATTCCCCTAGGAAAGATTCTTTGATTCCGAAAAATGGAATATCAACCCTTGCCTTAACAGAATTTGCATCACCCCTTCCAAAATTTTCTAACCTAATAGTTAATGTGACTTCATCCCCCACTTTTGGAAGTATTGGTTCAGTTTTTACATAAGCTATATTCAAATCTGATTCTTGACTTGTAACTGTAATAGAAAAGTTTCCTTCTTTTTCAATCGAAAGATCTTTGCCACCATAAGAAAGTTTGTATTCAAAAACATATTCTCCAGGAGTTGCCTTATCTGTAACATATAGATGATATACATTAAACCTATCACTATTTGAATATCCAAAAGGTTTCTTAAAATCAATAACTAAAGGCTCTCTTATCGCCACATCGCTACTAAATCTTATTATTTCAAAGCGAACATTTTCAGGGAGTTCGCTTCCGCAATTATCTAACTGAATTCCTACTGTTACTTCTTCGCCTATTTCTACAGAAGAAGGATTTATATCTGTAACCTGAAAATCTACGCACATGGTCTCTTCAAGCGCATAAACACCCGAGGCAAAAAAGAGCATAGCCAATATTCCTAAAATACTCACTTTCAATTTTCTTTCATTCATTTTTATCACCATAGTTTTATATATTAAAACAACTTATAAGTTGTATCTTATTCAAACAAGAACAAAAGACGCATTTAAGGATTACACTCTAAATACAACCAACAACTAGTTTAATGGAAATACAAAAACTACTAAGAAACTTGAAGCTAAATAAATATGAAGCCGCTGCTTATTCTGTCATATTAAAAAAAGGAATCGCCGAAGCTAGTATAGTATCCAAAGAGGGAAATATCCCATTCGGAAAAATATATGAATCTCTCCAGGTTCTATCAGGCAAAGGTCTAATAGAGGTCCAAGAGACTAGACCTAAAAAATACAAAGCAAGGAAACCCCAAATAGCATTCAAAAAATTTCTTGAAGAAGAAGAGATAAAATCAAAAATAGAAATAGAAAGAACAAAAAATACAATAATCCAACTTGAGGAAGAAATAGATAAAATTGCTATTCAAAAACCTCAAGAAAAAACATTTTGGACTACGGCCATAGGAGAAGAAATAGAAGAAATAATTAAAAATAGTTTCCTAGAGGCAGAAAAAGAAATTTGCATGTTACCATACACTGCTAATAAAAAAGACCAACAAAAACATGCTATACTAAATATACCATTTTTCATAAAAGAAATCATTAAGGCTAAATCAAGAGGAGTAAGAATAAGGGCATTATTACCAGAAGAGTTTGCACGGCTTCAAATAAAAATTTTTGAAAAAATGGGTGTTCTTAAAAAAATTACTAAACATGTAGAAATAAGAATACAGAAAGGTCCTGCAATAACGCCATTTACCATAATAGACTTAGAAAAAGTTATTCTAAGAGTAGATGATCCAACAAACCAAAACAAAATACTTGCCATGATTAAAATTTCAGATTCAACATTAGCAAAAAGATTAAAGGAGAAGTTTGATAAGATGTGGGACTCAGCAAAGCCAATTTAGATAGTCATATTGCTTAGGGTCTATGTCCATTTATGGCATTAAAAGGTCACAATAATTCCCTACGCCCCAAAATACCACCGATTCCACCCCTCGCCCGGTTGGGGTGTTTTGAAACAGTGTCGCTGTTTTCTTGTTTTTAGATTTTTGTCGTCAATAAAATATTTAATTTATTTAAAAAATAATTCTAAAATTCCGATTTAGGAATGTTTAAATAGTTTAATATCTATTTTATACTGTTCAACCCATTTGTTGTTAGCTTCGGTTAATTTCAACCTGGTTTTATGTTTGGTTTCGGCTAAGCTTGAGAGGGGTAACGTTAAAATTTGTGCTCTCATTTTTTTATTTTAAAATCATTGTTTGTGTTTTTTTATAATTTATAAATTTATGATTTCTTTAACTCATAACATTTAAATACTTCTTGCTATGTCTTATTATATGTTAAATAAACACATGAGCTACTCTTTGAATGTTGTCTTACTTGTAGTCTTAGTGTTGGTCGCTTGAGCAGAAAAATATCTGGCTCGAGTGTATGTTTTTTAATCTATTATAGAATATATTTTGAGTCTATTTATTTTTTCTAAAAAAATAAAATGGAAAAATTAAAAGGAGCAGAAATTTTGGTAAGAAGTCTGGAAGACTTAGGAGTTAAGTATATCTTTGGATATACTGGTGGAGCTATACTACCTGTTTTTCATGCAATTGGGAAAAGTTCGATAAAGGTTATCATAAATTCTAATGAGCAGTCTTCTGCCTTTAGTGCAGCAGGATATTCTAGATCAAGTAATAAGATTGGAGTGGCAATAGTTACCTCGGGTCCTGCAATAACAAATACTCTAACTGCGGTTGCAGATGCATATAGCGACAGTATTCCTTTAATTGTTATAGCAGGACAAGTATCTGAGCATAAAATAGGTACGGACTCTTTTCAGCATATAGATGTGGAGTCAATTTTTAAAAATGCTTCTAAAAAAGTTATTTCATTGTCTAATGGTCGAGATATTGAAGTAGCTATAAAAGATGCATATTATCTAGCAAAATCAGGAAGACCTGGACCTGTGGTTATAGATTTCCCATTAGATAAACAGCAAAGAATACATGAGTATAATGGGCTTGATATAAGCTCTTTTGAGAGAAGTTATGTTAATGAAAAACATCTTAGTGAAGATCAATGTGAGAAATTTTTTAATTTGATATTATCATCAAAAAAACCATTACTTTATATCGGAGGTGGATTAAATTCCAAAGCTGGAAGTAATTCAATTAAAAAGTTTGAAGATTATTTCGGTATACCTTTAGTTCATACTTTAATGGCAAAGGGAGTTATGAATGAAAGGTCTGAATTGAATATGGGAATGCTTGGTATGTTTGGAGTACCTTCTGCCAATATTATTATTCAAGAAAACGATTTCTTTTTTGTTCTCGGAGCTAGATGGGATGATAAAATTGCGGAGAAAATAGGTTTTGCTATAGATTCTGAAATAGCATATGTTGATATTAATCCAGTTAAAATGCATCAGATAAGGATTGAACGTAATCCTAAATTTTCATATATAGGTGAAGCAAGTACTACGCTTGATGATCTATTAGAATATGCAAAAATGAAGAATATTCATTTAGATATAAAGGGCTGGCAAGATAAAGCCATAAATATTAAGAAAGATTGTTTATTGGATTATAATAAAAATTCTGAGTTTATTCAATCTGCTGAAGTAATGGATTTGTTATCAGAACATATAGATGAAAAAACAAAGATTATCACAGGTGTAGGGAATCACCAAATGCTTGCTGCACAATACCTATTAATGCAAAAGCCAAAATCATTTATGACTTCCGGATCATATGGAACAATGGGATTTTCACTACCTACTGCAGTAGGGGTTTATTTTGCGAATCCTGATTGTAAAATTATTGCAGTAGATGGAGATGGAAGTCTTAGAATGAATTTTGGTGAATTACATACTATAGCTACATTGAATTTATCAATTAAAATAATCATGATTAACAATAGAAGCGATGGTATGGTTATGAATTTGCAAGATAAAGCATATAATGGGTTGAGAACTGGAACCGAAAGACAGGGCGATGTGGATTTTTCAAAAATTGCAGAAAATTTGGGTTTCTGCTATACTAAAAGGATAATTGATAAAAATAGATTAGAATCTGAATTAAAAATATTTTTGAAAAAAGAAGGATCTTGTTTTCTTGAAATATGTACAGATAAAGAGGAAATACTTTATCCAATAGTTCCAGTTGGTGCAGGATATAAAGATATGATATTAGGGCCTTATATTAAAAATAAATTTAAATACCTCAATTAACTAACTAAATTATATTAAAAACAAGTAGTATTCTCATAAATTTACAAGCATTCTATCCCCGTTAGCCTCTTAGCTAGAATATCTTAATCTTTTACAAAGAACCTACGCACCAATGAACTCCGGTTGGGGCGTTCTACCCTTTGTGCATCTGGAGGGGACAAGTTCTAGTAAAGGGATTATAAGATATTATTGTATAGAGATAAAAATCTATTTTATTTTATAATCATTAAAGAAGTGTTTTATATCTAAATTTTCAAAAGTTCTTGTTCCTTTTATATCTTTTATAGTTTTATAAGTTTTAAATAAATCTAGCATTTGTTTAAAATTATCTTTATACATTTTCTTTTTTATCTTTGGTAAAAGTTCTTTATATGCCCTTTCCAAACATTCTTTTCTACAAAAAGATCTGGTAGAATATCCTTGTTTCTCATTAATAAATTTATTATGATGTTCTTTTCCACAAATGATACATTTATTTTTCTTATCAGTGATATTATTTTTTAATGTGTATCCATTCTCAAAAATATATTTTTTGGCACACTTAAAAGAACAAAAATCTCTAATATTTGTATATCCATCATTTAATTGTAGAATCAAACCATCATGTCCTTTTTTACATTCAATACATTCATATTCAAATTTTTTCCCAAATAATCTCTTTATTTTCTGTTTTAGACTCATAATTAGAATAAGAAATTAAACTTTATAATATTTTTGTATTGTTTTATTTCTGTCACCGTCTGGTGGACCGACAAGACTTAAATATTTTAAAATTGTGGACACTGAGCATGACAAAGATAGACCCTTACAACCATAAAGAATCATGGATTCGGTGGAAAACTAAGGTGCGGGAGTTGGGTGGTATTCCAGGCACTTCCAGAGCAAACTCGGACATAATTTTACAATATTTAGAAGATATGGAAGTCGGTATTAATACTTCTATGAAAAGTAAAAAGGGTGCTAGAAGTTTTATTCGATTAAACACCTTAAAACAAAGATTAATATTTTTATCAAGAAAATTTGAAACAGTTCTAAAACTTGATGATATAACAAAAATAACTGAACAACAGGTTTGTTCATTCTTTGTTGATATGCGTAATGGGACAATAAAACGGGAAGACGGGGGCAGATATAGGGCAACAAGAGACTTTGTCAAAATCTTTAAATCATTCTGGCACTGGTATGAAAAAGTCTCAAAAAAGGCGGGAAACCCCATTGAAGATATTACTCTTTACTTAGATTCCTCAGGAGAAAAGCCTGAATGGGTTTATTTGAACGAAGAACAAATTAGAACTTTTAGTGATAATTGTAATTTTAAATATCGAGTAATTGTAATGTTTTTATTTGATTCAGGGATTAGAGCTCCAACTGAATTAATGAATATAAAAGTTTCTGATTTCTCATTAAATTTCAAAGAATTAAATATCAGAGATGAAGTTAGCAAGACTTTTGGGAGAAGGATAAAACTAATGATTTGTTCAGATTTAATTAAAAGA
This sequence comes from Candidatus Woesearchaeota archaeon, assembly GCA_964516745.1. Lineage (GTDB taxonomy): Archaea > Nanobdellota > Nanobdellia > Pacearchaeales > GW2011-AR1 > JAGVXH01. The sequence continues at coordinate 14,002 of CAZEYD010000008.1, forward strand.
TATGTTAAAGAAAATAATTTAGATAAAGAAGATTATTTATTCCAATTTAGTCCAACAGTTATAAATCGTTATTTGAAAAAATTAGCAAAAAAGTTATTTGGTGATGAAAAAAGTTTAGCTGGTCAAAAATATTCAGATTTAACAATGTACGATTTTAGACATTGTAGCTGTTGTTATTGGTTACCTAGATATAAATCTGAATCAGCATTAAAGTTTAGGTTTGGTTGGAAGAAGTCTGATAAGATTCATTATTATTCAGAAATGCTTGGAATGAGAGACACAATCTCTGAAGAAGATTTACTAGTTGATATCACAAAAACAGAAATAGAGAAAAGGTTGGTAGTTACTGAAAATGAAAATCAGTTACTAAAAGATGAAGTTGATGTACTTAGAGAACAAATGAAAACGATTTTTAATCAAGTAAGTAAATTATCTGGAGGGATTATCTGTTTAAAGAATGGAAACTAATGATGTTCTAATTTTCGGATTATTGTTCTTAATTATAGTTAGTAGGTTGAGTGCTCCTTTGATAGAAGTAATGAACGATATTTCTTCTTTTTTTAAGATTATTTTCAGTCCTATCACATTGATTATTCTAAGTATGATCTTATTTATTCTTATTAATATTAAATTTCATTTTTGGTGGTTAAAACATTCAATTGAAAAAGAAAACAAGAAAAATAGAATCAATGAAAATCTAAGGATATTAAAAGAACTTCTTAATAAGAGTCCTAAAAATATGAACCTAAAGGCATTAGGAGAATATCTCCTTGAATTAAGAAAGGTAAGAATCCCTTCAAATTTAACAAAAGAATATAGTTCTAAAATCTCTGAACGAACAAAAGAAGTAAAAATAATATTTGAGGGAAAAAAGCATTTAAAAGAATTGGAAAGAATTGAATATGAAAAAAATCGGCTTCAAGATGAAAATGAAAGATTAAAACAAGAAAATTATGAAGAAATCTTAAAATCTAAAGATAACGAAAAAGCTATCTTAAGAAAATTAGAAATCGAAGAAAATTGTATTTATGAATTTGAAGACTTAAAATCCAAAGAAATTAATGTCTTAAAAGAAAAAAAGTTTGAAGTTGTTAGTGAATATGACCCTATCTTCAAACGAAACAAAAAGTTTCTCATTAAAAAAATAATGAATCATTCTTCTACTCATACTTTTTTAGTATGGAGAATTAAGCAACTTCTAGAACAATATATTGATTCTGAAGATATCAAAATAAGTAATACAATAGGTGCAGATATTACTTTCAAAATTAACTCAAAATATTATGCCTTTGAAATTGAAATAGGAAATTTATTACATAAGAAAAAACAACTAAATGAAAAGATAGAATATCTTAATAAAAAATACAAAAATCGATGGTATTTCATTGTTTCACATAGAGACTTAGTTAAAAAATATATAAAATATGGGAATGTCACCACTAGAGTTGGAGTGGGAGAATTAATCGAAAAATTAACGGATTTTTGACATCTTTATTTGTAGGGTGTAAACTCAGTGTTGTCGTGGGTGAGCTGACTGAAAAGAGTCACTTTTGGGCGAACTGTATAATAACTAATAATAAAGAAGTTATAGTATTGTTAAATACGGGTAAGGAATTTATATCTTATATTCCGTTATTTCCCCCTAAAGTTTTATATATTATCTTTTGTTTATTTTACCATCTATAAAGATGGTAAGAAAGGGTGTGATGGGGTTTGGTTTAGTTCTGGGTTTAATCTTATTAGTTTTACCTTTGTCGTCTGCTTTAACAAGCATTTCTAATTGTGATGAATTACAGAATATGACTTATAATTTAACAGGGGAATATGTTTTGTTGAATAATATTAATTGTTCTGTTGAGACGAGTGATGGTGGGAGTTTATGGAATGGGGGTTTAGGGTTTGATCCTGTGGGGAATGAGACTTCTGGTTTTGAATTTAGTGGTTCGTTGGATGGTGATGGATATAATATTAGTGGGTTGTTTATTAATAGGTCTGAGGAAGATTCTGTTGGGTTGTTTGGGAAGGTTAGTGGTGGGAATATTACTGATGTTAGTTTGGTTTATTTGGAAGTGATTGGTGCTTCTTATGTTGGTGGTTTGGTTGGTTCTCAAGTTGGTGGTACAATCTCTGATAGTAGTGTTTCTTCTAATGTTACTATTTCTGGTTCTGCTAATTATGTTGGTGGTCTAGTTGGTCAATCTGGTGATACAATATCTAACAGTGGTGTTTATTCCAATGTTAATATTTCTGGGGTTAGTAGTATTGGTGGTTTGGTTGGTCATCAAAATAGTGGTACTATTTCTGCTAGTAGTGCTTCTTCTGATGTTTCTGTTTCTGGTTCTCAATATGTTGGTGGTTTAGCTGGTCGTCAGAGTAGTGGTACCATTTCTAATAGCAGTGTTTCTGATAGCAAAATATATCTTCTTTTTCCTCCGGGGGAAAATCGTAAAGCAGGTGGTTTAGTTGGTCAATCTTCTGGTACTATTACCAATAGTAATGTTTTTGGGAATATGAGTATTATTATTAATAGTAATTATAATCAATATGTCGGTGGTCTAGTTGGCCTTATTGATGGCTCAATTTATAATAGTAGTGTTTTTGGGAATATGAATATTTCTAAGAAGCAGATTCATACTGGTGGCTTAGTTGGACACATAGAGGGTTTGATTATTAATAGTTTTTATAATTATAATGAGACATTTATCGGTGGAGTAAATAGAAAAGGAGTTGGATATCTTTATGATGTAGATCATGATATATGGAGGAGTAATGACAAATCTTATTTTAATCCAAGTGATTATTTGATTGAAAGTGGTGGTTATTATTTAATCACTAATGTTTCAGATTTGGAGAAGACAGGATATTATTTATCTAATTATGATTTAAGCTTTAGACTAACTGGTAACCTAAATTTATCTGAATACCCGAATTTTACAATTCCATATATGAATGGTATATTTGATGGACAAAATTATAATATTAGTGATTTGTATATTAATAAGTCCTCTAGTTATTTTGTCGCCTTATTTGAAAGAGTAAGTTATTTTAATATTTCTAATATTAATGTTGTCAATTCTTATATTAAAGGGTATAGTTATACCAGTGGTTTAATCGGTTATCAATATCGTGGGAAGATAGAGGACAGCAGCATTAGTAATGATGTTACTATTTCTGGTTCTTATCAATATACCGGTGGTTTAATCGGTTATCAATATCGTGGGAAGATAGAGGGTAGTAGCGTTAGTAATGATGTTACTATTTCTGGTTCTTCTCGATATACCGGTGGTTTAACTGGCTATATGGCTTCTATGAGTATTATAAATAATAGTAATGTCAATACCAATGTTACTATTTCTGGTTCTTCTTCTAATGTCGGTGGTTTGGTTGGTGCATCCTCCGGTGGTGATATTTACAATAGCATTGTTAGCAACAATGTTACTATTTCTGGTTCCGGTGATTATGTTGGTGGTTTAATCGGTTGGATTGCAAATGATGGTGATATTTATAGTAGCATAGTAAGTGATAATGTCACTATCTCTGGATACGATCGTGTTGGTGGTCTAGCTGGTTTTGTGACCGATATTATTAGTGATAGTATTGTTGCTGACGATATTACTATTTCTGGTTCTTCTTATGTTGGTGGTTTGGTTGGTTATCTTCCATATTCAAATTCAAAACTCTACAACTCCACTTTGTATAACAACATTACCATTTCAGGAACTTCTGAGGTTGGTGGTCTGGTTGGTTATAATAAAGGAAATGTTACGTTAGGAGTTGTTAAGACTAATTTATCTGGTAGTACTATTGATATTTCGGGAACTTCAAACGTCGGTGGTTTGATTGGATTTAATACAGGGGGGATTTATGATAGTAGTATTTTTGGGTATGATGGGGATAGTGTGATTAGTATTCAGGGTTCTCTTAATGTTTCTGATTCTGTTGGGTTTGATGATGGTGTTTCTTCCAATATTACGGTTGGATTGTATGTAAATTCGTTTTCTGGAATTTCAGATTGTGATGATTTACAAGCAATGAAGGATGGTTTGTCTGGGGAATATGTTTTATTGAATAATATTAATTGTTCTGTTGAGACGAGTGTTGGAGGAAGTTTATGGAATGGTGGTTTAGGGTTTGATCCTGTGGGGAATGAGACTGCTGGTTTTGAATTTAGTGGTTCGTTAGATGGTGATGGGTATAATATTAGTGGGTTGTTTATTAATCGGTCTGAGGAAGATTATGTTGGGTTGTTTGGGAAGGTGGATGGTGGTGATATTATTGGTGTTAGTTTGGTTGGTTCGGAGGTTATTGGTGATAGATATGTTGGTGGTTTGGTTGGTTATCAAACTGGTGGTACAATCTCTGATAGTAGTGTTTTTAATGATATAACTGTTTCTGGAAATATGTATGTTGGTGGTTTAGTTGGTCGTCAAAATAGTGGTACTATTTCTTCTAGTAGTGTTTTTGATGATATAACTGTTTCTGGTTCTAGTAATTATGTTGGTGGCTTAGTTGGTTTTCAAAGTAGTACTGGTACTACTTCTGATAGTAGTGTTTTTAATGATATAACTGTTTCTGGAAATATGTATGTTGGTGGTTTAGTTGGTTGGCTTTATGGTACAATATCTAATAGTAATGTAAGCGATAATGTTTTTGTTTCTGGTTCTTCTCTTTTTGTCGGTGGTTTAGTTGGTCAATCTAATGGTGCTATTTCTGATAGTAGTGTTAGTTTTAATGTTACTGTTTTTTCTGGTTCTTCTTATGTTGGTGGTTTAGTTGGTTATCAATATAGTGGTACCATTTCTAATAGTAGTGTTTCTGCTGGTGTTAATGTTTCTGCTAGTTCTTCTTTTGTCAATGGTTTAGTTGGTCGAGTGTTAGGTTCTATTGTTAATAGTTTTTATGATTATAATGAAACATTTTTTGATGAAATTAATAAGAAGGGTGTTGGATATCTTTATAGTGAAGATTATGATACTTGGGTGAGTGGTGATAAATCTTATTTTAATCCGGGTGATTATTTGACTGAAAGTGGTGGTTATTATTTAATTAATAATGTTTCTGATTTTGAAAAGGTTGGGTATTACTTAGCTTCTTATAATTTAAGTTTTAAGCTAACTGATAATTTGGATTTATTGGAATATCCAAATTTTTCAATTCCATATATGAATGGTATGTTTGATGGACAAAATTATAATATTAGTAATTTAAATATCAATAAACCTTCAAATTATTATGTTGGTTTGTTTGAGTATGGTTATGATTTTAATCTTTTAAATATTAATCTTGTTAATTCTAGTATAATTGGTTTTTCTTATGTTGGTGGTTTAGTTGGTTATTATTCTAGTGGTGGCACAATTTCTAATTCTAATGTCTTTAGTAATATTTTTGTTTCAGGAACTTCTTATGTTGGTGGTTTAGTTGGTCAATCTAGTGAGAATATAATTAATAATAGTGTAAGTGATAATGTTACTGTCTCTGGTTCTTCTTATGTTGGTGGTTTAGTTGGTCGATCTGATGGCATAATCTCTAACAGTAATGTAAGTGATGATGTTACTGTTTCTGGTTCTTCTTCTCATGTTGGTGGTTTAGTTGGTCAATCTAATAGTGTTATATCTAATAGTAGTGTTTATTCTAATGTTACTGTCTCTGGTTCTTCAACTGTTGGTGGTCTAGTTGGTTCAGTTTCTGTCTATAATATTTATAATAGCAGTGTTAATACCTATATTACCATTTCAGGAACTTCTGAGGTTGGTGGTTTAGTTGGTTGGCTTGGAAATGGAGGTAGTATTTATGATAGTAGTGTTAATACTTATATTACCATTTCAGGAACTTCTGAGGTTGGTGGTTTAGTTGGTTCTTCTCCCACGTCAAATGGAAAGCTTTACAATTCTACTTTATATAACAACATCACCATCTCAGGAACTTCAAATGTTGGTGGTTTGGTAGGTTATAATAAAGGAAATGTTACTTTGGGTGTTGTTAAGATTAATTCTTCTGGGAGTACTATTGAGATTTCGGGAACTTCAAACGTCGGTGGTTTAATTGGGAGTAATACTGATACTGCTGGAATTTATGATAGTAGTATTTTTGGGTATGATGGGGATAGTGTGATTAGTATTCAGGGTTCTCTTAATGTTTCTGATTCTGTTGGGTTTGATGATGGTGTTTCTGATAATATTACTGTTGGGTTATATGTAAACTCGTTTTCTGGGATTTCTGATTGTGATGATTTACAAGCAATGAGGAATGATTTGTCTGGGGAATATGTTTTGTTAAATAATATTAATTGTTCTGTTGAGACGAGTGATGGAGGGAGTTTGTGGAATGGGGGTTTAGGGTTCGAGCCTGTGGGGAATGAGACTTCTGGTTTTGAGTTTAGTGGTTCGTTGGATGGGGATGGGTATAATATTAGTGGGTTGTTTATTAATAGGTCGGAGGAAGATTATGTTGGGTTGTTTGGGAAGGTAGATGGTGATATTACTGATGTTAGGTTGGTTGAGTCGGAGGTTATTGGTAATTATTATGTTGGTGGTTTAGTTGGTCAATCTAGTGGTACAATTTCTGATAGTAGTGTTAGTTTTAATGTTTCTATTTCTGGCGATCGTTCTGTTGGTGGTTTAGTTGGTTATTCTTATGGTACAATTTCTACTAACAGTGTTTCTTTTAACGTCACTATTTCTGGTAATTATTATGCTGGTGGTTTAGTTGGTTCTCAATATTCTGGTACAATATCTAATAATAATGTTTTTTCTAATATTTTAATTTTTAGCTCTTCTGGTTATGCTGGTGGTTTAGTTGGTCAATCTCGTGGTTCAATATCTGATAGTAGTGTTTTTGAGAATATTAATATTAGTGTGCCGGGGTATAATTCTAATGTTGGTGGTTTAGTCGGTCACCAGGAGGGGGGGGGGTTTTTAATAGTAGTGTAAGTGATAGTGTAATTATTAATGGTTTTCAATCTGTCGGTGGTTTCGTTGGTTTTCAAGCTACTGGTGCAATAATATCTACTAGTAGTGTTTCTTCTAATGTTTCAATCTCTGGTGTTCAGAATTCTATTGGTGGTTTAGTTGGTTCTTCTTCTGGTACTATTTCTGATTGTAGTGTAAGTGATAATGTTTATTTTCCTAATTCAGATTCTAATATTGGTGGTTTAGTTGGTTCTCAAGGTTCTGACGGAATTATTAATACTAGTATTGTAAGTAATCTAAATATCTCTATTTCCGGGAATAATGGTATTGGAGGTTTGGTCTGTCATTCTTATGGTACAATTATTAATAGTAGTGTTAATAATGTTAGCCTTAATGCTCCTGATCTCTCTAATTCTCGTTATGCTGGTGGTTTAGTTAGTTTTCTATATTCCGGTACGATTATCAATAGTAGTGTCAATAATGTTAGCCTTAACGTTCTTAGTAAATTTGCCGGATTCTTAGTTGGTCATATTGAAGGAAAAATAGAGAACTCTTTTTATAATTATAATAATAGCTTCCTTAATGGATTAAATGTAAAAACAGCGTTATATTTATATGAAGAAGATTATGACTTATGGATTTTAAATAACAAAACTTATTTTAATCCAGATAGTTATTTAACACAGGAGAGTAATTATTATTTAATAAATAATATCTCTGATTTTGAAAAAGTAAACTATTATTTATCTCCATATAATTTAAAATTTAGATTTAATAATTCTTTAGATTTTACTGGGAATGATGATTTATACATAAAATATTTGTATGGTTCATTAGATGGAAATAATAAGACAATTTCTAATCTAAATATAAATAGCGAATTCTCTCAGGTCGGACTTCTTGGATCTTTATATGGAAATGTTTCAAATTTAAGACTATTTAATTCTTCTATTACAAGTCTTGGTTATTATGTTGGTGGTTTAATAGGGCTCGCATCTTTTGATAATCTGACAAATCAATTCATAAATCTTTTAATTATAAATAGTACTATTTCTGGCTCTGGACATATTGGTGGTTTAATAGGTAGTATTTCTGGTGACAATATTACTTTTGAGAATGGGAATGCAAATACCAATGTTACTATTTTTGGTACTTCTCACTATGTTGGTGGTTTAATGGGTAGTCTTTCTGGTGATGATAATATCGTTTTTAATAGTTCTGTTAGTAATAACATTAACATTCAAGGGCGTCAGTATACTGGTGGCTTAGTTGGTTATTATTCTGGGAGTAATAGTATTATTCTTAATAGCTTTGTTAGTAAAAATATTATTATTGATAGTTCTTGGTCACAGGTTGGTGGCTTAGTTGGTTATCAAAATGGTGGTACTATTTCTGATAGTAGTGTTTCTTCTAATGTTTCAATTTCTGGTGTTCAGGATTCTGTTGGTGGTTTAGTTGGTCAATTTATATCTGGTGCCATATCTAATAGTAGTGTTTCTTCTAATATAATTATTTCTGGTAATTATTATGTTGGTGGTTTAGTTGGTTATCAAAATGGAAATATTAATAAAAGTTATGTTGGTAGAAGTGTTAATGTTTCAGGGTCTATATTAACTGGTGGATTTACTGGTAGATTACGTTCAGGCAAAATATTAGAGAATTCATTTTCAGCTGCGAAGGTAAGTTCTTCTGGAACTGATGTTAATGGATTTGTAGGCTTGAATGAAGGAACTATAATAAACTCATACTGGTTAAACACAACTGATAACCCATCGTCTTGTTCTTCCACAGGAAATGAGAATTGTACTGCTATTACAGATGTTTCTTACTTCTTTAATTATTCAAATTCTCCGATGAACTTTTGGGATTTCGTTGGAACTTGGGATAATGTTTTAGAGGGGTTATATTTCCCATCTTTAATTTCCCAACAGGCTACTAGGTTTTTAGGTTATAATATGACTGAACCATTAAATGGTTCTATAGTTGTTGAGAGTGAGAATGTTAGTCTTACTTCTGAATTTTATCTTGATGATGTAGAATTAATTAATGTAACTTTTAATTTGTTTGATGATAATGATGTGTTTGTTGATGATGCTGAGGGGGTTGTTGATAGTGGGGTAGATGTGAATGTTACTTGGACTATTCCTTTGTTAATAGATGGAGATTACAAATGGAATTTTTCAGGATACTTTGACTATTATAATGATATTGTTTATTTTGAATCAAATACTACAAATTCTTTTAAGTTAAATTCTGTTGCGCCAAACATTACAATTTTTTCTCCTATTGCTCAGGATTATGTTTCTGGAACTAATTCTATTGACTTTAATCATTCTATTGAATATGATAATCCTGCTGGAACTTTAGATACTTGTTGGTATAATTTAAATTATACAACTAATATTACAATAGCTTGTAATACGAATACAACATTAGTTGGTTTGGTTGATGAGATTTACAGTTTGAAATTCTATGTGAATACAACTATAGGGCAATTATCTATTGAGGAATTGAATTTCAGTATTGGTTCTTATTTGAATTCTACGATTATTTATCCAGTAAATAATACTTACTTTGATGTTTTTGATGTAATCATTAATGTTTCTGTTTTACCACATTTGATTTATGCGGATAACATAACTTTATTCTTGTGGAACTCTTCACTCTTTAATTCTTCGACTCAAATAATAACTGGTTTACAAGATCAAAATGTAAGTTGGGATTATTACGATTTAGTTGATGGAGAGTATTTCTTTAATGCAAGTTTATATGGGCGAAGTGTTAATAATGAATCTTTTTACAATGAAACTGTTTTGAATAAATTTATTATTGACACAACTCTTCCAATAATGGAATCGATAAGCTATACTCCAAATTCAGAAAACGGTATTGATCCTGAAACACAAATTAATGTTTCAATCAATGTTACAGAAATCAATGTTCAAAGTGTTTTGCTTCAATATAAAAATGCAACTGATTTATATTGGACAAATGCTTCAATGGTTTTGAGTTCTGGTTTATATGAAGGGGATTTTACGACAGGCTCTGACGAAACAAATTATTCGTTCAGAATTTTTGTAGAAGACTTAGCTGGAAATACAAATTACACCTCTGAAACAAATATTTCTTCATATTGGGATTGTTCTTGGACTTTAACTCCTGGTTCATTAGATGAAGTTATTGGTTATTATGAAAATAAATATATTGGAAATGTAACTGTAACAAATACAGGAGATGTTAATCATTCTGCTTGTATTGTTGAATATACTCCGAACTTTGTAAGTAATAGTTTTAGTATAGATTATTATGCTTCTGGAAACTTTATAGATACTGGTCGAGGTTTATCTTTTAATCCAAGTGGTGCTTTTTCTTTAAGTCCAAATCAAGAAAGGAATTTATCTGTTTATGTTTATCTACCAACAGTTGAAGACTCCTTGCAAGAAGAACCTCGAGTGATAGTCACTTCTAATGTAACAGATACAGTAGCTGATGATACAGATAAATACACAAATACAACAGTTATTATTTCTCAGCCAGGACCTTATTTATACCAAGAGATAAACAGTTATCCAACAGTTGTTTCTTTAGTCCCCGGAAATTTCTCATTAAGTTCCTCTTTGAAAAATTTAGCCGGAGATAACACCGATAACAACACCGCATATAATGTAAGTTATAATTGGACCATTAATTCAGACTTAATTGCTTACACTGATGGAAACAGAACCTTAGAATACGAAAACCTAACAAATAATTCTGAAATTACTAATTTATTAGACTTTAATTTCACTTCATCAAACTTAGACGATTTTCCTGATGACTTAGTTGGAGAAAGTATTGAATTCAAAACATATCTTTACGGACATGAAAATAATTCGGACTTAATCACCCACGCTGATAATGTAACTTACTTACAAGAAACATTCTCAATTTCTTTTGTTTGCGATCCTGACGAAATAACAAACACAGCACCAGCTTGTAAGCCGACAACTGTGACTGAAACAATAACTACCGGCGGCGGGGGCGGTGGGGGAGGAAATTCTGGTATTGTTCAGCAGAGTGAGGCAAACTTCGAACTTGTGACAGGAGAGAAACAAGAATTCATTTTACCAATAGAAAATAAATATCCATATTCAATAAGAGATGTTGTCGTGACTGTCTCTGGAATTAATGCAGAGTTTATTAAAATTAAACCTGAAACTATTAAAGAGATTAAGCCTAATTCTACATATAGTGTAACTGTAAAGATTACAGCTCCTGCTTATTTTAATGAAGGATATCATGACTTGAATTTTAAAATCAAGGGAAATGTTGATGTGAATGGAAAAATATCTAGTTATTCTGATACAAAATTAATATCATTATTTATCTTGGAGGTTAGTAGAGATGATGCAAGCGAAGTTATGGATTTAGCTTATGAAAAATTAATAGAGATGAATATAACAAATGCTAATTTGAAGGATATCTTAGAAATAATTGAAGATATGAAGTTAGCATATAAGAATATTGAGTTTAATTCACTTACAAGCTTGTCAAACGAATTAGATGATATCCATGATGCATTTAGCGAGTTTAATGATATCAAAAGTATGATGATGAAAAGTTATGAAAGAGCAGAGGAAAATGGTGTTGATGTTTTTGAATCTAAGAAACTTATGTCCTTGGCTGAAGCAGCATATAATAGAGGAAAGTTTGTCCATGCTTTGGATAGGATTAAGGAGGCGAGTTTAACACTGGCTGTTGAAATGAAGGGAGAGTTTAATCCATGGTATTATGTAAAGAATAATCCATTTGAATCTATTGCAATTTTCTTTGGAGCATTATTGTTTGGAATTAGTAGTACTTTTACTCTAAGATATAATTTGTATAAAAAGAAAATTAAACTTCTTGGTCAAGAAGAGAAGTTGCTGTTTGAACTAATGAAAGTTATGCAAAGTGAATGTTTTAAATTTCATAGAATGTCGATGGATGAATATACTGAAGCTATTATGCAGTATGAGAAGAGATTAGGGGTTGTGGTTGAGGGTAGGATTAAGACAGAAACTAAGATTAGAAATATGTTCAAAATGAATGGAAAAAAGAAAGCTTTGGTTGAAGAGAAAAAAGAAGTAATAGGGAGAATTAGAAAGATACAAGATCAATATCTGAATAAAGGAACACTGGAGACGAGACTTTATGAGAATATGTTAAAAACATATTCTACAAGGTTAGCTGAAGTAGAAGAGGAACTAACATTCTTAGATGCTAAAGAGTCTGGTGTTAAGATTCCAAGGAGATTTAAAAAATGAAAAAGGTAATATTGATTTTATTGGTACTACTTTGTTTTAATTTTGTTGCTGCGGAACAATATGAAATTGGTAGTGCAGAGATATGTTTGAATGAATCTATTAAGATATCTGAGAATTTAAAAAATAATAATTTTAGTGTAGAAAGAGTGAATGATATGATTAATGAGATGCGTATTAGCTTGAATGGACAGAAAACTTTGGCAGATCAGGGTAGACAATATGATGTTAGTAATGTTATATCAAAATGTGCCGAGATTGTTGATATAGAAGAATTGGCTTTTGCGTCAAAGGATTCATTGTTTGTGTTGAAAGGGTTTTATGATGAAATATCTGCTGATATTAATTTGAGTGAGGTTATTCCTATGATTGTTGAAATTGAGAATGAAATCATGAATGAGAGATATGAAAAGGTTGATGATATGGTGGATGAAGCTTATGATGAGATTATTGATATTAGAGCGAAATCTTCTACTCTAAATGTTTTTTACGATGTTGCGTCTAGAAGCATAAAGAATTTTTTTATTAATAACTGGAGATATTTACTTTATACCTTTTTGGGATTATTATTTACATTTTTAATATTCAGAAGAATGATAAAATCATTTCTTTTACAAAGAAAATTAAAGAATCTGGAATTAAGAAAAGAATCTCTAAAAGGATTACTTATGAAAAACCAAGATGATTATTTTAATAAGAATTCAATATCAGATAGTATTTATCACATAAAGAATAAAAAGCTGGCTGAATTAATTAGAGATATAGATAGGCAAGTCCCATTAATATATGAGAAAATGGAGAAGAATAAAAAATAATGAAAAGACAAGAATTACTTGATGTTAAGCTAGCAGTTAAAGTTGTTAAAATGGAACAAAAGATTGCTTCTAAATATGGTCAGGCTTTGAAGTACAAGGATACAGAAAGTTATAAGAATTTTTCTGGTAAAGAAAAGAAAAAAGTTGATTCGTTTTTGACTCATGGTAAAATACCTACTGTTATTGCAGCGATTTTTACATCATTGTTAGCGTCGGTATTTTTGTTTGCTAATAATAATGTAACAGGACATTTCGTATTTGATAATATTGAGGGACTTTCTAATTCAAGATTTAATGTTATATTAATAATACTTATTTTAGTAGGAGTAGGCGTAGCAATTACATTATATTGTTTTAAACATTTTATAGGAAAAAGGTTCAGAAAATTATTTGGAATTATTGAGAAGACAATCGATAAAAAATGAAAACATATATATAATAATATGTATATTGTATAATATATAACATGAAAATAAAAAAGAGAAGTGTTAAGAAAAAATATGTGAAAGCGAAAGTTAGAAGTGGACACCGCTCGGTGGACCCCAAATTGGAGAATAAGGTGGCAAAGAAGGTTGTAAAAAAAGTAATCAAAGAAGAATTTATGAAGACAGGAATTCCTGGGATGGATTCTTTGTTGGGTGAGGGAATTCCGACTGGTAGTTCTGTTTTGATTGAGGGTGGACCTGGTAATGGGAAAACAATCATGGCTCTGAGTTTGATTAAATCATTATGTGCTCAAGGTAAAAAAGTATTATACATGAGTTTTGAAGAGCCTGAAGATAGGTTGAGAATGCATTTGAAGAGCTTTGGTGTGGATGCAGAGAAACATGAGAAGAACGGTAATCTGTATTTGAGAAGATTTAATGCTTTGGATATCGCAAGAAGTGTTGAGGCTTTGTTGAGTGAGGCGAAAAAAGAATTACTAATTGATGTCCAGCCCATTTTAATCCCAAAAGAATATCATCCAGACGTCGTTTTAATCGATTCTCTATCTAGTATTTCTAGTGCATTCTCTGGAGAGAGCTCTAGGTTTAGAATTTATATGGAACAATTGTTTAGATATTTAGAATCTAATAAGATTACGTCGTTTTTAATTAGGGAAGTTTCTAATCCAACGCATGTTGGAACTACTTACTTTGAGAGTGGTGAGGCTGTCTCGTTTCTGAGTGATGGGATTGTTATATTGTATAACGTTTTTCAGAAGAATGGTGTGAGGAAGAGGGCGTTGGAAATCTTGAAGCTTAGAGGGGTTAATATTAAAAGAAGAATTGTTGAATTTGATATTAAGAAAGGAAAAGGGTTGATTGTATATCCAGAGAAGATTCTGAAGGGCGATTATTCTTTAACTTAAGAAACAGAATACCCGTTCTGTTCTTTTTAAGACCCATCCACTCCATCTCGACAATACTTAAAAAGTCTAATCAGCAACGACAAATTGAGCGAAATAAAAATTATAATTAAAAAAGAACTTGTCCCCTGAGGATGCACAAAGCGTCTGGTCGGCGGTTGGGGCGTAACCTACTTTATGGAGTTATATTTGAATTGGCTCGTATATGATTTTGATTTTTTCCATCACTTACAAGTATACCGACAAGATTAACAAAAACCCGACATCGCGCTGATATGCCACGAAGACCATGGGGACGGCTCGCGCATATTATCTTTTTGTCATGTGGAGAGGACATGTTTTTAATAATTT
>CAZEYD010000009.1:0-24212 GCA_964516745.1 Candidatus Woesearchaeota archaeon
TTCTGCAAAATATCTAGAATCTTGAACTAAACCAGAAGGAGCAAGCCCTTCATCTCGTTGTCTTTTATCAAAAGGAAGATGTCGCGTACTAATATAAATTAAATATTCAATAGATTTTTTATTTTTACCAGTTATATAAGAGATTTCTTCTATAGAATGTCCATCCGCCTTCATTGAAGAAACTTTATCTGCGATCACACTAGTATCTTTTGGCAATCTTATTATTTTAGATTTTTCATATATCCCCTCAAGAATATATCCTTTTATTCCAAATACAGAATGTGTAAGAAATTTATATCCTTTTAGAGGATCGTATGTCTCTGCAGCTTTCATCAACCCAAGACTCCCATCTTGAATTAAATCTAAAAGTAGCTGTCCTCTGTCTTGATATTTTCTTGCTATATGAACAACAAATCTTAAATTAGAAACTACTAACATTTCTCTATATTTATCATTTCCATTAATTATACCTTCATCGATCATCCTTTCATCATCTTCGCTTAATAATGGATATCTATTTATTTCCTTTAAATATATTTCAAGAGCTCCCATAAGAAAACATATTATTATTATTTTATAAGAATATACATGATTGGAAGAATGTTTTAATTTAGTATATTCAATTAAATATAAAATAGTTTTAATCGCACCTGCTTTGGCCGGCAAGCTCTTGAAAATAATTTCCATGAATCCCATCATATCTGATAATAGGGTTTTCTATTGGAAGGTCTGGGGAATTAGTATTTTGAATCATAATAGGGCTTTTATATTTTGGATGAATTACAGTTTTTTAACTAGGGAATCCAGAATTTTTCTATTTTTCTGCAATCCTTAAGAGATTTGTATTTACCATTTTATTTTTTTGATATTTGTACCTGCGGAGCAAATGTTACTCGACCATCAGAGATAAAATTATCAAGATGAGTTTTCCAAGCGTACAAATCGGAATCCCCAAAACGACACAACACACGCAAACCAACATCACAAGTTTCATTTGGCATATAAAGAGTTCTTGATCCATTCCCAATTTTGCTAACAGTAGGAAGTCCTCTATCAAGACCATATTCAAACTTATGATTTTCTCCAGTTTTATCTAAAACTTCATGAATATAGACCTGAGTAATTCCTGGGATTATAATTGGCTTTACTTTGTGAGGCATACTTAAATCAACCTCTCCACCTGCATTGACAATAACTAATCTACTTTCTAAATCACTCTGGCTTAAACCTAAATCAGTTCTATGTTGAATTATACTTTCTTTCAATGCTTGTGCTTCTTGAGAATTATTCCCAGTTGTATCATACAATAACAATGCTAAATCTTCCCAATAAAAATCTTCATAAAAAGATTTATTAGAATCTGGAAGTTTACCAACCTTAAGTAACAATTCATGCTGTATCGGTGTAATTGGATAAAGTCTTTGACTCTGCAAACTTGGATTATTTGCAATTGTAGAAACTAACGCCATCCTTTTAATCGAATACATCTTTTTAACTTCTCCAGAAGTTCCCGCTGGGATTTCTGCTCCTGTCCCTGAATAAACTTTATTTAATTTAGCAATCAATTCTTGAAAATAATTTCCATGGATTCCATCATAACTCATAATAAAACTTTCTGTTGGAAGGTCTGGGGAATTAGTATTCTTAATAGAAGTTACAATTCTTTCATTAGACAAGCTAGAATTTTTTTGTCTTTCTGCCATTTTTAAAAAGTTTTTATTTACCATTTTATTTTTTTGATTTTTTGACTATTTCTTTCACGAGTATTGATGATCCTTGGATGTCAGAGTGTTTAATGTTAAATTTTATTAACAATTATTTGTTTAGGAACCAGTGATTTAAATAACATCTGAAAGATATTATTTTGAGTGATCTCTTGAAAAATTTTATCATTCTCATTTAATCCAGAGATTCTATTCAAGATTGTCATCTCATTCATTTCATCTGGAGAAATATCACACTTCTCAACTGGATTCATAATCGCATCATAAACTGCAGCCTTGATTGTTAAATAGGCTCCATTAGCATTCTGATTTGTATTCTCGATAAACTTAGCTGACTGAATTAACCGATCATGATTCCGAAGCTTCCTTAATGGCTCCCTCCCAACTCTAGCAACTGGATCAAATAAAAATTTGTCTTTAAATCGACCAAGTTCTTTTTGCGCATAAATATCTATAAACTCAGATTTAGCCATCCCTTTAATTTTCATAGCCTCTTTGGTTGCCTCCATTGTCTGGCGAACAACCTTTTCGATTATTGGAATCGCCATCGCTTCATGTAAATAGGTCACTCCAAATAGTTTCCCTAAAAATGCTGCGGTTGCGTGAGGAGTGTTATGTAGGTAAAATTTACAATTCCAATATTTTACCAAATCCTCTTTTTCATAAACTGGAATTTCTGAAGGCATTTGAAACTTTCCCTTTTCAATTGCAAATTCTCCATTCTCAGTTACTAAGCATAATGGATCTATTTTTTTTAAATGATTTGGAGCATCATTAGACGTAATAACATCCGGGATTCCGAAATAACAATTTTCATTTCCAGTCAAATTTTTAAGGTTACCAACGGATTCAATCTCATTTTCAAAAGAAATTATCGCCGGAACATTTCTTAAACTCTGATTTAAAGGACCCTGGATATTTTTTGGTCCAACGCAAGAGAAAACAAAATCCATATTTTCGATAATTGAAACTTCTTCACCTGGGAAGAAAGCTCCAGAATAGTTAACCTCAACTAAATCATAAGAATCATGTTTTGAGAAAGCGGTCTTGTAAGAGCTTCTTTTTCGAAGTTCATTAATAACTTCTGGACTTTTATCGACGAAAAATATCTCATATCCAAGTCTATTAAATGTAGGTGCTAAGAATCCTCGACCGATTGCTCCGGCCCCATAAATTAAAATCTTTTTCATATAATAGTTTATAAAATCTAATATATAGATATTATCAATTGGGAATATATCAAAGTATATACTCACTAGTGGATATATTATGAAACCTTTAGATATATCTTTGTCACTTCTTTTACATAAAAATAAATATCATTAAATATGGACATAATATCTTGATAACGACGTTGCTCTCAGAATAGATAAAGAAATTAAACATGAAAGCAGGAGATAAAGATAAATTATTGTACTCATTAGATTCTTTAGATACAAAATATTTAGCAAAAAAAGAAGTTAAGGATTTACAAAAATTTCTTTCAAACGATTCACTCTATTATATTTTGTGGGAGTATAAATTAAATAAGTTCTTTTACTAATGAAAATTTAAAATAATTCCAGTAATATTGGAAGTCCCTTATAATTTCGCAATATAAAATCTGATTGAATATTCCCAGTGAATTCATTTTAAGGTTTATTCTTTTAAAAAATCTTTTATTGAATTTGTCGTAAAAACTTGACGCATTCTTAAATTGTTTAATGTTTATCTCTAAATTTACTTACATATATTCTTTTTTTATCTTCTCTTTTGATTTCTTTAAAATCTCTGCTAATGATCTCGATATAATTTTTTTATGAACCTCAACTTTATTGAAAAGTGTCATAAATAATTCGATATTCTTCATCATCAATCTTGACAAATTCTACCAATCTCAATATTCTCTAGAAAAATATCACCAATTTATCATCATAAACTATTAAAAGAATAAGTTCTATTCATTATTACATAATATGGAAATAAAAATTTTAGGAGCAGCAAAAGAGGTAACGGGTTCTTGCTTTAGTGTCTCAATCATAGGTGAAAAAGTATTAGTAGATTGTGGCATGTTCCAAGGCGATGAAGAATTAGAAAAATTAAACTATGAGAATTTCGCTTTTGATCCAAAGGAATATGATGCATTATTATTAACCCACGCACATTTAGATCACTGTGGCAGAATTCCCCGTTTAATAAACTCTGGATTTAATGGAAAAATCTACGCGACAGATGCAACTAAAGAATTAGCATTTATAGTAATGGCAGACTCTGCAAAAATTGCAGTAGAAAACGCAGAAAATGAGAACAAAAGAAGATCAAGAGAAAATTTACCACAAATAAAACCTACCTACAATATGGACGATGTAACAAAAACGATGAAGCTATTTGTTATTGTGAAATATGATGAATTAATTAAAGTGACAGAGAATATATCAGCAAAATTTTATGATGCAGGACATATCTTGGGATCATCCTCAGTGCAGATATTTGTAAATGATGGAAGCAAAAAAAAGACGGTGGTTTTCTCTGGAGACCTAGGGCAGTCACATTCAATACTTATGAAAACCATAGAGCCAATAACTGATGCAGATTATGTTTTTATGGAATCCACCTACGGGGATCGGTTACATCAAAATTTAGATGGAAGACGAAAAAAATTATCAGAAATAATTAATGAAACACATGCTAAGAGCGGGAAATTAATGATACCTGTTTTTGCGATAGAAAGAACGCAAGAGATATTATATTATATTAGAGAGCTAATGACGGATGGAATAATTCCTAAAATGCCAGTTTTTCTAGATTCTCCAATGGCTACACGTACAACAGAGGTATTCAAAAAATTTACCATATATTTTAATGAAAAAATAAAATCAGAGCTTAAAGAAACGGATGATGTTTTTAACTTCCCAGAATTAGAAATAACAAAAGGCAGAGCAGCTTCCATCGCGATAAACAGCATTAAAACTCCTTGCATAGTCCTTGCAGGGAGCGGTATGTGTACAGGTGGCAGGATAAAACACCATATCTTTAATAATATCGAGGATGAAAATAATACCTTATTATTCGTTGGCTATCAAGTAAAAGGAACGCTAGGAAGATTCATACAGTCGGGAGCAAAATCGATAAATCTATTGGGAAAAGAAATAAAAGTTAACGCTAGGATAGAGTCAGAAGAAGGTTTCTCTGCACATGCAGACAAAGATGGATTATTAGAATGGTTAAATAATTTCAAAGAAAGACCGAAGGTATTCCTAATACATGGAGACGAAGAGCAACAGATAGCATTAGAAAAAGTTTTGAAAGCTAAAGGATTTGAATGCCATATCCCTTCGTTGAACGAAGAGCTAGATTTATAGATTTATACAAACTGACTATAAGCTATCAAGTGGATTTTTATGTTCTTAATTGAAGCATGACTTATCTGGGTATATATTTATGTCGTTTTAATATCTAAGCCGTGATTATGATTCCAATGTTACTTCAAAGCTAACTAATAATCTTAAAAATCTACCATTTCCGTCTGTAAAAAGATAAATAGTTAAAAAATTTAATAATCTTTTTCACTTTCTAATTTAATTATTTAGAAGATTTATTTAGGAAACATAAAAGAGTTTTTTATAAAATGAAAAATCAAATTTGTCCAGTTTCATTATACTTAGCCATAAATCTTTCGATTAAAACCTGTGGAGCGAATCCTTTTCTACTGCAGCTTTTAATAAATGCATCATAAATTTTACCATCGATATTATAATTAATTCTTCTTTTTTGTGCTCCTGGAGCTACTGATGCCATAGTTTAACCAAAGAATAAGAGTTTATATGTTTTTGGTTAAAAAACTTCTATGCCGAAGTTATATCCAAAGCGAACAGCGCAAATCGTTTGGATTGGACGATGTGTTGATTTGATAGATAGAGATGTTAGAGAGAACACTACTTCTTATCTTCTTCTGCTTTATCTGCATTCTCATAAATCTTAATTCCAACCTCTTCAGAAGCATTCTTAAAATAATCAATTTCGTCGTGAATCTTTTTTGTCTTACCAGATTCAATAGCTTTAACCAATAACCCCATTGCGTCTTCAACTTTAGTGATTGTTGCAGTATCAATTTTATCTTTATACTCTGTGATCATCTTTAAAGTTGAATGAATGATTACCTCAGCCTCGTTTTTTGCCAATATAAAATCTCTTTTTGCTTCATCTTCAGCCTTATGATCCTTAGAATCTTTAATCATCTTTTCAATTTGTTCCTCAGATAATGATCCACCCGTTACAGTAATTTTTTGTTCTTTCCCTGTTCCAAGGTCTTTAGCAGAAACATTAACTATACCATTAGTATCAATATCGAAAGTTACTTCAACTTTTGGTATTCCTCGTGGTACTGGCAAGACTCCGGTTAATTCAAATGTTCCTAAAGATTGATTATCGACAGCGAATTCTCTCTCTCCCTGTAAAACATTAATTGTAACTATCTCTTGATAATCGGCTGTTGTTGTAAATATATCGCTCTTCTTTGTTGGGATTGTAGTGTTTCTGTCAATTAATGTTGACTTTAGACCACCATCAACTTCGATTCCAAGTGTTAATGATGTTACATCAAGAAGTAAAACATCCTTAATATCACCGCTAATAATTGCACCTTGAATTACAGCACCTAAAGAAACAGCTTCATCTGGATTTACAGAATGGTCAGGAGCTATACCTGTCATTTCTTCAACAATTTCTTGAACCTTAGGAGTTCTAGTACTTCCACCGACTAAAATTACTTTGTCAATTTTAGATGATTTAGCATCTTTGATTGCTTGTGTAATTGGAGCTCTTAATCTTTCAAAAATTGGAGCACAAACTTCTTCAAATTTTTCTCTAGTTAGCTCAATATCTAAGTGTTTTGCACCATCATCATTTGTAATAATATAAGGAATAGTAATCTTTGTCTTTTCTGAAGAACTTAGTTCAATTTTAGCATTCTCTGCAGCTTCTCGCAGTCTTTGTAATACAACTAGATCAGAAGATAAATCAATATCATTTTCTTTCTTGAATTCCTCAATAATGTAATCAATTAAAGCGTTATCAATATCATCACCACCAAGGTAATTGTCTCCACTTGTTGATTTAACCTCAAAAACCCCACCACCCAATTCTAGAATAGAAACATCAAAAGTTCCACCACCAAAGTCAAAAACCAGAATAGTATGATCATGTTCTTCTTCAAGGCCGTAGGCTAAAGCAGCTGCTGTTGGTTCGTTTATAATTCTTTTAACGTTTAGGCCAGCAATAACACCTGCATCTTTTGTTGCATTTCTTTGTGCGTCTCCGAAATAAGCAGGGACTGTAATTACAGCGTCAGTTACTTCATGGCCCAAATATTCTTCAGCATCCTTTTTTAATTTTTTTAGAATCATAGCTGAAATTTGTTCTGGAGAATATTCTTTTTCACCAACTTTAGTTATCTTTTTAGTACCCATCAGTCTCTTAATACTTCTAATTGTCCCCTTTGGATTTGCAATTGCTCCTCTCTTTGCTACATCACCAATAACAATTTTGTTTTCTTCGATTGAGACTACGCTAGGAGTAGTATTGTATCCTTCTGTATTCTTAATTATTTTTGGGACACCACCTTCCATAACGCTAACTGCGGAAAAAGTAGTACCTAAATCAATTCCAATTATTTTACTCATTGTGTTCCCTTCACAATTTTAACTTTTGATGCTCTTAAAAGCTTATCGTTTAGTGAATATCCTTTCTGAATCTCCTCAATAATTTCTCCATCCTTTTTACCAGGAACTTGAATTATTGCTTCATGAACATTTGGGTTAAAAGTGCCTGTAGTATTAATATATTTAAGTCCGTTTTTTTCTAAGACTTTAGCAAATTGGTTGTAGATTAACTTCACTCCTTGATCTTTACTATGCTTAAAAGATAATTCAAAATTATCTAAGACATCAAGTAACTGTAATACAAGGTTTGCATTTGCACTTGCTAGAATATTAGTATTCTCTTTCTCGGTTCTTTTACGAAAATTTTCAAATTCAGCCTGCATTCGCTGTAGCCTTTCAATAAGTTCCTGTTGTGTTGGCTCTTTGTTTTTTTCTTCTACCATATGTTCTTTTCTTAAAAGTATCTTTTAAGGCTTCTGTTAGTGTCCATTACAAAAATCATTGACATACCCAAGCTTAAAAACCCAAAATGAGATATGTTATCATGTTAAAAATAAAAGGTAACGAAATTGAAGAACCAAGCATCACAAATTCGTTTGGTCGTAGAGCGGTCCAGCTTCAGAATAAGATCATAAGTATATTAAAGCAACTAGGCGTTGAACGTGATTATGTAGATTTAAATATAGAAAATATTCCACAAAAGAAAGCTCCAGCTTTGGTCTCATGGTATTATAATGGTCGTAACTTAAAATATACTTATTCACTTATGCCAAGATTTATTGAAAACCTTTACGTTATCAACAAAGTTCTGACACTAGAAGTTGAGAAATTATTATCCGGAGAAATTACAAAAGACCAATTTAGTCGAGAGTTCTCTGAAGATGATGATTTATCTGACCAACTAACAGAAGCAAGAGAATTATTAGAAGTTAGCCCAACAGAAACTGATTTTGAAGTTATCAGTAAAAGTTACAAGAAACTCGCAAGAAAATATCATCCAGATATGTCCACAGGAGATCACGACCGGTTCTTAAAAATCAACGCCGCGCACAAGTTGATTAACAAAGAATTGAATTAGATTTTAGTTAAGGAAGAGAATTTTAGATATTTTTTGTTTTGCAACAAAATCGTTTCTCAAATATATAAACAAATATTAAACAAATATCTTCTTTTATCTCGAATCAACATAATCAGAATAATTTCCCTTGTAGCTTTTTATCTTTTTATCTTTAATTTCAAGGATTCTCGTAGCCACACTATCCATAAAATGTCGATCATGAGAAACAATCACAACGGTGCCATGAAATTTATTTATCGCCTTTTCCAAGGAATCTTTAAGATGAATATCTAAGTTATTTGTTGGCTCATCTAAAAATAAGACTTCGTTATCTTCCATCGTTATTCGAAGTAAGTTAAGTCTTCCTTTTTCCCCACCAGATAGCTTCCCAATTTTTTGAGAAAGGAACTTTTTATCAAAGCTAAATTTAGAAAGAGCAGAAATCAAAATCTCCTTTTTCTTTCTAATCTCATTTTCTAAAAGTTCCATTACTGTTTTATTATTGTCAACACCTTCTAGTTCCTGGTCAAAATAACCTATCTTCAAATACTGTCTTTTGTACATAGTTCCATCTGTCATTTCCTCAACTCCCATTAGAATTTTTAACAAAGTGGTTTTTCCCGCTCCATTCCCGCCAATGATTGCAATTCTTTCGCCCTGGTCGATTTCTTGATTAACACTTTCGAAAAGTATATTGTTTGAGAATTTTTTGCCAAAATCAGTGAGTCTAAATATTTCGCATTTGTGCAACTTCTTGTTTGCGAAGTCCATTTTTATATCGATTACCAAATCTTTAGGATTTGTTCCAATCTCTATCTCATTCGCCTCCTTTTCTAACCTATCAGCTAAACATTTCAGTCTCTTACTTCCGGCAAGTGATGCCCAGTGTCGATTCTTCTCAGCAGATTCAAGTAACTTTTGCTTTTTTTTAGTCGCATCTTTAAAATTTTTTCTAAGTAATTCAAGATGTTTAAATTCTTCTTCTTCATATCTATCATAACTTCCAAAATATTTTTTTATTTGCTTATCTTCAATTTTCCAAACCTCATCGATTACTTTATTCAAGAAATATCTATCATGAGAAATAACAATTAATGACTGTATGTTATTTTGTATGTATTTTCCCAGCCATTCAGATGTTTCTAAATCCAGGTGATTTGTTGGCTCATCAAGCAAATAAAAATCAGCTTCCTTAGCAAGACATTCCGCAAGACGTAATTTTATCTTTTGCCCTCCACTTAATTCAGATATTTTTTGACTAAGGATAATTTCATCTATTCCAAGCTTGCCTAAAATATCTATAAGTTTTGCATCTTCAAGTTCAAAAGAACCACCTGTCAAAAGAAGATTATACTGATCCATTAACGCATTAAATTTATCCCCATCATTACAAATCTCTAAGCTTCCCATCTTTTCCTCTAATTTTTCTTTTCTTTTGGTAAGCTTTTCTTTCTTATCTTTTATATAATCGCTAAAAGTTTTATTTAAATTTTCAAAATTATTTTCCTGTTCCATTATACTTATTTTTATATCATCGGAAACTATTCTTCCAATAAATTCTTCTTGACCAACCAGGCATCTTAAGAGAGTGGTCTTTCCAGAGCCATTCTTACCAACTAGCGCAATTCGTTTGTTAGGATGAATTACCAAGTTAATACTTTCGAATAAATTGTCTCTTTCAAAGCTTTTTGTAAAATCATTAATAGAAATCATGTTAATAGATGTAAATTTAGTAGGTTTTGCATAAATGTTCCCTAAGGAATTCAAATACTATGCTGCACAGAACGAATCAATAAAATCCAAACTAATAAAAGTATTCCTTATGTATAAACTTTGTTTACTTACCATTTTTATTCAAACATTTGGTAGTTTTTAAATTTATCTAACATATTCGGAACTTTTTAAAAGATATTAAAACAGCGTCGATAAGATAATCCCTCCAACCGTTTGGACCGAATGAAGTGCTAATTTGATGGATGAACCTTCTAATTGAGGATCGCCTAAATAGTTAAAGGTCTTACAAAGTTTTTTATAATTTATTTTCTTTTTTAAGTTATGAAAGTTTTTCTTGTTAGGCATGGACAATCTATAGCAAATAAAATAAGAATATGTCAAGGAAATCAGAATAAATGGACAGATACTTCATTAACTTATACTGGGAAAACACAAGCAAGAAAAGTCGCAGAAAGACTAAAAGGTGAAAAGTTTGATATAATCTACTCAAGTCCATTAAAGAGAGCGAAACAAACTGCAAATATAATAAACAAATTTCATAACAAAGGAATAATAATTGATGACCGAATTAAAGAATATCAATATTCATTAGAATCTAAAGAAGATTTTATACAAAGAACTTGAGAATTCTATAAAGAACTTGAGAAAGAGAAAAGAAATATACTTGTTGTAGCACATGGAGGAGTAATAGTTAATTTTTTAGCAATTTCAACTGGTAATAGAGAAGAAGGTGGGAGGCTGGTACGAAGACATTCAATAGGTACTGGCAACACTTCTGTAAATATTCTAAATAAGGAGAAAGGAAAATTCAAAATTACAATTTTAAATTCAATGAATCATTTAAATAAAAGTTATATATTGAAACATAAAGCAAGTATCTTATATCATTTGCCATATAAAGTTAGGACATTTGTGTTAGATGAAATTGATTATGAAATAGAAGATGGTGATTGTAGACACAAAACAGAAATGTTAAAACAATTATTTGAAGAAGAAGGATTTAAAGTAAGAAAGATATATACCGTTTTTGATTGGAAAGATCTACCAATTCCTCCTAAAATTATAAAGATTCTAAAAAGTGGTACAAAGAGTGTACATCATCTTTTAGAGGTAAGTTTAAATGGTAAATGGATAAAAGTTGATTTAACATGGAATCGTGAGTTAAAAGAAAAAGATTTTCCTGTCACAAATTATTGGAATGGAAAAGAAGACACTAAAATGGTAACGAAAGGAAAAATAAGTTTTTACAAAACAAAAAATGAAGCTAAAAAAGAAAAAGATATTAACAATAACTTCAAAGAACTTCATGCTTTTGCGAATGCATTAAATAATTGGATTTTTCCTTAGAAATAAACTTAATTATTAATAAAAAATGTTTAAAAGGAATAACCGAACGGAGGTTATATTATTGCTTAATGCAGTAAATTTTATTACTTTAAGCCCCAACCGATAGTAATGAGAGAGTTTTCTAGTAACTATTAGAATTTTATTTTTAAATAGAATTATAAATTCCTAAGAATTTTTTTGCTAGTTTTTTATAATTCTCAGTCCAGGTATCCACATTATCTTTTTCTGTTGATTCGGAAAAAGTTTTACTTTCGTCTCTTAATTTTAATACCTTATTCCAATTTCCTTTTTTGCCCTGTATTTGTTTTGATATTTTCAAAGGGACTCTATAAATAGATTCGAAAGTCCCTTTTTCTGGTATTGTTAAACTTGCTGCTAATTCCATTTCGGCATTTCTATTATCAAAATTTTCTAAAAGCTTTAGCAATATATTTACGTCCATATTTTTGTCGAAAAATGCGGTAAAGGGACCTGGAAAATATTGTAATGCCTCTATGTATAATCCATGATCTTCTCGCAAAACAGTAACATTAAATTCTTTAGAGACGGCCTTTGTGGAAAATTTTGCAATTTCAATACTTGATGATTCTTGTATTTCTGGGAAGTCCCTATCTATGGAACCAATTTTTATGCCAAATTTATCAAAAATTTTTTTGGCTGCCAATAATTTACCTTTATTCTTTGTCAATAGATATATTTTCTTTTCCATGTTCATTAATAATATTCAGATATTATAAATTTATGTTCTTGGATTCTATGTCCTAACGCTATCCTGAGAAAATAAAAAACAGCGTCGATAAAACGATCTTCCCCAATCAGAAATTATAAAACTAAATGGGGCTCTATTGGTAATTAAAGAAGGTGTAAATATTTCTGATGGAAAAACTAATTAAATAAAACACTCAGGCTTTGTCCGATTACCGTTCTATAGATAGCTTCACCAAACAATTCTACAAGTGAAACTACTTCTAAATTATCTGGAGCATTAGCTATAAATAAACTATCACTCACAATAATTTTATCAAAAACTTTAAATTTATCAAACCCTTCCGTAAAAAGCCCATGTGTTCCGTAGGCAAATACTTTTTTTGCACCATTTTTAATCAATATTTCTCCAGTCTTAATCATAGTATTCCCCGTATCAATTATATCATCCACAACTAAACAATTCTTTCCGCTCACTTCACCAATTATAATAATATTTGCGACTTCATTATCTTTCTCTCGAGTTTTATGTCCAAAAGCAACATTCACATTAAAACCTTGTTTTCTCAATCTTTTTGATAAAGACTCGACCCTCTTTCCTCCTCCCAAATCTGGGGAAACAATAACTAAATCCTCAAGAATCTCCGGATGCTTTTCTTTCAAATATTTTATTAAAACTGGGAAGGAAAAAAGACTATCAAAGGGTATACTAAAAAATTCTTGAATCTGACCACTATGCAAATCACAAGTCATTCCACTGTCTGCATATAGAGAAATAACGTCTGCAAGAGCTTTCGCATTTACACTAACCCTAGATGAATCTTTCCTGTCTTGTCTAGAAAATCTTGTATAAGGCAAAACTAAATTAATTTCATCGGGAGACGAAAAACGTATTGCCTCAAGAAGAAATACCAATTCTGTAAACCATTCAGATGGAGATTTATTAGAATCATATACTATAAAACATCTTTTCCTTCTCACATTATTCGCGATTTTTATTTTAAACTCTCCGTCCTTAAATACTGCTTTTTCTATATTAACCAAATCGACAGAAATTTTTCCCTCTCCAATTTTTAAAATATATTCATAAATCTTTTTAGCAAATCCAAAACCACTCCCCTTAAAATCCGCAATTATTGCAATTTCTTCCATTAAGAAGTAAAATCAATCCAATTTAAAAATGTTTCTCAATAAAAAATGCCATACTAGTCAAACGCCCCAACCGGAAGCGTACTAATGGTTCAACGCCCTGATTATTTGTTTACTTTAATAAGAACTCTTTTACCAGCCTGCAATCCTTTAGCTCTGAATTTAACTTCACAAGGGATAGCCTATCTACGGTACAGCTGTAACCCAAATCTATTTTTTTAGCTTCATTTAATGCAGTAGTGTAACCTTCCTTATCTAATTCAAGTTTTTTCGGGTCTTTTAAGTCATAGTTCTCCCCCGATTTAGTGAAAGAACCAATCGCCACATGAGGTATAAAATTAATATCTTTTCTCCAGAAGGGGGTCATCTCTCCAGAATATAATTGATCATGCAATTTGATTATATCTAAATTACCCCTCTTTATTAATAAAAAAAGCCAATTATCCCATGCCAATTCTAAATCTTTAATTTCTATATCAAACTTTTTCCAAGAACAGGTGATTTCTTCTATTTGTGAGATTAAGTTAATTTCTTTAATGTCTGCAGGAACTTTAACTGGAAAAATAAGGCTAATATGTGGGCCAATTACATCAACAAGAGGATCATGTTTTTTTCTGAAAGAATTTATTCCACCTAACTTTATGTCTGGATAAATTATTAATGAATAAAAGTCAAATGTCATAATAATTAAATGTAGTTTGAATTTAAATATGTGTCTAAAACTGAAGAAAGTTCAACGCCCTGTCAACTTCTTATAAAATCACAAAACAGCGTCGGTAAAAGAATAGAAGCGCCCCAACCGGTTCGTCAGGAGGAAGTGCCGGATTTAGGGGTGGAGAAATGGGTCTCATTTATCTAAACGTAAAATTACTCTTTCTTAACACAGCTTTTATTTATTAAAAAAACTAAATAATTCTTTAAAGAAATTTATGACTTTCTCATAAAAAGTCTTCGCTCTTATAGTTTCCCATTCACAATCATAATTTTCTCTATATTTATTACATAAACTTTCAATTTCTTCACCGTTATATTCTGTTGGATCTTCAGTTAGAGCATTTAATGACATACAAGAAGTTTTCCCAACGCATTTTTGAGATTGTCCATCCCATTGACATAATCCATATCTAGAAAAAAAGGTTCCTAAGTCCTTTTCTTTCTCTAAATTTGTAATTGAATCAACTGCATAATCACATTCAATTTTTGATGTAAACACACTACAAGGTATTTCTCCTACGCAATATCCTATCATCATAAAAGCGGTAGATCCAATTTCTACTCCATTTCTCATCATTACTACTGTTCCATCTTCTTGAGTTATATTATATTCGTCAGCTTCACCACACGCTCCATAATCACATCCATCTGGGCATTGATATAGGACCTTTTCAACAAAGCCATTTTCATTACAACTATATTCAGCTAGGACATCCTCTCCACACGTAAGACTTTCATCCTGCCCACAAATAACACCACAATGATCAGTAAAAGTATCATAAACATCTTCAATTTCAAGTCCATAAACCTCTCCTCGAATATTATAATTCAAACCGCCATCTGAATCATTACAAGTAGCATTAACAAATCCAATAGATAAAATTATAAAAGATAATAAAACTTTGATAATAAAATCTTTTCTCATATAGAATATATATTACTAATCTATATAAACTTTATTCTTTACATAAATTATTAATAATAATTTACTAGATTTAAAAAAGATGCAACCTTTCCATCGTAAAAAAAATAACCTTCACAATTCCTCCGAAAGGGTAAATTACTTCTTTTTCTTTCATTCTCATTACTCAAAACTTCCATATCATCTTTATGGTATCATATTATATAAAACTTATCTCGCCGAGTTCAACGTCCCGTCTAAAACCACGACACCCGGGGAGAATATATACCTTCATTCCCGAAAAAATAAAAATATTTTATCGTCGACAAAACTTAAAAAACTTCAGTCCCCGTCGATGTTTCTAGACGCCCCAACCGGTTCGTCAGGAGAAAGTGCCAGAATTAGGGGTGGAGAAAATGATTAAATTTTATGTATATCTGCCAACCAGGAATAGAATAACCGAAAGGGGGTAATTATTTCTTTTTCTATCTATTTTCCACCATAATAGAATACCATCCTATCTAAATACCAAAGTTTGAAAACACTTGATAATATTGTAGAAAAAATTGTTATTTCTAAAAAATTATTGTATGCTGCATAAATTAAAACAAAAAAGAAAAGTCCATTAAAGAGATTTAGGATTGTGGGAAAATCTTTTTGAAAAACACCTTTTTTTGTCCATAATTCTTCACCTAAAATAGATTTACTCATCCAATTATTTTTATTTTTTGGTTCTGGAAAAAGTATGGGGTTGATAGCAAAAAATATTAAAAGCCCTATTAGAAAATACCAATTTTGAAACCAAACTGATATTGGAATTAAGAAGAAAGCCATTACCCGAGTCCAGCCACTTAAAGGATTAGTGTGCCTTTTCCATATTTTTTCACTAAATATCTTCATCTATTATTATATCTCTCAAAAGTTATAAACGTTTGGCATAAAAGCTTTTTCTCAATTTCGTATAACTGATGGTTCTACGCCTTCCACCACCTAAAGAATCACAAAATAGCGTCGATAAAACAATCCGCCCCAACCGGGAATAGAAAAACGGGAAGGGGTGTATATTACTATTATTTGCTACTATTATCTTTTTTACCAAATAAGAAAAGAACAATTATAACTAATACAACAACAATCAATCCAGCAATATAATACAAATAACTAGATGTTCCTTCACCCATAACCTCTTCAATATTATCATTAACATTGGATTTATCCTCTTCAATAATCTTCTCTTCCTCAATAATAATTTCTCCCAATTCTAAATCAACAGCAATCTTCTTTTCATCAATAGAATTTAATTTTAAAACAACATCCATAACACCATCATCATCTAAATCTATTTCCTTTTCTTCACCAACCTTAACCTTAACTTTTTGTAATGTAGAATAAACATCAAATTTCGCAATCCCTTCTACCCTATCAATTTCCCTAAGATAAATTCTATGACTCTCATTTTTAACTTCAAAACTACCCTTATATCCATATTTTAATTCTCCAGAAAACATTTTTTCATTAACTTTCCCCATTTGAATAATTGGCACAGAACCACCTGAAGAAGTAGTTTCCTCTTCAGTTTCAACAACAGGAACTGTAGACACATTAATAACTACAACTCTATAAGCTTCATTGCCAACTGTGTCATTAACAGTAATATTCAAATTATAAACACCTGCACTAAGTACTGTGGTATTTACAAGATAATTACTTAAATTAATCTCAAAATTAGAAGTATCATTAATACTATAATTTGCAATACCTCCCTCATCCGATGCATTCAAAAATATCTTCACACTCTCATTAGCATACCCCGTCCAATTAGAAGCATTTAACCAGGTAGGAACAGTTGTATCAGGAATAATATCCTCGCCAGTAAGATTGAAAATATAAGCCGAACCAGAAGTGCTTCCTTTCGTATCTTCGTAGTTTGCTCCTACAACTGCATAGTTTTCAGAAATAGATACAGAATAACCAAATAAGTCCTCTTCTTGTGCATCGCTTGCCATTATCTTATTTAGTTCTTCATATTGTCCAGTTAGATTTTTTTTAAAAATATAAGCGGCGCCTGCAGTTGTTGCTCCCTCATCTTCCCAATATGCCCCTATAATTGCATAATCACCAGAAATAGAAACAAAACCACCAAAATAATCACCTGCTTGTGCATCACTTGCCATTAGTTTATTTACTTCTTCATATTGTCCTGTTGAATTTTTTTCGAAAATATAAGCGGCACCTGCAGAACTTTCCCCAGTATCTTCCCTATAAGCTCCTACGATTGCATAATCACCAGAAATAGATACAGAATTACCAAACTGATCACTTAATTGTGCATCACTTGCCATTAGTTTATTTACTTCTTCGAATTGTCCTGTTGAATTTTTTTTGAAAACATAAGCAGCTCCAGCATCGCTCCCGCCAGCATCTTCATATCTAGCTCCTACAATTGCATAATCACCAGAGATAGAAACAGAATTGCCGAAATTATCCTCTGCTTGTGCATCGCTTACCATTAGTTTATTCACTTCTTCGAATTGTCCTGTTGAATTCTTTTTGAAAACATAAGCAGCTCCAGCATTAGTTAATACCCTATCGTCATAATTTGCTCCTACAATTGCATAATCACCAGAGATAGAAACAGAATAACCAAAATAACTAGTTGTATCCGCATCACTTGCCATTAGTTTATTTACTTCTTCGAATTGTCCTGTTGAATTTTTTTTGAAAACATAAGCAGCACCAGCATCCACTGCCATAGCATCTTCCCCATATGATCCTATAATCGCATAATCACCAAAGATAGAAACAGAAAACCCAAAATAATTACTTGAACCTCCATCACTTGCCATTAGTTTATTTACTTCTTCGAATTGTCCTGTTGAATTCTTTTTGAAAATATAAGCCGCACCAGCGTCACCTGCCCTAGTATCTTCACTACTTGCTCCTACAATTGCATAATCACCAGAGATAGAAACAGAAACACCAAACTGATCACTTGCTTCTCCATCGCTGGCTAATATTTTATTTATTTCCTATGAATCATTGAAATTCCCCACAACAAAACCTAAGTTATCATTTCCAATATTACTTAAACTATCATTACAATATACTGTAAGGTTATATCTTCCAGGATTTAGACTTACGCTTGTAAAATTAGTTCCGGCAACAACTGCGGAGGAATTAGTGATACCATCATCAATTGTATACCAACAAGAGCTAGCACTAATATCATCAACAACAGTATAATTTATTGAATCGATACTAGTATGTGCTGCATATTCCAGGGGATAATCAATTGACACATTTGGAGAAAGTGCAAAAACAAAATTTATACAAAATAAGAACACAAATAAAAGCATCACCTTTTTCATATATTCTGTAACGCTATTTACTTTATAAATTTAATCAAATAATTAAAATCTATTGCATTTACTTTAATCAAGTACAACGCCCCGAATTTTATAAAGCCTAAAAATAAATAATTTTACCAACGACAAAAAACTAAAAATAATAAAACAGCGACGCTGTTTCAAGACGCCCCAACCGAACTGTCTTATATCATGGGATATTTAGGGGTGGAAAAACTTATTTTATCCCAGATGTTAAATCCAATAGCGATTGTAATTAATAAACCCAAAAAAAGACGTGTGCTAAAAGAATTAAATTTTATGTCCTGGCTTAACTTCTTTCATTTTTTTGTTTGGTAAATATGCAAAGCCAGGACCAACAACTTCAATAGCTTTTTCTGTTACAAAAATTCCTGTATTTTCTGGCAAAGCGATTAAGTTTAGATTATGCTTTTCTTTATAATTCTGGATTTTTTTATTTTGTGTCGGCTCATAATGAA
The DNA here is from genome assembly GCA_964516745.1 of Candidatus Woesearchaeota archaeon. Classification (GTDB taxonomy): domain Archaea; phylum Nanobdellota; class Nanobdellia; order Pacearchaeales; family GW2011-AR1; genus JAGVXH01. The sequence continues at coordinate 18,815 of CAZEYD010000009.1, forward strand.
CCCATAAATCGTAGCCCCTAACAAAATTCATAGTGTCAAAATCTTTTAATTTAACATCATTAGGGTCTATTGCTAGTGCAGGAATTATCGTTCTAGCACAAATTAAAGCCCCTGCACTTCCACCATAAAATGGAACATCTTTTTTTATAAGCCTTTCTAATTTCGGTAAAAATCCAGAATCTTTTAATTCTTTTAGAAGATAAAATGTATTTCCCCCACCTACATAAACTCCGCTAAATTTTTCTAATTCTGCTTCTCTATTCTCTCTTAAATCTTTTTCCGTCCACATTTCAATTTTGTCTATTCCTAATGGATTGAATGTTTTCTTTAACCATTCAAAACATTCGGGATAAGAATGTCTTTTTTCATCCATAGCAATAGGAATATACAAAAGTGGTTTAGATTTACTAATAGCAGAAGCAAACTTTCTATCTAATTCTGCGGTGTCTTCTCCGCTTCCTCCACCTGATAAATACAATCTCATAAAATTAAAAAACATTTTATCATTTATTAAGTTTACTACACACACGTCTTTCCTATCCAAGAAGAACAATCGCTACTCCTCCGATTTGCTACGCAAATCTCGGTTTTTTCTCTACGAGAAAGAAGGACTTAACAAGGCTAAATTATAGAGGGGGCAGAGGACTTATTCAGATGGTTTATACCCAGAAATCATTAGAAATCCTTGACCAGCCATTTCTCTTGCTTGGGCATCATCCATTCCAAGTGTTTTGGTACTCATAACATCTATTGGTACCTCCACGCTCTATAAATCCATTTACCAGTTCTAAGACCTTTCTTTCTAAAGCAGGGTTATTAATTAAACTATTCTTCATTTTGTTCCTTACAGAATTAGGCTTCTGAAGTGCCATCACCTTAGAAACAAAAAGAGGTAAAAAGTACGCCCTTAAAATCCCCAAAAGTCCCTAACGCCCCAACCGGTTCGTCAGGAGGAAGTGCCAGATTTAGGGGTGGAGAGTAAGTTTTGTTTTTAAATATCTGGTATAAATCTTGTACACACTTGCCAACCGAACTGTCTTATATCATGGGATATTTAAGGGTGGGAAAATGTGTTTTATTTTTAAATCTCTTGTATAAATTTTATTAATACCTGCCAACCGATAGTAGTGAGGGAGTTTAGTGTTTTAGTTTACTACAAAACGCATTAAGTTCTTTTTCATAATTACTATTTTTCATATTTTTGTTAGTAACTCTCATTGAAGCAGTTAATTTTTTATATTTTCCAACTTCATCAAAGCTGCTTCCTTCACTACCAAGAAGCGTTACAAAAAAAGCTAGCTTTTTCATATTCTCTTTATTTTGTTCGAGATAAGCCCTTATTGGAGGGATTAAATGCCATGCCCAAATAGGACCTCCAAGGATTATTAAATCATAATTTTTTGGATCTTTTTTATAAGTAATTTTAGAAGTTTTACCTTTCATAGATTCACTTCCCCCGCTTATCCATTTCCCAAAAAACCCTCTTTTTTTCATTTCTGTAATTTCATCTAAATCAGAATTCAATTTTTTTGATATTTCCTTCGCGATTTTTCTTGTATTCCCAGTTTTTGAAAAATAAACAACTAAAGTTTTCATATTTTAATAATAGAAACATATTATTTAAAGCTGAGTAAATATGAGTGAGACGATGAATTTCACGTCCCAACCAACGTGTCTTACATCTTGGGACTTTCATGGGAGTATCTATGTTAATAGAATCTTTTCCCACTATCTTATGAAGGAAAAGTTGTATCTGATCATAATTATGCTTGATTTATGATCTTTCTATTTGTTTTTTCAGCAAATTGATGCCTACAATCTTGAATTATTTCAAGACTTCTTATTGTTGTAGATTTAGCTATTTAGTAACTCGTTAGTAGTGAATAAACCAAGGATTTAAATACTAATAAATTGTATAGGTATTATGGTAAAGAATCATTATTTAGCATTTGGGCTTAATTATCTAGAAGCAAATGAATTGCTCAAAGGCAGCAAATGGCAAGATACTCTAGACAGCCAATATAAATTAATAAACGGCACACTAAGCACTATGACTGATGGAGGCAAAGATCTAGCAGATATTGATAGAAAAGAACTTTCGAATGCTGTTAATATTTTGCAAGGTGAACTTAACGAAGCTTATGATATTCTTTCTGACCCAAAAAAAAGAGAAAAATATTTATTACAGCTTGAAAAAGCTGCTGAAGGACAAGAGATTTTTGAAAAATCTAAGATTGGAGCAGTTATGAACTATGTTAGTAAGGTGCAAGAATATTCGGATTAAAAAGCATTTAATGTTATAAGGATCCAAATAATAGCAATCTTGAAAAATTTAATAACTTTTTAATTATATTTAGATATAAGAAAATTCAACGTCTGGGCCGGTTCGTCAGGAGGAAGTGCCAGATTTAGGGGTGGAGAAGAAGTTTCGTTTTTAAATATCTGGTATAAATCTTGTACAGACTTGCCAACCGACCTGTCTACCATCATGGGATATTTAAGGGTGGGATTTCTGCTAAATTAAAACTTACTAATTAGGGACTACTTTTTTAGCCCTTTTTTGATTACGTATAACATAGATTAAGTCTACTTTTGAATTTGTTTCATAAAAACTCCAACGTCTGGACCGGTTCGTCAGGAGGAAGTGCCAGATTTAGGGGTGAAGAAATTAGTTTTGTTTTTAAATATCTGGTATAAATCTTATACATACCTATCAACAGATAGTAGTGCGGGCTCGAAGTTTTATTTTTTCTAAACTTTTTTCATTTGTATGACTTCGTTGATTACGTTTCTTACTTTCTCTTGACTAACTGGCTTTCCGAGAACATAACCTATATTATATTTCTGTTTTTGCCCGGTTGAAACATCATCTCCCCATCCAGTCGCTACTGCAATTTTCATTTCAGAATATTTTTCTTTGACTTGTTCTGCAAGCTGCCATCCGTTCATTCCTGGCATCCCAATATCAGTAATCATTAAGTCATATGAATTCTTTGTTAAAAGTTCAAGTGCTTCCTGTCCACTACTTGCAACATCTGTTTCATAACCCATTTTTGTAAGTAACATTTTTTCAAGTTCTCTTATAGACTCTTCATCGTCAACCCAAAGCACTCTTGCTGAACCAGAATAACCTGTTTCAATTTTCTTTTCTGTATGTATTTTTCTTTCAGTATATGGGAATTTTAATTCAAATGTTGTGCCTTCGTCGGGTGCAGATTTCTTTATATATATATATCCGAGATGTTCCTTAATTATTGAATATGCTCCGCTCATTCCAAGGCCTTTGCCTTGTTCAAATCCTTTTGTTGTAAAGAATGGCTGAAAAATTCGCTTTTGTACTTCTTCATCCATTCCTATGCCTGTATCGGTGACAGTTAAATACAAATTTTCTTTATCTTTTCTTGTACCAATATTTATTGTTCCACCTTCAGGCATTGCATGAACACTATTTTTTATCAGATTGTATAATACACTCCTTAATTCACCTTGATTTCCAAAAACATTTAAACCGGGTGCATAATCAGTTTTTATTGTTATATCTATTCCGTTTCTTTGCGATTCATCTTTCCAAAGAGTTCTAGTTTGAATTATAGTATCCTCAACAACTTCACTTAGATTAACATCTGAATACTCTAAAGATGATTCATTTTTACCTGAAAATCTTTGTAATTGCCTCACTCGTGAAGCCGCATCTATTGCTGATTTTTTAGCAGTTTCAATATATTCTCTTGTTTCAGGAGTAATGTTCTCAAGTAATGATAATTCAAGGGAGCCAAATATTGTCTGTAGCGCATTATTAAAGTCGTGCGCAACACCTGCCGCAAGTTCGCCAATCGCAGAAAGTCGATGAGTATTAATTAATGCCTTCTCTGCTCGCTTACGTTCTGTACTATCAAAAACAGTTGAAATCATCAGATTTTGCTCTTTTAAAATCATATTACTACCACTAACGTAAGTCATGTTTCCTTGCTCATCCATTATAGGTATATCAGGCCAGTTCATTCGTGACACATCTTCACTCAAAACATCATTCTTCATTTCCAGACCAAATTCCATCCTGTCTCCGTAAACTGTTTCAAAGAAACTATCAACACTTGTGCAGTCAGCCCTTGAAATATTATATGCTTTCAAAAATGCATCACTAACATAAATCACTTCACCAGTATCAATCTTATTAAGAGCAAACCCAACTATAGAATTATCTAATATAGTTTCAAGAAGTTGAGTTTTATTTTTAACCTCTTCCTCATAAACTTTTTGGAAACGTTCATTTTCTAGTCTCTTCGTAATATCTCTTGCAATTCCAAAAGTGCCAATGACATTTCCTTCTTCATCTTGCAAAGGTTCACTTGAAAAATGACATCCTACACCATTTGTAAAGGTTAAATTATTTTGTTGGTTTTTTACTCCTTGAAGTGTTTTAGTATAAATATCAATTAATGATGAATGATTTTTTTCAATAAATAATGGTAGAAAAGGTCTTCCAATCAATTCTTTTGGTTTAACCCCAGCTATTGATTCAATTGCAGGATTAATATAAGTAATATTACCATTAGTATCTGTAGTATAAGCAATATCAGTAATATTTTCAAGGAACATTTTTTTTTGTTCTAAATCTTTAAGAATGTTATTTTTTTCTGTGATATCAACTTGAGTCCCAACATAAGCAAATGGTTCTCCTTGTTCATCTTTCAATGCTGAAATTGTCATATCACAAAAAAATGTACTACCATCTTTTTTTCTGTTTAAGGCAGAACCTCGCCATATACCATTATTAATAGTATTATAAATTTCTCGCTGAATATTCTCTACCATTGGTTCAACATTTAACATACCGGGGATTTCCCCTACAAGTTCTTCCAGAGTATAACCATACATTTCTTCAAATGATTTGTTAACTGAAGTTATATTATAGTTAGTATCTGTAATAAGTATTGGATCAGGTAGTTGAGCAAAAGCTTGGCTAAATTGTTCTATTTTTTGTTCAATATCTCTAGATGTTGGTTTTTTTATTCTTTTTTTCATAGTAGAACAAAGAATAGTCACTTTTTAATAGTTACGTTTTAGGGGTGGACTTGCCAACCGACCTGTCTTACATCATGGGATATTTAAGGGTGGAAAAATTATTTTATTTTGCCCCAAAAAATGGAATATAACATCGGAATTTAACGAAGTCGTGAGCGTAGCGAACGATTTGGTTAAAATGCGAGCCGTCCAGAGCATAATCTTGGCATCTTAGAGAGTACACATTTTCTAAATTAGTAGTTTCTCTTTCTATGATTATAGGGGTTAGAGTATATTTTTATTTCAGAGTCTCATCAACAATTTGTTGTAAATATTCTATGTCCCATTCTTCAACTTGAGGCATTAATGTAGTTACGGTTTCTCTAATGTTTTC
>CAZEYD010000010.1:0-18329 GCA_964516745.1 Candidatus Woesearchaeota archaeon
AATTATGTCTGCAGTGGTTGAATAATCTCCAATAGAAAAATCCGTTGCATTATAAAACCCACTAGGATTATCAATTCCATAATATAATAAATCAGCTTGTGAAGTAGTTGAGTAATCTCCTTTATCATCACTCCAGTTTCCAAGAGAAGATGCAATTGGTTCTGTTATATCTGCATACAAACCATCTGCATAACTCTTATTAAAAGTTGCATAACTATCATTCCAATAATTTGCATCGTTAGTGAAATTAACATTACTTGTATAACCTCTATCTCCTAAGTCATCAGTAAAGTTTGAAAGCAATGTTGGTTTACCAGTTATATCTGCCCAAGCTCCAGAGAAGAAAGTTCCAATTAAACTAAAAACATTACCAACTAAAGAAATACTTGTACCATTTGTATATGTTGTATCTTTATCTCTTGTATCAAATGTAGTATTAAAAGATGCATCCCATAAAACAGGGATTGTTGGTTTGTTAATTAAATCATTATAATCCTTATCCCATTCTGTAAAGTTTCCTATACTATCTACTTTTACATTAGTTGCATAATCATTAATATCAAAATCAGAACTATTATAATAACCAAAACCTAATACTTGTAGTTTAGTAAAGTAATCAGCTATATCAAAATCACTTGCGTTGTAATAATTAAATGCCAATACATCTGCAGCTGTAAAGTAATCAGAAATACTAAAGTCTGTAGAATTATAAAAACCACTAGGATTTGTTATTGAATAATATAATGAGTTTGTTAGAGATTCATTAAAAGAACTATTATCTCCAGCAATAGAAATATCCGCATATAAAGTATCTGCATAAGTTTTATTCCAATCATCTCCATGGTTCACAGGAGCGTATAAAGTATTTGCATAACTTTCATTCCAAGAACTATTATCTCCAGTAACTGAAATATCTGCATATAAAGTATCTGCATAACTCTTATTAAAAGTTGCATAAGTATCATTCCAATAACTTGCTGGATTAGTATTCAAATAATAATCAGTAATAACAAAGTCAGAAGAATTGTAATAACCAAATGCAATTATGTCTGCAGTGGTTGTAGACCTAGCGTCAATAGTATCATTCAATAAAGTATCATCAAAGTATATAGTATCTGAATCATTAGAAAGAAATCCGTTTGATGGGTCAATAATCCATTTAGCGAAACCAGATAATGTTGCGGCAATCCATGTTGCAGTACCAGAATCCCATGTCAATGCCTGTCCTTCTGTTGCTCCGACAGTATTAACATCTTGCATTTGTGATATGTTTGTTAGGTTGCCTTGAAAAATAGTTACACCATTATCTTCCGGTGCAACCAGACCCCTTGCAGATACAAAACTGATAAGAACCAAACCTAACAAGAAAACGAAGTTAAGTTTCCTCATGTTAATAATCTAAATCACCTCTATCCGTATTTAAATTTGTCTTTTGGTAATTAACCAATGCCAACATCACAGAGAACAATCCAACGAAGAAACAGAACCATGGGAAGTTTAACATTATTTTGTTATAGACAGTAAAGTCGGTCATCATCGATCTGAACACTTCGCTTTGTAACATCTTGGCATACATATTAGCTAATTCAATTCCGAAGTAAGTTAATCCTCCAACGAAGATAACTAAGAATCCCATGAGGTAAGGCGACTTGCCACTCTTATATCCAGTTATCAGCATACCCAATACCAATGCGAATATAAAGAAGAAACTTAACCATATCAATAATTCCTTTAAAGCTAAGAAGGGATATAGAGACATACTCCATAAATCTTGACAACTACCAACCAAGGTATTATTTTCAATAACACAATCAACACTCTCAAAACTAACTTGGGTTACATCCATTACTTTGTATACAATCCCAAAGAATATCCCAGAGAAAAATATCATAGCCACACCCATAACTATCATAACTAAATGACTATACTCTCTTATGTCTCTCATATTTTCAAACATTTTTTACACCTTGTTCTTTAACTATAAAATCAACGAAGTCTAAGTATATATTATTTTTGGATTTAAAATATTTCACAATTAATCCAGCTCTCTCTACTTGACTTGTATCTTCTCCATCCGCTTTGATTATATTAAGTTTTAAGTTATTGTCAAACTCAAAATAATCAACACCCAATCTTACAGATGTACTATTAGCCAAGCGGAACACCCCACATTAAATTCTCACCATCCTCTTTAATGGTATGTATAAATTCTTGTAGTTTCCCACCTAACATTAACCCTATCAATAAAACACCCCAAGCATAAACATACATAGAGATTGTCATTAGTCCAACCAACGCAACAACATTATAAGTTAAAACAATATCAGTTAGAATAATAATAATAGGGAAACCAATCAAGTAATAAATTCCAAATGTATTCTTCATTAGATTATATCCAACCATTGATATAGTCATCTTGAAAAAATTCTTATACTTATATTTCTCAAGAATCTTAGCATACCATTTTTCATAGTTTACTTTTCTATTAAGGAATACAACTCCTAAAAGTAAGGAAACAAAGAATAGAAGTAATATAATATTAACACCGACAAATGTTTTGCTACCATTATAACTTACATCAAAAGTATCTGAATCATAAATTACCGAACTAGGGTCTCCAGTAGTTACAAAAGTAAATTCTCCTATCTGGTCTGGAATGTAAGTAAAATTATACACCTGTCCATTCTTAGTCATATTAGTATTAGGATAAATGATAGTTCCATTTGGTAATTCTAAACTAACTAAAGTTATATAAGTACAAGAACCAGCCTGACAATAATTAGTAATCTCCATTGTATCATCTACTTTATAGTCACCAATATTTTCAGCACTAACTAATGCAAACATAAAAAAAAACATAAAACTAAAACAAACTAACTTCCTCATCGCTTCTTTCTTTTCACCCTCTTTAGTTTTGGTTTCCTCTTAACAACTCTTCTCTTTGCCTTTCTTCTAATTGGTTTCCTCTTAACAACTCTTTTCTTTATTACTCTTTTTCTAACAGGTTTCCTCTTAACGACTCTCCTCTTTGCCTTTCTTCTAACTGTTCTCATCTGCCCTTTCTCTCTTTTGGTATCCAGAATAAACTTTCTTTTCTCAATGTAACCATTCCTAATCGCTTTCTTCTTACCAACCTTTATTTTAAATGCCCTTAGTTTTCTTTTATTCTTAGCGAAATACCCAACCATCTTTCTAGGTAAGCTAACAGCCTTCTTAGATTTTCCCAATGGTTCAAACCATGCACTTCTTTCTAATCCGTTATCAACAGAATAAGCTAGGAAATCTTTAGCATCCCTTTGAGTTAAAGGTCGTGGTGTTAAGTTCACTATCTTACCTCTCCTTTTAATCTTAATATAAAAGGTTGGTTGTTTCTTAGACAATGATTTTCTTTTAAAGTTTTTAGGGAGTTTGAACGTAGTAGGCTTTTTCCTTTTCTTCGTAGAAGATCTCCAAGTTGCCCTAGGAGTAACTCTCTTAGTCTGTCTTTTAGTCGGTCTTTTACTAACTCTCTTAGTCTGTCTTTTAGTCGGTCTTTTACTAGGTCTCTTAGTTGGTCTCTTAGTTGGTCTCTTAGTTGGTCTCTTAGTTGGTCTTTTAACTTTATATTTACCAGTTTTATAATCAATGCTATATTTACCAGAATAAGCATCTCTAAAACCAGAAGTATACGCACTTTGAGTACCCTTATACTTTGGGTTATAATTAGTTGGTGATTTTAAGCCAACCTTATTACCTGCAGTCCATCCAGCCTTATAAGAGTTCTTTGCTTTAATATTTTTATAGCCTTTCCATGTTGATGTCTTATAAGTCAATTTTTTAATAATAGAACTTCCAGCTTTTTTGGAATAAGTCAACAGTTTTGCGATGTCTCCCTTCTTAACAATCTTACCAGCTTTTATTCTATTTATTATTGAACTAAATTTTGTAGGGTAATCTGTAAAATCTACTTTCAATTTTAATCTTTTAATAGCATCTTTCAAGGGTAGTCTATTCAAATCTATTTTAATTTTATATCTTGCCAAATCTAATCTATCGGCAGTTGCCAATATCTTTTCTTCTGGACTAACTAACTTTATTTTATTCTTTAATTTGTACATTACTTTTCTAGGATCTAGCGTCTCATGAACCTTGATAGCCTTAGCAACTTTTGGTGCAAATTTTAATTTCTTTGGGAGTAGTTTAGCTTTCCATACATTCCAAACCTTCATCCCATGAGGAGTTCCAAACGCAGCAGATGACTCTTCTGTTTTTCCTATGTCGTGCCATAATGCTTGTGCCATTGCTTTTTTTGCATTAGCAATAGAACCATATTTCCCTTTCCAGTAACTATTAAATTCTGGATACTTATCAATTATCTTCATCATGTTCTTTTTTACTTGGTTCATATGTGTCATAGAATGACCTTTTGGAAGAATAGATTTAGTTCCGAACTTAACTTTAATAGCAAAGTTGTCAGCAATAAACTTAGCATCTGTTCTAGTTATTATATTCTTTTTATTAAGAATAGATAAAAAGTTTTTCATTCTTCCAGCTCCTTTCAAGTTTTGAACTATTGGGATATATTCTTTTAATGAAGCATCATATGTCCAAGAAATGTCCTGTCTTCCTTTAAATTTAAATTTCTCTCTCATAACATATTCATTCTCATCATGGAAACCCCATTCCCTATTCTTATCAGAAATCGGGAGTTTATTTTTTAGAACTTTATCCTGTGTTGTCTTGCTTAGTTTTCCAGTAGTTGCATATTCTTTTAATAATTGTTTTCTAAGTTTTAAATCTTTTATATCTTTTAAATTGACTACTTGTCTCATCAATACATCGGTTACTAATGGAGTTTCCGCAGAGGTTTTAATATATCTACGAAGTAATCCCATCCCCTTATTTTTATTCCAATTTGCTTTAAACATTTTATAATATCCAGCTTTTGATTTTGTAAATAATGGAAGTGGGCTTATTGCATCATCTTTTCCACTACCAACTTTATCAAATCTCCAGAATATACTTTTGGTTGCTTTCCCTTTTGTTCTACTGGCTACCCATGCATCTTTTCTTGGAGTTAATCCCTTACCAGATTCATAAACTCCTCGTCTTGTAATTATTATTTTTCCCTTACTTAATAATTGTTTTGACATAACATCTAGTGGAGACCTCGGAAAATCTACGCTTTCTGGTCTTGTTGCTTTTAGCTTTCCACTAACAAATAAAGCTCCTTTAGTTGTGGCTTTTCCTGCAATACTTCCACCAATATAACCACCGATACTTGCTCCAGTTGCAACAGCTTTTCTTAAAGCATTATTAAAATTACCAGCCTTTACATCTCTTGTGACTTCAAAAACATTACCAATCATATCTTTCATAAAATAAGTTGATATAAAGTTTTTACCAGAACGACCAACCAACTTAATTAAGAGACCGCCATTGTTTACAGCAGCCCTAACAGCATTGGTTTCTACACTCCTTAATGCTGATTCAAGAATAACTCTTTTACTAGCAATAGTAGACAATCCACCGAGCATCTTCATAGCAAATCCCATAATAGCACCTTTCGTTGCAGAATCTAAAACTATTTTACCGAACTCTTGCTTACTAATTTTGCCACCATCGGCAGCAACACTTCTAACACTTTCCATTGTATCTCCCATTGCCCAAATAATAGCACCAGGCACTGGAACAACAAAAGTACCAATAACTCCGCCAGTAATTTGTGCAAATCTAGCAACATCTTTGTCTATTAGTTTCTCTGGGGTAAATTTAGTTATTTCTTTAAAATTTTTAATATCAGTTTGATTAATCTTTTGCCCCTTGGACATCTTATAAATAATAGCATCCCAATCTTTTTCTTTTTCTTTTTGTTCTGCTTTTACTTCTTTGGATTGAAATCTTTTAGAAACAAATGTTTTTTGAAACCCTTTCCAAAAACTTCCCTTCTTTTTTACAACTTCAGCAGGTACAATAATTACTGGCTGTACGCTATGTTCTTGATACCCCCCTAATTTATATTTCTTCTGAACTGAAAATGGTACTTCCATATCTACATTTCTCTTTGTATCAACATAGTAAACTCTCTTATTCGGTATTCCATCTTTTGTACTTATTGTTCTATATTCAAAGTAAGCATCCTTACTCCCACCAAAGAATATAGCCTCGTCTTCTTTTATAGTCGGTGTTGCTCCCTTAGTAACTCCTCCAACAAATCGAAGATTACCTCCTCCTCTTGGTCTTTCATAAGATTGGTAATTGACAGTTTCTTTATCCAAATTCTGAACTCTTATTACTTTACCGCCATTTGCAGCCTTCCATGTTGTAATTTTTAATTTATCTTTAGTTTTCCAATCAGTAGAACTTTGAACTGATGATCTTCCACCTCTTGCTATAATCCTTGATCTTGCATCTAGTATTTTCTTAAATTCTTGTTGGACTTGTGCTTCGTTTAGTTTGACTTTGGCTTCGGAGATAGCTTTTTGTTGGGCTACCTTAAGAGCCTGAGTTTTATCAGCTTCTCTTTTCGCGATTTCTTGAGAAACATTTCTTGAACTTCCGCCTCCACCACCACCGTATTTTTTAGGGTCTTCAACATATTCTTCTACACTTCCCCATGATCTTCCAGTAGCAGGATTATAAACTGTCGATCTAGAATTAGAACCACCATTAACGATTCTTCTCGATTCTGCGAGTTTTCTTGCAAAGGCATCTGTTGCTTTTTTTTGTGCGGGTGTCATTGCCATTATTCTTTAACCTCCACATTTCTATAAACATATTTTTCTACACTATCCCATTTTTCTCCTGTTGCTGGATTAATAATTTTTGTTATTGGCAAATCTTCATCTGATACATTATTTAATTTATTATAAGAAACAAAACAAACACACCCAATTAACAACAAACCTAAAACACCAATTATAAGAACTTTCTTCATAAAAAAACTACACATTACTACTATTTAAAACTTTGTTATTAAAGGTGATGGGGGATAAACCCCCATCGTGTAAGTTTTTTGTTTAACATTGTATCGTAAAGTGATACCAGGGGATATATAATTTAAAATCCTGCAGGAAATTAAACCCTTTGTACTTACAACCCGACGATAAATAGTTAAGATTTATCGCTAATTATTAATTAATAACAAAGTATTTAAAGGTTGTTATCTCTATATTACCATGAATTTAAAAGAGTTTTGGCATAAACATAATCAAACTATAACAAGTATTAGTATTATAATTTTCATTGTCTTTGCAGTTTTTATGATAAATGGAGATAGAGCATTAAAAGAAGAAATCAATGAAAACTGTGGATGGGGTGAAGAAGACTATAAGTGTTATTGTGAAAAGAGTGAAGCTATAGCCATTAAGAACAAAATGGAAAGCGAATTAAATCTTAGCATTGTACTAGGTGAAGAAGATGTTCATGACTGATATATTGAAAAAGGTTTTAATTAACTTACTTACCTTCGCTGGTATAATTGTTATTTGTTATCTTACATATCTTTGGATATTTTAGTATGGGATTTAAGAACTGGACTAAGAAAACAATCTTTGCTGATAGTGACGCTAAAGTATTTCATCACTTCGCACTTTCTCAAAACAAGTTATGTTATGCCCTAAGGGAGAGGATCAAGATCAATAAGGATTCTACTGTATTAATATCTGGAATTACCGGCTGTGGCAAATCAACGCTGACTGGAAAGCTATGTTTTAACTTTTTTGGAGAACTAGATAATATAAAAATTGAGGGTGAGAAGATGTTCACCGACGATAACTTCGTAGTAGACCCAGAGGACTATGCAACAAAGATGATTACCTATAAGGGAAATGTTATTTGGTCTGATGAATCTAGAGATGGTTTATCTTCTAAGAATTGGAATACTGCAATAAATAAAACAATTGTATCTCGAAAGAATAAGAATAGAAAAAGAGGAATCGTTTCTTTTATCCTTCTCCCTTATGAAACGGAAGTAGATAAGTCATTTCTAAAACATATAACAATGTGGATATATATTAAGAAGCGAGGGATTGGAGAGATATATGTTTCTAACAATGCTAGGAAGGGTGGACAAGCATTGAGTGTTCAACGGATAATTGATAGAGAGGCAAAGTTCTTCAAGGAGAATCCAGGCAAGAGGACGGTTAGACCAATCATCCACCCAGAGTATATTGGAAGTGTATTCTTTGGTGCATTTAGTAAGGCAGAAGAAAAGAGATATAATAATTTAGTTGATAAGCATCATGCCTCTGGTAAACTTACCGACGAGGAGGAGGATAATCTCAATCCTATAAAAGATGCTAAGGAACTAGAGAAGGAGATACCATTGGCATTAGACGAAGTCGAGAAGGGAGAGATTAAGAGTAAGCGTGAGTTGTGGGACAAGCTAAAAGAGATTACAAAGTTCGACGACAGCTTGTTAGTCCGTCACATCAATAGACATCTTAAGATTAGAGGATTCAAGAACTTCAATTCATTTGAGATATAACTGCGGGACCATACAATGGTGGATTGTGCGAACTCTTTGTGCACTAAGGTACCTAAGTGAATACTTTTTAACTGCGGGACCATTAAAGTATATTTAATGGGGTGTAATCATTAGTCTTCTTTCATAGGGTCTTTATTCGTTCCAACTAACATACATTAGTTGGAAACATTTAAATACTAGGATAACTTGGTTAATACATGGTGATAAATCCAGAAAAATATAATAAATATATTAAGCTAACCGATCATTTGTATGATAAATGTATGGAGTTTTTGGCAAGAAGAAGATGCTCGGAAAGAACGGTAATACTCTATAAGAAAGAACTAGATAATATATTTAAGAATGAAGTATTAACCCAAACGGTTTATAATAATTTTTATTCAAAAGGGAATTATTATAAATCTGTTCTAAAGTTAATTGTAAATACCTGTGAACATTTTGACTTACCTAATTATAAGTATAAGATAATCAAATCGATCAAGAAGAATAAACACAATCCACAAGTCTGGTTAGATAGTGATATAATTAAAATGATTAATAATGTCGAGGATTATAGTTTACTAATTGCCTGTTCTTATTATGTTGGTGCTGGGTTAAGATTCGCATCTGCAATAATGTTATCTTGGGATGATTTCCTTTGGGAAGATTGGGTTGTTGATAAATCAAGAACTGGTAAATGTAATATTAGAGCTAAGGGAGATAAGGATGCAGTTTTAGTTGTAGATCCAATATTAATGAACCGATTATATAATTTAGCTGAAAGTACAGGAAATATATTTATGGGTATTCCCTACAAAAATTCAGTCAAAGACTTATACCTTTTTATTAATAAGATTGAACTGGAAGCTCTTGAGAGCTTATATAAAAAGGAAAACTTTGAAAATATCCTTGATTCTAAGAAAGAGCAGATAAATGTCAAAGAAAGAGCAAAGGTTGAAATGATTAGAAAGAAACACTATTTGGTTGATTATAAATTAAGAAAGCTGTCCAGTTCGTTTAATAGTAAACATATTATCTTTCATAGCATCCGGCATTCTCGTGCAACAAACCTATTGAAGAAAGGATTTAAATTAATGACTATTAAGGAACAACTAATGCATGAATCAATTTCAACAACAGAGATCTATCTTAATTTAAGTAATGTAGATATAGAAGATGAATTTAATGAGAAGTTATGATTTTATCTTTTCTTCCTCTTAGTTGGTTTTCTTTTAGTAGCCTTTCTTCTAACTGGTTTTCTTTTAACCACCCTTCTAACTACTTTTTTCTTAGGTTTAGGTGCATGAGGGTCTGGAACAGCATCAAATACCTTTTTAAAAAGTCCACCTATAAATCGCCCTTGTCTTTTTAACCCACGAATTGCCTCTGCTTTTTTAGGGTTTTTTAATAAGTCTAATTCTCTTTCTAGCTCTCGTCTCTCCATAATTCTTCTTTTCATTTTCATTTTAGTCTGAAGCATTACACTCTTCTGCCTTTGGTCTTCTGCTATCATTCTCTTTTGTCTTGCTATTTCAGCTCTTAATTTTTCTGTATTACTCATACAAAATCAACACATAACTACTATTTAAACATTACTATTTTAAGATTCCGTAATTCTTCTTATAGATTCTTCTTCTTTTTCCTTATCTTCCATGTCTTCATCGACACTGATTCCACTAGAAACGATTTTATTTCTTAACATAATGCCATAGATAGCTCTATATGATTCTTCTAAACCCTTCATCATCTTAAAGAAGTTTGGAGATAGTTCTAAAATCTTACTTCCATTCTCACCATCCTTTTCCCAAACAAAATCATCATCAAACCTTTTAGTTTTCCTTGCTGTAATTATTTCTTGTTCGCATTCATCTAAAAAATCTAAAATAGCTAATAACTCATTGTAATCATTATCATCTTCAATAAATGGGTTATTCTCTTTTTCTTCATCTGGTTTATTTCTTTTACCCCATTCGTTTCTACTATTATGTTCTACAATAGGGTTTGCATTTGTTATAAGGCATTGTTGTGCAGATATAGTTTCATTTAATCCCTTAAATCTTAAACCCGTTCTATCGTTTGCAGATAAAGGTTTTTCCGAAGGTTCATCTGGAACACCTGTCCTAGACAACCTCATAGCCTTATCATGGATAATTAAATTCTTTAGGGTAATCTGTTCAGAAATTTGTTTATCTGGATTGTAGACAGCTATGTCTCCACCTGCATTAGTTGCCATTAGTAACCCCTCGTACCTCTATCGGTATAATCTCTTTCTCCAGATTGTAAGCTTTCTTGCCCTCGAACACTCTGATGAGTAGCTTTATTTTCTGAACCTTCAATAGCTCTAGAATAGTTAGCGTAAATTCTTCTATAAATATTCTCAAAAATATCTACTGCTTGGGATTTCATTCGACCTTGTTCGTCATAATTACCATAAGCACCAAATTGGTATTCCATCATTCTTCTGATAAATCTTAATAAGTTCTTGAATACTGAATCCATAATTACACCAAAATGGTCTTTACTGATTCTACTTAGTTTTATATCGGGAGATAAGTTACTTTGAACTTTTCTAACAATCATCTCTGCTTGTTCATCTGTGAAACAATGGTTTTTCTTTCTCTTGGTTTCCCATTGTTGGGTTTCTTTGTTTTTTACTTCCTTGTAACCTCTTATGTCTAATTCTAGATCCTTATACTGATTATCTAAGATGAAGTGATGAAATGATTCGGGTTTTTGTGCAGAATGAATTGCAACATCGTCGTCTTCAAAATTAGTATCTTCGTAATCTTCATTAAAGTCCTCTCCGGCACCTTCAAATTCTTCCTCTCCGGTTACATCTCCAACAATGTTTTTGTTCTTCCGTAATCTCTTGTTACTATAATTTTCAGAATTAAGTTTTTCTTCTGCCAAAGTATTTACTTTTTCTGCACCAGCTTTAGCTTTTTTCTTAGCTTTCTTAAAAAAATCTCCCATATTATAACCTCGTAAGCTCTATTAATTTAGCTTTGCTCTTGATCCCTTGTCTCAATAAAAGGAAGGCTAAATTTAATGAACAAAGTAATGTACTTAGACTATTATGATTTATTAATGATATTAGAATAAACGAAATGTTTAAATATACAAGATACTTAACCATTGTCTCAATAGCTCGTCCTACATTTGGTTTATTCATTTTTTTTACATTCCTCAATTTTTAATATCTTACCTTCCTCATGATCTTTTAGAAGTTTCTCATGTTGCGGTGAAATCTTCTTTTCTTTCTTCTTAAATATGTTTGGAAACTTCATTAGCTGACATCCTCATTTATTATCCCCTGAATATTATTTGTCCCGTATATCTTTTTCATCATCGGAAGTATTTCTAATTTTTGAGTATTAACTGTTGATTCTACTGTCTTCATCGCTTCGCCTAAGTTTTGCATAGCTAGTGCCATAGATGCATCTGCCTCTGCTTGAAACTTTTGTGCCTCTCCCCAATTCTGGATTCCGACTATAGATACTACCATAATTGCAACTACTCCAATTACTAAGAAAGCATACTTCGCTATTGTTGCCCACTCCACTCTTGCACTCATTTTATTAATATTTTGATAATCTGCCTTTAAATCTGATAACTGAATATCTATTTCAGAGTGTCTTGCAGAAACTTTTGAATAATTAGAATCTGGATTAAAATATGAACCTAGATCTGTATAAACTCTATTATTCGTATCAATTATAATTGAGTATTCATTATTACCGCTATATCTATCTAGTTCTGGACATAAGTAACTACCAAGTAATGGTGATTCTAGTTCAAAAACATCTGCATTTTTAATCAATGGGAACCTTCTCATTTTGATTGTTGCGGTTTCAGAAGATAGTTTTTTAGTATCATTATCTAAAACTCTCCTAACTTTTAACGTATGTGTCCATTGGTCGCTTTTCTTCCTAACTGTTTTCCATAACCAAACTCCACCGATAAGAATTGCAAGAATAACAAAACCAAATAAAACCCAACCATATTTACCCAAAACACTTCCAATACTTCCACCAAGCATATCTTTTGTTGGTGCTAATACATTACCAATTCCAGAATCAGATACACCCATTATTCAAAATCCTCCACCATCTTATCAACGACCTCGGACTGTTTTTTCTTTTCTTCATAAGCAATTTTTTCAATCTTCTCTGCATTGTCAATCTTTAAAGAAAAAGACTTCACTCTCTTTACACACACTTCTTTTGTCATGTATTTAATAAATAATAAATACTATTTAAATGTATCTAAAAGGGAATTGAGGGATTTCCACCCTCATCCCGATGTTCTACCGGAATCGTGCAGTTTGAGTTAAAGAGGTTTACTGTCCTCCGAAGTTACAATAGCTAAAATTAAGCTGTCATTCCGCTAATACCTTCTTTCTTTGACAAAAGAGGTCTAACATACTTAAAGAACCACATGATACCGATTATTGTACCACCGATAGTTAAGAATGCTAATATAGCTGTTACGAATGCACCGTAATTAGAAGAGATTGTTGTAGTATTAATAATTGTTAAACTAGAGAATACTGTACTTGCTAAAAGCGTTCCGATAATCAAAGCATAAACAACAATAACTAGAACTAGGTTTGCACCTTCTCCTACTGCTTTACTTGCGTCTACCATTTAAAATTTACCTCCTTCTCAATAAATATAACTGAAATCACATCTTTCATAAAAATATATAATAATTAATACTATATAAGGATGTGTGGTTAAAAACTACATTGTGGTTTACTTATAATTAGATAACATAAACCAAGAACCAACAACCATCATTATGTAGAATCCTACCCAATATCCGCTTAGGTATGTTGTCGTCGCTGTATTCATAGCTGCGATTGTTAAGGATAGTAGGAATACCAAGAAAGACGACCCAGTTATACATTGCCAGAACCTTTTCTTTGCAGTTGTTTTCAAGATTACAAAGTAAGAGGTAGCTGCACCAAACAAGAATAATGCAAATAAAGTTACTGGGAAGAATAGTGGCACTGCAGTTACAACTGCTTCAAATAATGCCATAAACCCTACTCCACCGAAATCATCCATAGTACAATATCTTCCTGCACACGCCATTAAATTCCATTCCTGATGTATTTAAATATAAAGTATACTGATAATAATCCGAACATCCCAACCAATACTGACACTAATAATTGTCCAATTGTTCCTGCGAATATCCAACTCATAAACAACTTAAAAGAACTTATCATCGTATTCGCTGTTCCTCTTATGGAGAAAGAAGATGCCACAGAATCTTTACTACCTTGGTCGCTTACTTCTGGGTCATTTTGTGCTAAAATTTCTAATGTATCATCCATATCGCTTTCAACTACTACTAATTGTCCGGTAATATTGGTTTGATATACACCTAGCTTATCTCCTTCAACTCCTAATGCACCGGGACTATTTTGATAGATAAAAGATGTGGCGAAACCTAAAAGAGAAAGGAATAAGACACCGAACAATACCCATTGAACAGAGAAGTCTTTTATATTATCAATTGCCATATCTAACGATCCTCCTGTTTAGAAATTTTAAATATTAATATAACTGCAGATATTAACAACCAGAATAACGTTCCAAATCCAGCTACAAAGTCTACTCCACTTAATAACCATATACCACCACATAGAACCATTGTTCCTACGGAGTTGATTATCATCCATTCTGGACTTGCAATTGCCATACCAGCTAAGCTTAGCAATAAAATGAAAACTATAAGGAAGTTATTTCCTAACCAATCAATTGAACCTGCTTCTGCAATGTTGTAAGAACGATATACTTGCTGTTCTCCGTCTTTGGTTATACTTAGACTTACAATGCTATCACCGATTGTATCATTATAATCACAATCAATTGAACCGGCACTAGATGTTATTGTTTTATTACATAAATAAGAGTTACCAAACATATCTTTTTGTTTTAAGAATATATTAACTGATGCTGGAGTCCCACTTGGAATACTAAATGTTGTAGTTATAGTATTATTTACAGAAGTTACAGCAAACGAAAAGTCATTTAAGTTTTCAACGCTTACGGAATTTTGAGGGTCAATAGAACCAAATAGATTCTGTTCACAAACACCACTCAATTCATTTTCACAATCGAAAACCAAGCTAGTGAATATATCCAAAACAATTCCGTCCTTTACTACTATTACCTTATATAAATTAGTATTCAAGTCGATGTGTACAATCGCTGTTCCAATACTTGAGGTTGTTGGTGCTTCTACAATCTCGTATGCATCCTCACTAATATATTTCCTCATTAACTGTATAACAGCTCCCTCAACGGTTGTTAATGTGTCGTCTTGATACTTTATTAAAAATTCTGTTGAATCGTTAGTGTTTAAATCAAAAAGTTCTAATTGCGTTGCGTTTGCTCCTATATCTGCCTTTTGAATATTATATAATTCCTTAGCATAACCATCAGAAGAATATCTTATCTCAACTGTTTGTGCATAATTTTGATTACTCAAATTTATATCTGAACATATCTGTGCATTAGAGACATTATCAAAATTTAAATTTAAAGTATTAATTGTCTCATAAGCTGGTTTGTTCAATAAATTATAATTAAATTCAATATCCCCATTAATCGGTGTTTTAGCTTCTTCATCAAATAAACTAATGTTAAATAACTGATTAGTATAAGAGGAACAATTATCTAAAAATATTGCATTAACTAACTGTGTTTGATTCGATGTGTTTATTTCTGTTGCATCATCAAGGACTAAACTAAAATATATAGTGGCATTTGTAGTTACAACATAAAGGGGTACTGTATAATCTGTTAAGGCTAATATTCTATTTTGTCCACTTGATATTATGGAAGGTGTCTCATTATATCCATTATAATGAAATACAGCAGAAGATAAATCATAGCCGGTCCCAAGTGTTAAATTTAGTTTGAAGTCTTCCTGATCTCCTGCCCTTGTCTCATTTTCAAATATGAATGAATTTTGCGATACCTTATAACTCCAACTTACAAACTCGCTATTTATATTACCAACACTATCATTAATATAAATAGTCATGTTTAAATTACCTTCTTCTAATATAAAATTTGTAGAGTTTTTAACACCAGTTAAACACCCGTCAATAGTTATGTTTGTACCATTATAATCATACCAACAAGATTCTAAGTTAGTATCTGTGGCTGTTATATTTAAGGTTACATTTCCACCAACATAATTATAATCATAAGTTCCGTTTGGGGATTCGACCTCTATTGTTGGTGCAGAAGTATCAATATTTACAGTAAAATTAGATGTTGAGAATCCACAATCTCCGTCAGAATCACAAGCTTCTACATTCCATAGAGTTGGTTCTGTTAATGTTCTTGTGAAAGTTTCTGTTAAAGTAGTTGCTACTGGTGGTCTTGCTGCATTTCCAGAGTTGTATAATGCAGTTATTTCTGCTTGGTTTAGTGTTCTATTCCAGATACCTAATTCATCTATTATACCATCAAAACCACTCCCGTACCAATCTGAAACCTGCCATGCAGTTCCAAAATCAAAACTGCTACTACTTAATCCAGCGTAGTCAAATGATGTTGCTGATGAAGCATTTAACACCCCATCATAATAAATCTTAGCACCAGTAGTTGCATTTTCTATTATTACTATGTGATGAAACTCTCCATCATCATATGGAACTTGTGCATCAACATTAGAAGTTCCTCTGATTAAACTCCATCTTGCATAACTTATTGCATTTGAATTACCTGATGGATTTATATTAATTAATCTTTGAGCAATTGCATCTTTATTTCTCCCCATTAGAACTCCTGTTTGAGTTGAACCATTAAACCAAAAAGAAAGTGTTACAATATTATCACGAGTATATGGGATTCCTGTTTCTACTCTGGAATTTCCACCATTAAAATCAAAACCATTATCTATTATTCCTGTTTCTCCTCTTGATGTAAAAGTAGTTGAACCATTATATATGTTCATATCGTCTACAACAACTCCAGCTGTTTCTTCCATTCTATAGTATGCTTTTATAAATTCATCATTAGCATATTCTCCTATATTTGTTGTATTTTTTATTTCCCAAGTTCCACTTTCATTAGTCCATAAACTCATGTTAGTTAAATAAGCTCCACCTGTAACATTTGCACTTGCGTTAAAGGTTACCTGATTTGTTAAAGATATGTTATTGTCAGAAGGACTATTTAGAATTATTTCTGCGTCATCTCCATCTGATATATTTCCCCAAGTTGCCCAAGATTCTAACCACTCCCCATTGGTTTTAATAATCCAATCCACACTCCTTGATGGTTTCTTCTCTGCATCTAACTTAACTTTATAAGTTCCTTTTTTTAATTCATCTCCAATGTTATAATTAACCCAGCCATTATGCGAACCTGTTTTTACACTATTACATTCTTGAATGCCAGTTCCATTTTTATATTCTCCGATTGTTTCACATATACTTTCATATTCGTTTACATTTCCCCAATAACTAAAATCATAATTCCTAACATTTTGTTCAATCCAACTTCCATCTTCTTGTAAAGTTTTAAATATAACATTATCAATTAAAGAACCATCTTGTCCAATCTTAACTTCCATTGTAGATGTACAGAATTGTCCACAAGAATCATCGTGTTCAGATATATATCCTTCAAATTGAGTTCTACCCCAACCAAAGGCATTCTTAATTTCAATTGGTTTATATTTTTCTAATAATTTATTACCTACTATTGTTTTTCCATCGAAAGTTATATCTTTTTGATTCTTAACATTATCGAATTCAAAGGCACTTGTAAAACTAATCATAAATAATCCTAGTAATAAGAACACTAATAGTTTATTTCCTTTTAACATTTATTCCACCAAAATATCTTTTACAACGAGAACAACAAATATATCCCTTCTGTTTTGTCTTCCATTTATAGCTACACTTAGGACACTTAGTTAATTTACCCGATTTCGCTTTAGACCCCTTATTTCTCATGATAAATCAACACATTACTACTATTTAAAGTTTGCTTATTTGAGAAAATCTTTAATCATTCTCTTTTTGCATTTTTTATGATACCATTTCCCCTGTGCCTTAGTCCATCTATCTTTATTTAATATCGGGTCTTTACAAAAGAAACATTCATGTTTAACTCTTTGTGGTCGGTCTTCGTCAAATACTTCTTCAACTAATACTTCTTTTTCTTCAACCTTCTCCTCTTTTAATCCAAGTAATTTCTTGAACCACTTCATGCTAAAGAGAATCCTATAATCATTGATAATACTGTAATTCCTCCATAAATTAATCCTAATAATCCTAATTGAGTTAATATATGACATTTAAGAAAGCTCCAAAATCCTACTTCTTTATATTCATTGTCTAATAATAATTTCATTGTTCACCTCCATTCTTTCTAATATTATAACTTCAATGTAATCCATAACCGCCCTCATCAAAAAGTATAATGCAAGGATTAAAAGTTCTAGTAACATATTGATGTGTTCACCCCGAGACAAAAATGCGAATGCGAAACACAGCCCAAGTATAAATGTATCTTGTCTTAATAATTTCATTATTCCTCAACTCCTCTCTTTGTGTCTAAGGCTACATTTGCGTCGTTATTCTCAATTTCCCAAGTATCACTACATTCTTCTTTATTCATTTAGTCACCTAGCTATCTTTTTGATTTAGGAACTTTAGAACATCACATTCATAGTAATCAATAATACCTTTATCAAATCCTACTGTTTGACCTCTCATAAACTTTCCAAAATCTTTAACATTTTCTTTTCCAATCATTTTTATAACTTCTTCTTTATTCATTTAGTCACCACGAGCTTTTTTTGTAAGGCGTTGTATTTAAACATGAACCAAATATAGACATTCAAGCCA
>CAZEYD010000011.1:0-17441 GCA_964516745.1 Candidatus Woesearchaeota archaeon
GAAATACAAAGAAGAAGCAGAAAAGCATGGTAAAGCAGGTTTTGAATTCGCATATATAATGGATAACCTTAAAGAGGAAAGAGAAAGAGGAGTTACAATCAACTTATCTTATAAGAAATTGATGACTCAAAACTTTGAAGTTACTATTATCGATGCTCCAGGTCATAAGGATTTTGTTAAAAACATGATTACCGGTGCTTCACAAGCAGATGCAGCCTTCTTGGTTGTAGGTTGTGAAGATGGTGTTCAACCTCAAACAAAAGAACACGTTTGGTTACTTAGAACAATGGGTGTAAAAAGCTTAGCTGTACTAATTAACAAAATGGATGTTGTTAATTACTCTGAAGAGAAATTTAACAAAGCCGTTGAGGATGTTAAAGGTGTTATAAAACAGGCTGGATATAAACCAGATACAACTCCTTTTATTCCAGGTTCAGCTTTGATGGGTGAAGGTGTTACAAAGAAATCTGATAAACTAGCTTGGTACAAAGGACCAACTGTTTTAGAACAGATTGACAAATTCCCTGCACCAGAAAAACCTACAGGATTACCAATGCGTATGCCAATCCAAGATGTCTATGATATCACTGGTATTGGAACTGTTCCCGTTGGTAAGGTAGAAACTGGAATCATGAAAGTAGGCCAAAAAATCATAGTCCTTCCAGGTAGAAGTGGAACTGGTATTCAAGGTGAAGTTCGTTCAATCGAAGCTCATCACGAACAACTTAAAGAAGCTGAAGCTGGAGACAACATAGGTGTAAACTTACGAGGTGTCGGAAAGAAGGATATGGCTCGTGGTGATGTTATCTGTGATGCAAATTCTCCTGCAAAAATCGTAGAAGAATTCGAAGCACAAATCGCAGTTATCAACCATCCTACAGTAATCGCTAAAGGTTACACACCTGTATTCCATGTTCATACAGCTCAAGTTCCATGTCAATTCATAGAACTAAAGGCTAAATTAGACCCTGCTTCAGGACAAGTTAGCGAAGAAAACCCAGACTTCTTAAAAAACGGTGATGTTGCAATTGTTAGGATCAAACCAGTCGGAAATCTAGTATTAGAAGCCGTCTCAGATAATCCAAACATGGCAAGATTCGCAATAAGAGATGCTGGAATAACAGTCGCTGCTGGTGTTTGTAAATCTCTAATAGAGAAAAAACTTTAAACTTTTAATTTATTCGGGATTTAATTATTATTCCCTTTTTTTTATTTTTTTTATAATTTATTTAATATTATTACATATTTCTTATAACAAACCTTTTATATTTTCAAAGCATAATATAACCATGACAGAATTCAAAAACGACTTTTCATGGTCAAAATCGCGAGATGAATGCTTAAAACAATGTAAACGAAAATACTATTTCAATCATTACGGATTTTGGAATGGTTGGATAAACTCAGAAGACGATCGAAAAAAAAGAATCTACTACCTAAAACAACTTAACACAAAAGAAATTTGGCTAGGTCAAATAATACATGAAATAATTGAACACGTATTGAAACAACACAGACAAGACACAAAAATCACCTTAGGGCATGCATTATCAATATTAAAAAAACGATTCGACAATGGATTTTTATACTCAAAATTAAAAGAATATACAGGATTCAGAAGTAAAATTCATAAATTTTTTGAAGACGAATACGACATCCCAATAACAGAAGAAAAAAAACAAGAACTATACAAAAAAGCAGAAACCTGCATCACAAACTTCTATAATTCCGACATCTTCATCGAAATAAAAAACACACCAACACAAGATTGGATAACACTAGAAGATTTCCTCTCATTCAACTTCGAAGAAAATAAAATATATTTAAGCATCGATTTCGCAATGAAAAAAGATGACGAAATAATACTATACGACTGGAAAACGGGCAAAGAAAGATTTTCCGATTACAAACTACAACTAGCTTGTTACTCATTATACGTATCACAAAAATTTAATATCAATCCACTCAAGATTAAAGCAAAAATCTTCAATCTAGCAATCGACAAAGAAGACACATTCAAAATAACAGAAGAAGTATTAGATGAAATGAAATTATACATAAAAGGAAGTATCAAAAACATGAAAAATTTATTAAACAATCCAACAGAAAACACAGCACTAGAAGAAAGCTTCCCAAAAGCAGAAGATTATCATTGCAAAAGATGTAATTATTATAAAGTTTGTTTGGGAGAATGGAGAAATAAACAAAAGACCATCAAATCTTTTTCTCTTTCTCAATAATTTTCTTTAATCCTTTAAAATCTTCAATTATATAATCTGGGTCTTCTCTTAGGACCCTCTTCAAACTAGACCAAGCGCATTTATTATGAATAGCAACTCCAATCATTTTCGCACGATGAGCAAAAGTTATATCACTAAATCTATCTCCAACAAAAACTGTTTTACCACCTCGTAAATGATACAACCTCAACAATTTTCGTAATATAATATCTTTAGTAATAAACCCATCCGCGCCATAAGCACGATAAAACAGACCATTCAATCCTAATTGTTTTATAGAAGCTTTTAAAAATTTTTTCTCACTATTCGAAACAATAATCAATTTATATCCTTCTTTTTTCAAATCCCACAAAGGATTAACACTCACACACAACTTCAATTTCTTTAAATAAAACGGTTCAACTAAACTATCATAAAACATTCGACGAATTTCATTCACCTTCCGACGATCAATACCTAAATCCTTCAAAATGATTTGCATCTTACTTCCCATTAAACCATGCAACTTCTTCTTCGAATATTTAAATTCATGTTTATCAAAGATATTTCCTAAAACTTCATAAGTTAAACTACAAGCATCAGAAATCGTTCCATCAAAATCAAAAAATATATATTTACTTATCATCCTCTAATATAAAACAATCATAATTCAATTATTTAAAAGTTTGTAATAACATAAACTCTTTAAACACTCCTAACCAACAACACATATGGAAAATAGAAAAGTCGGATGGCTTATTATTGGACTAACTGTCTTCGTAGGAATTATAGTTTTAATATTCAACATCTCACTTAAAAATCTAGCAGAGATGTCTTGCTCTCACGGACCAGAATGCACAATGTATAATACAATCGGAGCACAATTATGGTTAAGCCTAACAATCGTCGGAATAATGTTAGCAATTGGAGTTTTTATTCTATTCTCTAAACCACAAGAAAAAATTATAATCAAAAAGATTAAAGAAAAAAAGAAAAGATTAGACCTCTCAAAATTAGAAAAAACCGAAAAAGAAGTTATGAATCTTTTATTAAAATCTGGAAAAGCGATGTTTCAAAGAGACTTGATGGAAAAACTTGAAATAGGAAAAGTAAAAATGACTAGACTCTTAGACAAACTTGAGGCTAAACAATTTATTATTAGAAAAAGACGTGGAATGAATAATATTGTTGTAATAAAGGATTAGCAAGCAACTAATCCCATAATTTAGCACTTGTTAATCCTAAGGAAGACATAAAGAAGATAATCAAAATCTGAATTATGACAGGAGTTGAAAATTTTGATCATCTTTTTATTAATATCTTATAATCATAAATCATTATATAGACTTTGGAGAAATTAGTTACAACAACCAATGAAACTAGTTACAGCATAGAACTTATAATAAAAAGAAACATAAGCTATTTAGGAGGAAACAAAAAAATGAAAATAATAACAATAATTGCTCTTATCGTAGGTATTCTTGCTATTGGATCTGTAGTAACGTTGACAATGACGGGAAATGTAATCAACACAACAGAAAGCCTACCAATTGATTATACAACATGTGGAAGCACTACAAATTCATGTCCATTCAGTGGAACAGAATCATGTGGTGGTGGTTGTACAAAAGAATCAACATGTGGAAGTTCTACATGTGGAGCAGAAAAAACAGGCAGTTGCGACTGCCAAAATTAAACAAACATTTTTATTCTTTTTATTTTTTATTTTCTCTAGTGAAATATTATAATTATTATCCTACTTTATTTTAAGATAAACTTATATAATTAGAAAGGTATATTGTTTATGAAGAAACTTCAAAACCCTGGGATAAGTATTTTCAACATAAGAGACCAATCACTTGTGTCGTAGACTTTATGAAAGAAAATCCGTCGCTTAATGGTGCTTGTAAAATATTAGAGAAAAAATCTGATGTTAAGATTATTAATTTAGAGGAATAAAATCGCATTTAGAATCCGGACTTTTCAATTTATTTTCTATCAATAAACATATAACCCAAACTAGCAATACTAGCAATCAAGAAACTAATAATAAAAGGATAAAAATCAATCCAAAAAATAAAGATTAAAATCGGCAATACCAAAATTCTACTAAAATTAAATATCATTTCACGTGAAACAATAAAAGAAAAATAATAATGTCTTTTTGCAAGATCATACCCCTGAGCAGACCAAGGCAAATCCACTATTTTTCCCGTCAAATTCTTATATGAATCAATAAATATAATCCTCAATATACTGTTAGAAAAAATACGTCCAATCCAAGCAACAAAATATAACCAAGTTCCTATCTTCAATAACTTGATTTTATTAACTTTGTCAGTTAATTTACCTATAAAATAAAAAGCTACAAATGAAGCTAACATTGATACTGAAATAAGTAAACCAGTTTTATTAATACTACCAACTAATAAAATTAGAAAAATTGGCCATAAAATTACTCCGATAATTGATTCAATTGCATAACCAGAAAAACTAATAAAATTACCAATGTTTTTCTTTGAAAAAATAATATCCCATAATTTTTTCCAATCAAAATCTATCTTCTCAAATTTATCCTTAGACAAAAACAAAGGAATTGTTCCACAAAAAATAAATAAAGAACTAACAAGAAATGCAATAGTAAAATTTAAATTCGCCAATAGTCCCCCGGCAAAGGGAGCTAATATACTAACAATCAACACAAGAATCCCAACAAATGCTAATTCACGGCCACGTTTTTTTCTATCTGAATGATTGATATAATTAAGATGATAGCCAAAATTAAAAAAGACCGTTCTTAGAGCTAATAAAAAAGGTAAAACAAAAAAGAATATTTTATTTAAGTTAATAAAATTTAAACCAACATAATACAAAATTAAAAATAATCCAGAATATAACATAGAATGTTTTTCTCCTATTCTAGATATAATCTTAGCAGCGGGATAAGCTAAAAATAAAAAATAAAACGAGACCAAAAAATAAAAAAATAAAATTTGATATATCTCATATCCTAAATTAAATAAATAAATCGGAACAAAAATATTTATTAAACATTCTCCAAAAAATATTAGAAAAATAGCAATATAAAAATGATTGATTTCTTTATTCCTAAAAAAATGATGATGTGATGAATGATTCAACAGACTCATAAACTTCTTTGCATCTCCTCAATTATATATCTTTCTATACTCTATTTTTTATCTAACACTTTTTTAACAAACCGAACCAAACTTCTTCGAGCCATTTCTATTTCTTTCCTTACAGCCTTCCAATCAATCAATTCAAAACATTTTACATTCTTCTTTTTTGAATTCTTTTTCTTTTCTTTCTTCCCAAAATTTTTACTAACAATATTCAAAATTCCAATAATAATTACAATTATAAAAAGAGACACAGAAATAATTGAATAAATCACTGTTAAATTATTAAGGCCATAAAAACCTAAAAGAAAACCTAAAGAGATATTTAAAAAATTAAATAAAAGAATTAAGAATTTTAATAAAATAACAGCGCCGCATGCATTAAAGAAAACACCTACTAAATTAAAAGGAATTTTAAACAAATGAAACAATTCACCTAAATAAAAAAATAAAGAATAAGCAATAATTAAACCCAAACTAGAAGTCAAAAACCAAACAACCTTCAAAAAAATTATATTTTTCACATCAATTAAATTCAAAACCCCAATTAATATTATAAAAACAGCTAAACCAATTAACCGAGATAAAGTCACACTCAAAACTGACTTCTTAAATTCGCATTTTTTATTCATTTAAACAATAATAAAAATGAATATTTAAGAGTTCTCATTAAAAACAAAAACTTATAAAACTGTATTCATCTCAAAGTAGTATGAATCAACAAGAAAAACTTGAATTACTTGCTATGGCAGGTGCAGAACTAGGACACTCAATGTCACAAGCTTTTGTAGGATCATCTGCGGATCTAATGACACTAGAAAGTATCGCTACTACTAGGAAAATAGGAGACCCTGAAGAGATTTTGTCAGATATAAAAATTTCTAAAAAAATAAATCGACACTATGGAAAAATTGTCACAGCAGTTCAACATATCACTTACGAAATTTTTAATGGAAAATTAGATATAAACAAATCAATAGAAGAATATGTCAATTACTTAAATACCATGAATAGTGTTTTTGATGAAGATTGTAGGCTCCGATTTAACACCAATCTAACTCAAAATTTACCTTATGCAAATATGCAAGAAGAGTTATATTATCTAATATTAAGAAATACTATAACAAATTCTAAGACTCATTTTGCAAAAAATATAAACATTTCAACTCAACTTTTAGATAATTACATTGTCACGACAATTAAAGACGATGGTTCAGGTATTCCTTCTGAAATATTACCTAACGTAACAAAACCATTCGTTACAGGAGGATGTGGATCTGGAATTGGTTTAGCTTCTAGTAATTTAATTTTAAAACAAGTAGGTGGAAAATTAGATATAGATAGTATTTTAGGGAAATATACATCTGTTAAAGTCTTAATTCCTACATATAAATAATTTGGGAGAAAAAGCTTTGTCTATATTCGTTTTTTATCAATAAACATATAATTCACAACATACTTTCATATTTCCAAAAACCCAACATTCCCTTCGCTTTAATCAACTCCAACCTCTTCGCATTCTCCAAAACAAAACCATACTTACCCCAAGCAGAATCCGCCAAATGCTTATTCTTATCTTTAGCATGTTCAACATTATTCTCATAAACTTTAACATCAACTAATTCAGCTTCACCAACAATAACACCAACAGGCAACTTATCATACCCAAAACTCTTCATAGACTTTGAATCAGGAATCTTAGAAGCATGAACCAAAAATTTACCACGAAACTTAGTATTCCAATTCCTCAACTCAATCGTCTTTTCCCCAGACACAACTAACTCAGCAAACGGCTGTTTTAATGACAAAGCTTTCATTCTTTTTTCCTAAACAATTCAATAATCCATTTAATTAACTTAAAAACCAACCTCAAAACAAAACCAAAAATACCACCAAAGACAATTCCAAAAATAATAAAGATCACAACCACAACAGGTAAAATAATAATTACAGACAAACCAATTTTATCCATATTTGCAGGAATCCAAATCCTCATAACATAAAAAATAGCGAAAAGAATACCAACAACAGCACCAATAACCCCATGCAACAAAAATTTACCCAACCACTTAAACAAACCCATAAAATAAATAAGATTTTAAACTTCTTAAAGATTCACAAAAACCAACCAATCAAAGATATTGAAAGTTCTCAAATTTAAAACATCAATAAATTTATAAACAGGTTGTCATTATAGAATTACATGGAATCTCCACGATTAATACAAAGATTAAAAGCTCCCTCTAATAACGCAATAACTTGGGCTTTTCCTTCAACACGAACTGGATTATTTTCTCAAGAGCAAATCAGATCATTAACTCCAATTCTAACTTTTGATTATATGGGAAGTTCCAATTTTGAATTTGGGAAAGTAAGAGATGCAATAAATATGACTTATAAATTCTTTTCTGAAAATCTGGGGACTTATGGACAAATTGATCTTCAAAAACCTATTTTTTATTTAACTTCACGCTCTCTTGAATCAGATGTCAAAAAATTTCTTACACAGCTTAGTCAAAATGGAGATAATCATTTCATATTTGAAAAACCAACCTATTTAAAAGAAACATTAGATAATCGAGGAGATGATTCAAAATATAAAGGATGGATAGAATTAAATAATCCATTTATGTTTTTCACAGACCAAGAAATGTACGAAGGAATAAAATCTTTATTAAATATAAAATAATATGGTAATTAATTATCCCACCGTACAAGAAAGAATAACAGAGGCATATCAAATTTATAATGAATATACTTATCATTGTATGATATCAGAACATGATATAGGCGATAGATATACTCCAAATATAATTTTTACATTAAAAAAAGACATAGAAAGAATCGGTCCTCACGAAGATATAACAGAATGTTTAGAAATATTAATGGAATCACAAGAAATTAGGTCGGATAAAACATACGATAAAAATACTAAAGAAGAAAAAAGGATAAAAAATAAAGAAAGATTTAAAATTTTATATTCGAAAATAAAATAATTAAAATTTATGTTTTATAATTCACGCTCATCAGAACCTAATCTTTGAAGAACATTTACGGTTCCAAAACTCTTAAAAACATTCCCACTCTTAATCAATAATGAAAAATGAATCGAAATTTAAAAGCTTCTTCAGCGTAATAGCAAAACCACAAACCTACACAAATATTTTCTACCTACTACTCTCATTCCCATTGGGAATTACTTATTTCGTTCTATTAATTACTCTATTATCAGTCGGATTAGGATTAATGATAACTCTAATAGGATTTCCATTACTAATTTTAACACTTCTTATCTCAAGAAACTTAGGACATTTCGAAAGACTATCCACAATCACTTTACTAAATACAAAAACAAAATACAAGAAACCAAAGAAAGAAAAAACAATTTTAAAACAAATCAAAGCATTACTACAAGATTCGTACACATGGCGAAGCCTAATCTTTCTCTTCCTAAAATTTCCATTAGGAATAATCGCATTCGTTCTAATCACAACACTACTCTCAACATCCTTAGCATTAATCTCAATACCAATAGTCTATTATCTAACACAAATCGGAATCATAACAGGAGCAATGTGCTCCGGACAATTTTGTAATCTATTAAATTATCCAACAACAATATTCACAAGCATAATTGGATTACTATTACTATTTTCCTCTCTACATATATTCAACGGATTAGCAAAAATATCAAGTAAATTATCAACAGAGATGTTGCAACGAAAATAAATTAATATAAAATGGATAATAATTTAAAATCAAAAATATGCCTATTGGGATCAAAAAAACTTGGGATATTACATGTTCCATTACATTTATACGAAGAAGGATTCGGGCAAGAAGAAATAGAAAAAGTTCATTTAGCAGAGGGATTAAAATACCTAACAGATGAAATAAACAAAAAATCCACAAAACCTTCTTTATTTCGACCATCATCAATATCAAAAAATGATTTATCTTTACTATTAAAAGAATTTGATTTAACAGATAAAGAACACTCTGACGAGAAAATATTACAACAATTAACCCAAAAAACAATTTTAGAACATGGAGATTACATTGAAGAGACATCAGATTGTAATGGATATCCTATAACTACCTCTTTTCGACTTACTAAACATAAAGACGAAACTTTTACTCCACACTATAATCAGAGAGCAGAACTTAACTTATGTTCATATAGATCATAAAAATCCTTCACTCAATAACTCTTACCAACATAAACAACAACTTTTGCATCCTTACCACAAATAGGACACTTTCCACTAGCCTTTTCTTTCTTATCTTCTCGTGTCCCTCTCACTTCAGCGATCATTTCTTTTTCAATCACGCCAGCACAAGCCTCACCATCAGAATCAACACTACAAAAACCAAATCGCGCAATCTTTCCATTATCAACAGCTTTCTTAATTTCCTTTTTATCTTTACAATCAACAACACGATTATAGAAAAAGTTATCTGCTTTCGCTTTCAAACGCATATCATATTCAGCACCTAAATTTCTAATATCCTCAACTAGATTATCAACTTTAATTTTAACTTTCTCTTTAATATCTCTAATAAAAACACTAATATTATTAGATTCCAATTCTTTCTCACCAATCTCAACTCTAAAAGGAACACCTTTCATTTCCCAATAAAAAAACTTCTCACCCGGACGTTTCTCTGAATCATCAATCAAACAATCAACATTAGAATCATAAAACTCTTCTCGTAATCTACTAGCCAACTCACTAATTTCTTTATCCTTAGAATCACTATGCATAGGAACAATCACAACTTGATAAGGTGCAACTGCATAAGGTAAAACCAAACCATTATCATCACCATGCGTTGAAATAATACTAGCCAAAATTCTAGACATTGCAGGACCATAACAAGTTTGCCAAACAAACTGCTCCTTCTCTTTCTCATCAACATACTTAACATCAAAAGCTTTAGCAAAATGTTGTCCTAATAAATGAGTAGATGGTTGCTGTATTATCTTACCATCAGGCATTAAACAATCGCTACCTACAGTATAAACAGCTCCAGGAAATTTATCCCACTCTGGTCTTCTAAAAGGTAAAAAAGGAACACCAAAAACATTATGCATAACAGCCTCAGTCATCGCAATATCGTCTTGGACCTGTGTCTCAGCCTCTTTTTTTGATTTAAAACAATCATGTGCCTCTATCCACCAAAATTCACGACCTCTAATTAATGGTCTAGTAGCCTTAGTCTCATAACGAAACACACTACCCTTCTGATAAACCTTAAACGGTAAATCCCTATAACTTCTTATCCACTTACTATACATCTGATAAAATTCAGTTTCTCCCGTAGGCCTCAACGCAACCCTGTCATCACCTTGTTTCATTTCCAACCAAAAAACTTGTGGACTAAAACCCTCTACATGACCAGCCTCTTTTTTAAAATTCTCTTCTGGAATCACCATAGGGAATATACTTGGCTCGTGTCCAGTTTTTTGTAAAGCAGATTCATAGAGCCTATACATTTTTTCGATAATACGTGCACCCCATGATCTAATAACAACAAAGCCCTTAACACCATAACGAACATCAATAATCTCGGCTTTTTGTAAAATTTCTGAATACCATTCAGAAAAATTTTCTTGTTTATCTATATTAAAGGTTGTCCTCTTCTTAGCCATAAAATATCAAGACAAAACTACTTTATAAAATTAATTCTTCCTCACTTTCCTATTTCCCAATTTCTTCTCTTCCTCAGCAATCTTCAAACGAGTCTTAATCATCGTATCGGGGTTCAAAGAAATAGAATCAATCCCACATCTAACTAAGAACTGAGCAAAATCGGGAAAATCACTTGGAGCTTGACCACAAATACCAATTTTTCTCTTATTCTTCTTAGCCTTAGAAATTACTTCAGAAATAAATGCTTTAACGCCTTCGTTCCTCTCATCATAAATATCAGAAACAATTTCAGAATCCCTATCCAATCCCAAAGTCAATTGAGTCAAATCATTTGAACCAATACTAAAACCATCAAAGATTTTACTAAACTGATCAGCCATAATAATATTGTTAGGTATCTCACACATTACATAAATTTCCAGACCATTAACGCCTCTCTTTAAACCATTTCTAGCCATAATCGCCTGAACCTTCTGACCTTCTTCAACAGTTCTACAAAAAGGAATCATAATCTTAACATTATTCAAACCAAATTCATCTCTAACTTTCTTTAATGCCTTACACTCTAAAACAAAAGCATCCTTATAACCAGTCTTATAATATCGACTAGCCCCTCGCCAACCAATCATGGGATTATTTTCAGTAGGCTCATATTCTTCACCACCAATCAAATTCTTATATTCATTAGTCTTAAAATCACTCAAACGAACAATAACATCCTTAGGATAAAATGCACCAGCAATCATTCCAATTCCTTCAGCCAATTTATCAACAAAAAATTGTTTCTTGTCAGAATAACCAACAGTAATTTCTTCAATTTGCTTCTTAACTTTTTTATCCTTAATACTGTCAAAATTAATTAATGCATTTGGATGAATTCTAATATGACTATTAATAATAAATTCTTCCCTAGCTAAACCAACACCCTCATTAGGAATAAAACTCTGTTCAAAGGCTTGTTCAGGAGTTCCAATATTCATCATAATTTTAGTTTTAGTCTTAGGAATTTTAGCTAGATTTGTAACCTCAATTTTATATCGTAATCTACCAGCATAAACATATCCACTCTCACCATCTGCACAACTAACAGTAACAATATCTCCATTCTTAACTTTCTCAGTTCCATCATTTGTTCCAACAACAGCAGGAATACCAAGTTCTCTAGAAATAATCGCAGCATGACATGTTCTACCACCTTTATTCGTAACAATCGCCGAAGCTATTTTCATAATAGGTTCCCAATCAGGATCCGTCATTTCAGTAACTAAAACTTCACCTTTCTTAAAAGAATGAATTCCACCAACATCTCTAATAACCCTAACCTTACCACTTCCAATCTTTGCACCAACACTACTGCCCTCAATCAAAACCTTACCTTTTTCTTTCAATACATACTCTTCTAACTTCTTAACATCTTTCTGACTCTGAACCGTTTCAGGCCTCGCTTGAACAATAAACAATTTCCCAGTCTTACCATCCTTAGCCCATTCCATATCCATAGCCTTATCATAATGATTTTCAATAATCACAGCCCATTTAGCTAATTGCAAAACTTCATTATCAGTAATAGAAAATTGCCTCTGCTTATTAACAGGTACAGGTATATTCTTAACAGGACTATTTCCCTTAGCATAAACCATTTTAATCTTCTTATTCCCAACCTTCCTAGAAATAATTGGCCTATATCCTTGCTTCAACGTCGGTTTATGAACATAAAACTCATCCGGATTAACAGCACCCTGAACAATATTTTCACCTAAACCATAAATAGATGTCACAAAAACAGCGTCTTTAAAACCAGATTCAGTATCAATAGAAAACATTACACCACTAGATGCCAAATCACTTCTAACCATATTCTGAACACCAATAGATAACGCAATACTAAAATGATCAAACCCTTTATCCTCTCGATAAGAAATTGCTCTATTCGTAAACAAAGAAGCAAAACATTTCTTACAAGCAACTAAAATATCAACCTCTCCTCGAATATTCAAATAAGTTTCTTGTTGCCCAGCGAAACTAGCATCGGGCAAATCCTCAGCAGTTGCCGACGAACGAACAGCAACATCAGTATATTTCTCACCATACTCTTTTGACAAAATTTTATAATTCTTAATAATATCTTTCTGAATTTCCTTTGGTATTTCTTCCCTTAATATAGCATCACGAACCTTCTTAC
Organism: Candidatus Woesearchaeota archaeon; assembly: GCA_964516745.1. Taxonomy (GTDB): domain Archaea; phylum Nanobdellota; class Nanobdellia; order Pacearchaeales; family GW2011-AR1; genus JAGVXH01. The sequence continues at coordinate 13,196 of CAZEYD010000011.1, forward strand.
CATGAGCCATTAAATTTCTAGTATCTTTGGTATTTAACGTCGACAAAATATCTCTAATCTTATTCTTCAAACCTGTTTGTTCCAAAAAATATCTATAAGCATAAGCAGTCACAGCAAAACCATTCGGAACATTAACTCTTTTTTGTTTCAACGTCCTATACATTTCACCCAAAGAGGCATTCTTACCACCAGCCAAAGGCACATCGCCTATAGTCAAATCCTTAAAAGGAATCACGAAAAGTTTATCTCTTTTTACCATCACACTCTTTAATTATGAAAAATCATAACCTAAAAAATAAAGACATATTCCTTTAATAAACATTACGCTAAAAACCAGCCTAGATTAATTTTATAAACCTACAACAACTAAAAAGCATATACGGGCTCGTAGTTTAAAGGATAGAATCACAGGTTTCGGCCCTGTTGATGGGAGTTCGAATCTTCCCGAGCTCGTTTATATTTTTGAACTCCAGGGAGTTTGAGCATCTTCGCTTCTGGTAATGCTATCTTTTTTCTTTCATTACAAAATGCAAAGTGTGAATAGAATCTTCTCGAGCTCGTTTAATTATCAAGAGGTTTTTCTACTATCATTAATCTTTTTTATAAGTTCAGATTGACGAGTATATAAAAAACGATTATCAATTACCATTTCAAATAAATGAGACTCAATATCACATTTAGGTAATGGTAATATACCTCTCTTTGATACAGAAACTTTTTCCCCATTTAAAAACAAACTCCATAATTTTGAATATTCTTTCAAATATTTAGAAGGATCTTTACTGTCAAAATCTACAGTACCAGTAATACCAGAATATTCGTTCAAAGGACAAAACTTCTCCAAAACCTCTTTCTCAAAACAATCAAAAACGCCTACGTTTCTTTCAAAATATTCTATTAAATATTCTGGCATTATATCAATAGGAAATCGTTTTTTACCACCCAAAATTATATATCCAAACCTTGAAGAATCATCTTTAGCAAAAGGTTTTTCTACACTTTTCTTCCAATTATCAGGAACTCCTTTCTGACTATCATAAATTTGTATACCCATCCCTACAGAAGATGATATAAATCACTTAAAAAAGTTTCTAAAGAAGGACATAACAAAGAAATCTAATCAAATACTCTTTTCAGAACCTTATTCCTATTCTCCGCTCCTAAACATCTCTGACACACTTTACTACCATCAATAGATATCCCAAAATATTTCTCTTGTGTTACACCGTGACACCTACTACAAGCTCTTAGACAATTCAAACAAAGTTGTTCACCACCAACACAATCCATTCTCAAATGTGTTTCGCAAACATAATTACCACATATTCTACAAATTCTACTACAATGTTTACACATCTTCTTCCCACAAACAGAACAGGTTCTCTCTAAACATTTTTCACAATAAACTTTTCCACATTCAGAACAATGCCCTAAACAATTAGAACAAACAATATGTCCAGACGAGCAAAGCATAATATCTCTAACATTAGATTTGCAATTTTCACAAGACAATCCAGTAAAATCCTTTGTTAATGGATTATAAGAAACTTCAACCATCCTTCTGGAGTCATCAGCTTTTAACCATAAATTAAAAGAGAAAATCGGATAATAAATAACAGTCGTATTTAACAATTTGTTACTAACATTCAAACTCATTTTCTGCTGAACATCTCTAATGCTAAATTCACGCTCACGCAATATTCTGTCTTTGGCTTCATCGTCACCAATTTTCAATAAACCTTTACGCAACCTATCAATTTTTTTCATTAATTCAACCTTAGCATCACCTTCACTAACACGCACTTCCAATTCCAACTCTTTAATCCTCTGAAGCTGCTTTGTCAAATTTCCACCTAACTCTGATAAATGAGTATCATAATGTCTCTTAATTCTATCAATCTCTTCATCTAATCTTTCAGATAAATCAATACTAACTTCTTTTGTTTTTTCTTCTAATAAAAATTTTAATTCATTTTTAGCAATATTATAAAACGCCTTAACATTCTCTATTTCAGCCTCACTACTCTTTCCTTCAACAACTTCATATCCAGACAAATCTCCAGAAACAACTTTTCCATCATAAATATAGATTTCATTTAGCACTTGCTCACGCTCATTCAAATATCTAAAACTTGAAAGAAAACTAAATCTAGAAAAAAAATCATTTTTGTGTTTCTTTTCAATATTACTAATTTCGCAATTCTTTAAATTAAGAAACTTCATTATTTCCTTTTCATAATCAACATCAAAATCTATTTTCAACAAAGTCGTTTTGCCAGCACTATCCAAAAACTTCTCAATAGCTCTCACAATTAAAGAATTCTGATTAATTAGTTCATAACCATCCCTTTTATTATTAAAACAAATTTTCAAACAATCATCTTTATTTATCAAATCTAAAAAACCCTTTGGAATATCACTAATAATAAACCCAATCCCATCATCAGCAATATTACATTTAAGTTTTCTAAAAAAATTCAATATAAACTCTTCTATCTTTTCGCTCATCACTAAAGATAAAAAAACACAGTTAAAAATATTGTTATAATAGAATATCTTATTATTTCTTTTTATTATTATTTGCAGCCTTTGTCTTATTACTCACAGTCTTCGCCTTATTATTTACCACTTTTGTCTTAGCAGATTTATTATTATTTACTTCAACAACTTTATTATTTCTTTTTTTCTTAAAAATATTGAAAAAGATTACTACAATTACAATTACACCAATTGAACTAACCCATATCCACCAACGATTCATTACTTCTTTCTCATCCACCAAAACATCATCAACAACAGAATCATCAGAAGCAACAACATCACCACTAATACTATCTACACTAGATATTTCAGCAACCTCTTCAAGAGCCTTAATGTTAAACGTAACTTTATTATCCGTTGATATATTAGTAACCTCTACATAAACATCCAAATCTCCATCATCATCCAAATCCTTTGTAGCACTCTCACCAACACCCAAAACAAAATTAGTTGGATCCGAAGCAATTGTAATATTTGCTTTTCCATCTACAATTCCATTGATACTAATACTATGACTTTCATCACTATAACTAAAATCATATCTACTACCCACTGAATATATTTTCTCAACACTTTCTTCCGTTAATTCAGGAACTGCACCGCCACCGCCGCCACCACCAGTAGAACTCGCAGGAGCAGTTGTTGGAGTAGTTGTTGGAGTAGTCACAGTATATGCAGAGAAACCCATAGAAACAGGAATTTTACAAATAGTATTAGAATTCCCACCATCACGACACTCAACATAAGCATCAACATCTTCTCCTTCTAATCCACCATCATTAGTCCAGCTAAGTGTATTCTCAGAACTAAAGGTCACAGGCATTGTAATTTCAATATAATCTGTAGCTCCTCCTAAATGCAATTCATCAATTAATTTGTTCCATTTCTTTAAAGTAGAATTCATTCCCATAAACTTCGCAGCAGCATCACAAACAAATGCATTTGATAAATCTATTTTTGTAGGACTCAAAAGATTTATACCAAAGAATCCAATAGACATCTCACCACAATGAAATGTCATATTCATATTTTTAGTCACTGAAGTATTGGTTTTAATTCCAACATCATAAACAACTCCACTAAAATTTTCAGTAAAGCTATAGCCTGTCTTGTTAAATACTGGGATATCTACAGTATAACCATCAGGCAAATCCATTTTAAAAACAAAAGATTTATCTTCAGCTGTAGCCTTTGTCGTAAAATTAGAACATTCAGAAACTGCACAATTACTAGATGGATCACAAACTGTGATTTTATAATAATAAACAGTATTATTTATCAAAGAATAATTCAAAGTATCTTCCATTAAATCAATAGAATGAAATGGTTTAAAATTTGCATTAGCTTGATATCCTTCTCCACTATCAGATAATGTAACATTGATACTCGTATCTAAACAACCAGATAAGTTTCCGTAAAAACTCAAATCTAAATTAGAGGGTTCATTTGTATCGATTCTGACAAATGCTGCATCATGTAATTTTTTCACTTCACTAAATACAACTGTAGGAGCTGTCTTATCTTCCTCATTATTAACAAAATTAAAGGCAGCACCAGATGCAGCACAATCCGGGATAAATAAACAGAAAGGATCATCACAATCAACTAATCCGTTTTCATCATCATCAATACCATTTTTACATTCTTCAAAAACATTAAATCCAAACTTTTGGAAATTCTTACATTTAGGATCTTTAGACATTGT
>CAZEYD010000012.1:0-5728 GCA_964516745.1 Candidatus Woesearchaeota archaeon
ACACCAACTAGAGATGTTCAAGAAGACATTGTGTTGATGTTAAAACGGAAAGAAAGTAAAATATTAAAGGAGTAAAGATGCCCGGTAGAAAAATATTTATGGAAATAACAAACCAAGACATATACGAAAAATTATGTCACATAGAGTCGCATGTAAAGAGAACAAATGGAAAGGTTAGGCTTAATAAGTGGATTGCCACTACAGCATTATCTCTAGTAGTTATGTCCATACCCCTAATACTAATATGTAGCTCAGGATTATCTAACACATACCTTTAAAAACAGTAAACTACCAATAAGAAGAATATAATGACATACGAATACACAACACCCGCTTTAGTAAAATCAGAGTTAAGGGCTACACAGGACTTTTCTGCTACTACAATTCCTACTAAGACTACCATAGATACATGGATTTCTGAGGAGTCTGCTTATATTAATTTTAAATCTGGCCAAACCTTTGGAAGTAATTCTTATACTGAAGTACTAGATTATAATGGTGAAGATAGACTATTGCTAGAACACGCACCAATTATATCAGTTACATCTGTTTTATATAGTACATCACCACTTGGTACAAGTACATATGGACTATCTGAAACTCAGGTAGATGGTGTTGATTATACTACTTATGACAAGTCTGGAGAGATAGTAATACTACCATCAGGGTGGAATCCATCTATAGGTAGAAAGAGAATAGAAGTTACTTATACTGCTGGAAATGAAACAACTCCTTTACATATACAAAAATTAGCAACCAAATTGATTGCTAAGAGAGCAATAGATACTCTAATGGAAAAGGATATACATGAAAAAGCAAGCGGCAAGTCCATAAGTGTTGGGAGTGTTAGTATAGTTAAACCAGCAAACTTTGGCGTTGAATCATACAAGAATTTAATTGTTGATATTGGACAACTAACAAAGGAGATAGTTGGTGGTACGGGTGTCTATAGGATACCAACACACCGATACTAATTACAATGAGCACAATAGAAGACGAGTTTAGAACTGACCTACAGAATGATATTTTTTCAGAGTTAGGAAAATCTGTTACTCTAATAACTAAGTCAGGAATTAACTATAATTCGTGGGGAGAGGAAGAGTCCGCAACAACCACAGAAACAACAATAACAATAGTTCCTTATAACATAACAAACAATAGGTATAGCGACCAGCCAATGGGAGAGTTGGACGAAGGAGACTTTGAGGCTGCTGTTCCATATGATACATCAATATCAGCCGGTGATTTAATTACTATGGATGGTATTACTTGTGAAATTAAACAATTAAGTAAAAATTACTTACCCGGTAATGTGTGTACAATAATATCACTTACTAAAATAACCCCAGTAGTTACAGATGATGTAGCTTCTACTTAGGTAGAATACCAACAATCTAAAGCCGAAGGCAATAGACGAGCGAAGCTCACATATAATAATTATGGCAATAAATAACAACACCCTAAGTGTAGATGTATTTAATACTGTGATGACTGTTCTTGTGGCTAATAAGCCCAAGGTAACTAACACCACAACACACAAAACTAAAACTGCTAGTATAGCTGTAGCCTACAATGATAAGAAAGTAGATGCACCACAGATAGTTTTATATGCCCCACAAATATCTGAAAGTGGATATAGGTTTGGGGAATCACAGGGTAAAAAATCAATCACAGTTGTAGTAGAGTGTTACTATGATAATGCACTTGGTGCTAATCAACTATCAGACTCTGTTACAGCAACCATTAAAGAAGCTATAGATAATCAAACAATTACTGGAGTGGATTTAATAGCTATAGAAAAAGAAGTGGCAATTACTGATCCCAGTCAGATTAAATTCCAACTAACTTCCGTAGCATTTATATTTGATAGAGAATGAACAAGATAATTATTAGTATAGACGAGATATCATTGAATTCAGTGGTAAGAAGTATAGCTAATAAAGTTCGTAAAGCAATTATTAATACAGTAATCAATCTGGCAAGAGAAGGTCAGACATATGCCAAATCAATGGCACCACACTACGCTGGTAAGATGGCATCACTTATAAAAGTTATGCCTGGGTCCAGGGGAGAAAGACCAACCTCTGAACTCTTTGCACAGAACCCAACAGCTAACGATGGGCACAGTAGAAAAGACGGTAATTTTAATTTAGTAGACTGGATGCACAATGGTAGGGGATCATATTTAAACGGTATGAAACACATTAAAAGTGGACGAGGACCATACCATGGTGCGACATTTATGACTGAAACACGAAAGCATTTGAAAAGAGTGGCTCGAGATAGGGCTATAGAACAATTAAATATTAGGTAATATAATTACCAAAGGTAAACAAAAATGACAGCTATATCAAGAAGTAAAACAAACATTTATATTGTAAACGCAGGGGTTGCTCCAAGCACTCTTGTTGCTACGGATATTTACAAAGGAGACATTAAATCATATTCAAAATCAGGTGGAGAGACTGACGTAGATTCAGAAGCCGTATTTGGTGGATTTATAGATAAAGAAAAACCAACAAGTCAAATTGAAATTTCACTTGAAATTGTACCATTATTAGATGGAGATAAGGCCGATAGGTGGGACTCAATGATTTATGCTATAGACGTTGCAAATCCTGGCTCTGTAATTTATACTACAGCCTCAGAAACTTCCACACAGTCTTCAGACAAACAAGTTATAATTGAAGCTTCATCTGGAACAGAAGCATATAAAACATATGCTTACAACAACTGTAAGGTAACTGTTTTAGATATGGAACACAATGCAGATGATAATAGGTCTTATAACATGACATTAAAATTCTCACCAACCACAGATGATGGTGTGGCTAATTTAATGACTGGAAAAGTTAAAGCAACTGCTTTACCTGCTTGGACTACATTAGATAACAACCCTGCAACATAAGTAACAATAATAAGGACTCGCCCGCCTGGATGACTTCGGTCGCCTTAAGGGCTTAATTTTTTAAAAGATGACGAAAGAAACGATTGAAGGGTGCTCAGGAGATCTTGAGCTAAGAGAAATTGCCAAGGGATTTATTATATTCTCTATAAAGGCAGATGATACTGAAGAGAATGAAGGAGTGCATAAAGCATTCTGGGAATTTTGTAAGGTAGAAACAAATAACGACTACACACAAGGAATTAAAAGATTACTTGAATTTTATGAAGCTGACTTTAAATATGAATTGTTGTACAATCAAATTGGTGAGTTAAGAACTACACTTAATGATTTACAGTCTAGTGTAGTACAATTAAATAAAGAACCAAGTAGTAAGAAACCTAATGATACACTATTTGGAGAAGATTAGGGAGAAAAGAAAATGTTTGAAGTATATAAAGAAAAAATAGAAATTACCGACAAATCAGGTAATAAAACCACATACGAATTATCACCATTAAGCGGTGAATACCTTGAAGACTTATACTCAGTTATGGATGCATTCCAAGGAGCTGGAGATAATGAGAAAGATATGTTAAAGATCTTAGGATCTAAAACCGTTGAAAAATTACATAGGTTAGTATTCACAACACTATTAAATAGCTATCCAAATGAGGATAAGGTTAAGTTAAATATGTTTGTATCACAAAACCTAATGAAGTTTATCGGACCAATTGTTAAAGTAAATATGCCTAGCATAGAATAGGTACTGAACAATGGATTTCGGTGAATCTTTCCTTGATGAGATTACATCTGGGAAATCTTTCAAACCAAGTGATTCAGAAATGATACAATACTTGTTTTGGGAAAAGGGAATAGCTTATGACAGGTTTAAAGACCTGCCTATTCCCTATATTTTAAAAATTATAAAAACCCACGGTTGGGTTAAAAAAGAAGAGGAGAAGGCTCATAAAAAGGCCAATAAAAAATAAACATGGCACCATCAAACGATTCAGAAGTAGTAATACACTTTGCAGGAGAAATATCTAAGTTAAAAGCATCCTTAGCACAATCTAAAAAACTCATAGTTGCTGATATGAAAGCAACACAAAAAAAAATTAACTCTATTATGACCAAGTCTGATGGTACCCCTCGTTTAAGATTTGATCCTAAACAAAAGAAAGAAATTGCTGATGCAAACCAGAGTCTAATTAATTCACAAAATAAACTTAACAATGCTGAGTTAGTTGGTGCTAAAGAACTTGGTGGACTTAATGAACAATATAAAGAGGCCAAAAAAACTTCTTCAGATGCTAATAAAGAGACCATAAAAGTTAGCAAGTCCCTTGCAGGAATCAAAGAAAGTCTTCCAACAAAAGATTTTAAAAGGTTTCAATCTAACATGGAAGATGTCAATAAAGAGTATGATAATAGCTATACTGGTACAGAAAAATTACAGCTTGGTCTTAAGAGAACACAAAAGCAACTTAAGGCAATGACAAAACCCTTTGCTGGGTGGGCCATGTCTTTGATGTTTGCTGGAATGGCTCTTAAAAGACTGTTCGATACTATATGGAAATTTGGAAGCAAGACATTTAATGAGGTTATGCATTCAACAGAAGGAACTGTAACTGAGTTTGATAGACTTGGTAGTTCATTATCTTATATTGGATATATGGTTGGGTTAGCACTAGAGCCCGTTGTTGCATATCTTGTTCCTATAATATGGAGTATTGGAGACTGGATAGGACAGAATCAGAAACTAGTTTCTACTGTTTTAATTATAATTGGGGCCCTGGGAACCCTACTTATGAATTTTGGAATGATAAAGTTAGCTACTCGTGGTTTTGGCGATGCCCTATCTCTATTATCTGGTGGTAAGTTAACATCTTTATTGGGTTTAATAACAACTCCGGTTGGATTAGGAATACTTGCACTTATAGCTCTAGGTGCGCTGGCTTGGACATCATTATTAAAAACACCAGCAGCATGGGAATCTATAAAAGACTCCTTATCTTTATTAAAGGAACCACTAAAAGACATATATGATGCATTTGAAAGTCTTGTTTTAACACTGTTTCCAGATATGGATAGTGCCTTAGAGGCCGTTGCTTGGTATTTTGCATGGCTTATTCATGGAATAGTTCTTGGTGTTAAGCTTGGTATAGAGGTTATTGGTCTTTTTGTAACTGGGTTTAAGGGCATAGTTGACGGAATGATTCTAGTTACTTCTGTTGCAAAGGCAATGTGGAAGATGATAGCATCTGGATTTTCAGATACTAGTGGGTTTGCTAAAGTGAAAGAAGACTTTAATACACTTATTGATGATATGAAAGACCAGTTTAATAATATTAAAGATATTGCTTCAACGGGAGTGGAAATAGCAGTTCACAGTATTGGCGGGCCATCTGCATTTAAAAAAACACAGGAATACAAGCAAGAAATGGATTCTAGTATAGAAGATTCTGGTGGTTTTACTAACTGGCTTGGAAATGGTGGTTTACAGTCTAGTGGAAACCAGTCCAACCAATATATAAATATTGAAAAAGTAGAAATAGTTGTTCCAGAAGGACAATCAATTGATCCGTCCTTATTACAAGATGTTTTTTATAGCATATAGGTAAAAATATATAAAATGGTAACGAATGTAAATTTAAAATTTAATGGAATCACATACAGGGTTCTATGTAGTAAAGTAATTGTTGGTGGAACTAAAGGCATAGATGTAAAACCATATGCAAATATAGCTGGTCCCGTAGAAGGACAAACACTGTCTTTTGAGAACCTAACAATTAGCTTGCAGGGTGTCCACTATGTTAGTGATGAGGGAACTCTTACTTGGGG
>CAZEYD010000013.1:0-393 GCA_964516745.1 Candidatus Woesearchaeota archaeon
TTAGAGCACAAGAAATCCAACTAATGAAAGAAGGCAGATACTTAGAAGGTTCTGAGCTATACCATTATTACAATGCACGTTCAGATAAAGGAGTATTACCACAAAATGTTGGTATGTCAGTTAGAGATGGGTGTGCAACATCCCTAAAGTACGGAATGGCAATGGAGAAAGCGTGGCCATGGAACTTAAAGAATGTTAATATCAAACCACCCTTAGCATCATATTGGCTATCAAGCCTATATCCAGTTGAAAGATATGCACGGGTTGGCACGTTAGACAACATTAAACGCTCTCTCCGTGAAGATATTCCAGTGGTGTGTGGAGTATGGCTTGATAAGGAATATTACAGCCTAAGCGGTTTAAACAGCCTCTGGGAGCCAAAGAGTGTTAATA
>CAZEYD010000013.1:403-3944 GCA_964516745.1 Candidatus Woesearchaeota archaeon
CTCATGGTGGTCATGCTCAGACTATCGTAGGATACGATGATAGTGAACAAGTGTTTATTATAGAGAACAGTTGGGGTATTTATTGGGGTTACCGGGGAACATACAAGATACCGTATGATAGCTTTGAGAAAGTAAGCTTTGACTGGTTCCAAATTATTACTAAAAAATGGTAATATGAATTATAATAAATTACACCAAAATTCAATAACAAAAGAGATAAAGGAGAAAATAAAAAATGATGGATATAATGTCAATAATTTTAATAGGATTAAATGTAATTGGTGGAGCAACCGTATTATTCAGAATAGTTGCACCCCTAACAAAAACACAGTTAGATAATAAAGTATTAAGAGCACTGGAGTTAATACTTAAATACGTTTCTTTAAACAAAGAAAATAAAACCTTAACTATAAAAGTATCTAAATAGACGTAGAAAGCTTTAAATAGTGTGGTGACATATACTACTATAGATGTATCCATTTAATATGGTATTACATTCATTAGTGCTAAGCCAATTTAGGTTGGCGGAGAAAATATAAAAATGGAAAAAAAATCAAATAAAGTTGCTGCTATATTAACTGCAGTAGGAGTTGCAATAGCTGGAGTGGCTGTTGGTGGAATCGGTGGTGCTTTAATTGCTGATGATAATGCACAAGTTGTTGCTTTACAAGAACAAATTGCTGCCTTAAATGTAACAGCTGAACCTGTTATTGTAACTAAGTTTGTAGATAAAGAAGTTATTGTAGAAGTTCCTGTTAATGTTACAGTTGAAAAGATTGTTGAAGTTGACAATGGTAACATGGAACTAGTTATTGAAGACTACGAAGGAGAAGACTTAGACGCAGATGAAATTGCAGATATTGTTGACACTGTTATCTTTAAAAACGATGTATCTACACTAGCTGAAAACTTAGTTAAGTCTGATATTGTAGCTTTTATGGACGATGAAAATATGTTCAGAAAAGGTGTTTTAAAAGACTATAGGGATGATGACGTATATTCTGTAACTGTTGATGAAGATGAAACTTCAATTGAAGATGTAGACTTTGACGACAAAGACGCAGCTGTTTTCGTTGAATACAAACTTAAACTAAACGATGATGGAGATAAATTAAAAGTTACTTACATTGCAGAAATTGAAGTGCGAGATAATGAACTTGAAATTGTTTCTGTTGAGTTAGTAGAATAGGGGCATTGCCCCTTTATTTTTTTTATTTTAATTCTTGTGCTTGTACATATATTTCGATCTTACTATTGTTTTCTAAAATATAATTAATTGTTATACACTCGCTATCCTTTTCTTTCCACTCATCTTCCATTGGTTGACCAGCATATCCAAGAACCCTATAACAGTGTACATTTGGATCCTCTTTCTCTGTTTCTAAAACTATCTTTTCTATTCCCATAGTCATATTCGTTTATACCTACCATACAGTCCACACACTGTAATATTATATTTATCTAGTTAATTACACTATTCAACAATAATAATCAATCCTGGGGCAAGTATGATGCCCTGTGTGGAGTATCTACTTAGCCTCATCATAGTTATTACCAATACTTACATCTGCCGGTGTTGGAACACAGAAACTAACTGCTGTTTCCATACAGAATTTAATTAATTTAGATGCTTCTTCTGTATACTGTGATTTAACCTCAAGTATCATCTCATCATGAACTGTTCCAATAAGCTTAAGTCCCCACTCCGGATACTTTTTCTTTTCTAAATAAATTTTATTACAGGCCATTCTCATCATGTCAGCAGAGAATCCCTGTATGCTAGCATTGAATGCTTGTCTTAGGGACTTCTTACTGTAACCTTCCCACCCATTCATAGCTATCTTGTCAAATCGTCTTCTTCTTCCGGATAGATATGTAACATATCCGTACTCCTCTACTTCCTTGTGTGATCTTTCAATGGCATCCCTTAGACCGGGCATACCTTTAAAGTAATCATCTACAATTCCTTGAGCTTCTTCTTCGCTAATTCCAAAGTCTTTAGCGAATCCATATGCTCCTTTTCCATAAGCAAGACCAAAAGTGATTGTCTTTGCTTTAGTTCTCTCACCTTTGAACTGCTTTTTATATCTTTCATAGTCATTATGTGTCTCCATTAATGCTTCTTCCGGTATACCAAGATTATAGAATTGATTTGCTATAGCTAGGTGCATGTCATACCCTTTATTTAAAGACGCAACAAGCGTTGGGTCTTTACTTATCTCAGCCATAACTCTTATCTCTTGTCCAGAGTAGTCGGCTGTTATCATTGTGTTACCACCCTCTACGCAGAATGCTGCTCTAGAAGGTATTGGTAAATCTGCATTTTGTTTTGGTAGTTGTTGTAGGTTTGGTTGTATACAAGCAAGCCTACCAGTCTTAGTTCCAGTATCAATAAAATGTGGTCTAACCCTACCATCAGAATCGATATTAGACATAATTTGTGCATTCTCTTCAAAATAAGAACTAAGTAGTTTTTGAACAATCTTATACTTATAAAGAGCACCAACAAAGGGGTGCTTGTCTTTTAAAGCATCCATGGTTATTTTACCAACAGCAGGATTACCTGTCTTTGTTTGTTCTATAATCGGTAGTCCTAAATCTTTAAAAAGTATTTTTGATAAAACCGCAGAACTATTAAAGTTCTTTGGTGAAATCATTTTAATATTACCCCACAAATCTGACTGAAACTCTGGTTTAAGTCCAAGTGTTTCCATCATCTCGGAAAGAAACATTTCTTTGTGGTCACCAAGTTGGTCTCTAATCTCCTTGACCTTTTCAATATCTATCTTCATACCAGTGGTTTCCATCTCTACAATTACGTGCTGGAAGGGCATCTCTACGTCTCTGAATACTCTGCCAAGTCCTTGCTCTCTTAAAAATGATTGTTGATATATACATAACTCATATGTCCACTCAGCATCATTTAAAGCATACTCGTAGAATATTTTTGACTGGTGTCCAGCCCTCTCTGCTTCATCATACTTTACAACCTCTTTACCAAGTAATTCCTTACAGAGAAACTTTAAAGCATGTGACCTGTTCTCATCTATAAGGTGGTCAGCAACCATTGTACAATATATTCTACACATTGAATAATCTATTTTATATTTTTTAAGAACCTTTAAATCAAACACAGCATTGTGCATTATCAGTGTGTTTGTTTTAGTTAACATCTTTTGTAGAAGTGATAAATATTGTTCTAATTGTTTATCTATTAAATCTACGTAGATTGTTGCTATACCATCACAAACAGAGAACCCCTCTATACTAAGAGTCATATAATCAAGACCCGTTGTTTCTGTATCAAAAGCAACACAGGGGCCCAAGCCCAACAGCGCATCTTCCAACCCAACAGTATCTTTAAATACTAGTCTATTCACGATGTCTCTCCTTATAGAAAATAAACATTAGATTACACATTGCATGAGCCAAGTGGTGACAACCACTCTCTGAGTCTTTTTCCTCTCCAAGTCTCCATGCAACAATATGCCTAAACATTGCTGCATAATACCTCTCGGAATCTACTTTCCTCCAGTTGTTA
>CAZEYD010000014.1:0-2011 GCA_964516745.1 Candidatus Woesearchaeota archaeon
AATTTCTCCAACGGGACTTGCCCAGGTGCAATCTTTTCTTCTCCGATCAAGTCTAACTAATTCACCAGACTTAACCGGTGATTGGTCTGGATAAGCTCAGGTTCTCTTTTGCCCGCCTGGTGTTGCGCCTGTTTCCCCGGAGCCTTTTTGAGGCCGACAAATTCGCAAGCACAACATCATTCCATATCTAGCCAAAGTATATTTGCCTCCATAAAGCTAATCATATCAGTCAGTTGAAAGCAATATGGTTCTTTATGTCGGGATATAGGCATTATTTTGGAGAAGAAGCCGCAGATAAAGAATCAGAAAGCCTTGTTTGAAGCGGCAAGAGAGAGTTTTGTGGTGGATAAACTCATATTTTCATGATGCTGATCGATTTTGCACAGGAAAGCTGCGATCCTTGAGAAGAGAGAGGAGGCCGGAAAGGTTCCGGCCCCTCAACAAAAAACCTTATTGGAGGCTATGGAATAGCCGCCCTGGCCTCCAACGAGGAAGTTACCTTAAGGAGGTAAAAATGGACAGAGAAGAAATGCGGCGCAATGCCCGATATCTGTCAAACGTAGCAGGCCACCTGGACACCAGCGTGGTCCAGGAGACCCGTGGAAGCCATGGAAAGAAGAAATGGTCTATTCGTCAGCTGGTTATATCAGCTGTAATGAGTCTGGTGTCTGGCGCCAAAACTCTTCGTGAGATGGAAAAAGAAACCAGGAAGCTTTCTTTTGTGTTTCGCAAGGTGCTGCACATCCGTGGTCGTCTGCCTGATACCACGATGTGGGATTATTTACTGAAAGCAGATCTGTCTGGTCTTCGTAAAACACTTCAAAATCAGGCGAAGCAACTGCATCGAAGCAAGGCTACGAGGAAGGCTTCGGGAGTCCCAATAAACATCCTATCCTTTGATGGAAAATACGAGCATATCAGGGTGAAGAAAGAATCAGGCGCTGCAAGCGAATTCTTCCAGCAAAAAGGTCAGCCTGACGGGAATCATGTCCGGGGTGAGGTGCGCAGTATCAGCGTATCGCTGGTATCGAGTCGCTCCACCTTGAATCTCGACATGATTCCTGTACCTGGTCGCACTAACGAGATGGGCGCATTCAAAAAAGCTTTCTTAGAGGTATTCGAGAACTGGGGCCAGACAGAGTTGATGGAATTGGTGGCCACCGATTCAGGCTCAGCGAGCTATTCGAATGCCAAGTTGGTGGATGATGCCGGGGTTGGTTATCTGATGGTTCTGGATGCATTTCAAAAAGAGCTGCTGAAAGAAGCCCATCGGCAAATTGGCTCCCAAAGCCAAAATGCAGCGGAAGCTTTCACTTCTGAACGCTATCAAGGACACAGGGTAGAATATCGTATATGGCGAACCAGAGAGATGACAAACTGGAATGGCTGGGACCACCTGCGTCAAGTGCTGCGAGTTGAGAGGCGAGTGATAAACGACGACCCTAACATTTCTGACATAACAGGAACCAGATATTTCCTGACGAACCTGCCATATGGCAGGCTTTCTGCTAAGGACTGGCTCACTGTTATCCGATTGCGATGGCAGGTGGAAAACGGTACGCACTGGACACTGGATGCCATACTCAAAGAGGATAAACATCTCTGGATTAAACAACCCCATGGCCTTCTGGCGGTGCAATTCCTCCGCCGGATAGCCCTCAATATTTTGGCTGTCTTTCGAGGCATTCATATGCGCAGTGAAGACAATCGAAGGCGACCGTGGAAAGATATTATCGACGATTTCAAAGATGCTCTTCGTTTTGCGCAGGAATTTCATTTGAATAATCGAAGAGAACTGAAAAGTATAGCCACTGCTGTGGCCTGACAACTGGGGCCAGCGCCTTTCCGGTGACCTCCTCTCTCAAGACATAGGCCCGTTGTCGTAAATCCAGTATCGAGGCTGTCTATTCCTCGATTTTCTGGATAGATCCGCTCTTTCGGGCCTCCTTTTTAAAGAATTTCTCCAACGGGACTTGCCCAGGTGCAATCTTTTCTTCTCCGATCAAGTCTA
>CAZEYD010000015.1:0-602 GCA_964516745.1 Candidatus Woesearchaeota archaeon
GTTGTGGCAAACCACCGTCGGCCAGATCGCAAGCGTACAACATCAAATCGCCATTTGGCCCAAGTACGCGAGACAACGTTTCAATCAATGGGTCGCTGCCATCAATCTGCGCATCCAGAAAACCATCACCAAGACGGAATCCGTCTGAATTTCCGTGGCTGATCCAGTGAACAGCGTCATAACTTACACCACCTGACAACGCCGCAATCGCGTCTTCACGGCTGTCGATTATCACCACGGACTTCAGGTCCGTTGCGCCAAATCCGATCTGTTCAAGGGCGTTTTGCAGCGCGTCAGTGTCACCAATGCCTGAATCGATCAGCACAAGCTCACGAGCGGTGGTCTCGTCTACCGTCTGTTCTGTCGTCTCGGGGGCGGCGCGGTCGCTGTCGATTTGGCGCTCGTAATGAACCGCCTCATCTTCCTGCGCATCCGGTGCTTAGGGGATTAGATCAACTGAAAGGAGGATTCGTTCTTCTAAAGGTTCAAGCGCCAATCGACGCCGACCGCGCGTCTGCCCTGCACCAGTTGGCTTACCAAATACTTTATTCATTGCTCAGGTCCCCCCCAAAATGGGTAAAAGCATCTTAATTTCTCGAAAT
>CAZEYD010000015.1:612-1525 GCA_964516745.1 Candidatus Woesearchaeota archaeon
ACACACGGACGGTATTGCGCCCGTCAGATAGGACTCTTTCAACTAAATCAATAGTTTCGCCCCCCAAAGAGCCCGTGACACGCGCACGGGCAACAAGGGCTGCGACATAATTTCTGCGCGTGCGCTGCCGCAGCACTTCAGCCCGCGTCAGTTCCAATTGCGCGAGAGCGACATACATTTCAGTGGCGGTACCAACATCTTGCTCACTTCTTAAATCCGACAAAGCCCCACGCCGGATCGCGATCACCGCCCCGATTGATCGGTCGTGTGCCCAAAGAGCCTCAAGCGCGGATCCCGCGCTCTGCAAATCATTCACAGCAATGCGCATCTGCGATTCGTACTCGTGTTCAGTCGCCAACGCTTCATGCAATTCGCGATTGCGAATACTGCGCAAACGGCCACTCGTGAATAAATCCCATTCAACGTTCAGCGATGCGTCCGTCGTTTCCGTTACGCTAGAACCATCAAAGAGCGACCCACCACGATCACGGTTCGAAACCGTCAATTCAAACGACACACGCGGGCGCGATGCCATGCGCGCCTGATCCACTTCGCGCAAGGACACATTCACTCGCTCATACATCGCGCGCATGCTTGGCGCATCTGCAACAGCAGCAAATTCGGCCTCGGAAAACGGCGTTGGACGGGGCAGTGCAACCCCAAGGTTGGCGGCACCCGGATATGGACATGCCACACCATCTGCCAAACGACACAGCCGATCCGCACGAATGCGGTAGTCCGCGGACGAAATGCCCGTGTCGCTGCGTGCGCGCGCCAATTCAGCCGTTGTTTCAGACCGCAAGGTTGACCGCATTTCACCGGCATCGACCTGTGCTTGTTCAACCCTGTCGAGGGTCGTGAAATAACGCACCTCGGCATCGGCCATGCGCCAACGTTCCAATGCCTCCGAGCC